>NVSA01000005.1 GCA_002401045.1 Paracoccaceae bacterium
CGGCCAAGCACATAGCGGATAACTTCATCGGGGAGAGTTTTGTAACGCTCACCATTGATGATATTAAGGGCGGCAACGGTGCCAACCACTTGTGAAAACGGCGTCACCATGATGGGATAACCCAAGTCGGCGCGCACCTGCGCGGCCTCTTCTAAAATCTGAGGTAATAGGTGCAGACGTTTGGTTTCCGTCAGTTGTCGTTTAAGCGTGCCCATCATGCCACCAGGCATTTGGTGGCGAAAGTAACTGCGGTCAAATTCTTGCGGTTGCCCTGCGGGTAAGTCTTCTGCAGTCGTAAGGGCGGAAAAATAGCTGTCCATTTCTACCATTGCGTCATCATCAATGTCAACGCTATGCCCCATGTCGCGCAGATTTTTTACAATCATATCCGCAGGGGGTTGGGATGTGCCATTTGCGGCAGCACGCGCGGCAGTGTGCAAGGATTGCGCCCCGTGTTCGGCGGCCTCTAGGTAGGAGAATTGTGCCAAGCCGATGGTGCAATGCGAATGCACTTCAAGTGGCGTTTTACCCATGGTTTTTTTCAACGCAGGGATCAAAGTCACTGCGCGTTCAGGGGTTAATAATCCGCCTGGATCTTTCAAATAAATCCGATCAAAACGGCCTGATTTTGCAAGTTTTGCAGTACAATCAGCAAAGTGTTTGTCATCGTGCATGGGGCTGAGCGTAAAGGTGAGCGCCGCAACAATGCTTTCGCCGCCTGCTTTACGGGTTAGGTCAGCCATGGTCAGCATGGAATCAATGTTGTTCATCGGATCCATGATGGCAAAGCGTCGAATACCTGCATTAACCAGCAGGCCGAAGGCCAGCGACATGAACTCATGACTGGCCACTTCCCATGAAATAAAACGCATTCCCGTGGTTAAAAAACTAAGCGGCGTATTTGGTGTTACATCGCGCATTAAGCGGATACGTTCCCACGGGTTTTCTTGTTTAAAACGCGCGGCAACGGCCATATGGGTTGAGGTTGTAAAATCAATCGCGCCGAACCCGACACGGTCCATAACGGGTGCGATTTGCAACATCATGCCCGTGTCCAGACCTGTTGCCCCCCAAAGACTTTGATTGCCATCTCTTACGGTTGTGTCGATCAGTTCAATCGCTGCCATGTCAGGTCTCGCTTTCGGTAAATGTCTGGTCGGGTAATTGTGTTAACAATTCTCCAAGATAACTTGTATTAATCCCGCCTGCGATAAAGGCCGCATCTTCTAGGATCAGCCGGTGCAAAGGAATGTTGGTTTTCACACCTTTCAGGACGGAAACTTTTAACATGTCGCGCATTCGAGACAGGGCAATTTCGCGGGTTTCACCCCAACTAATAACCTTGGCGATCATGCTGTCGTAATGCGGTGAAATCATTGCGCCTGATTCAATGTATGTATCAACGCGCATACCGTTCAACGATGGAAACCAAACGTCCCCGACACGCCCTGGTGCGGGGCGAAAATCATCAGAAATATCCTCGGCGTTGATGCGACATTCTATGGAGTGACCGTGCAAATGAATGTCATCTTGGGTCAATGTTAAGGGTGTGCCTTGGGCGATTTCGATTTGTGCGGCGACTAAATCCAGCCCTGTAATGGCTTCTGTAACAGGGTGTTCCACTTGAATACGGGCATTCATTTCAAGGAAATAAAACTCGCCGCGTTCGCAATCTACTAAGAATTCAACCGTACCAAGACTACGGTAGCCGATGTGCCTAGAAAACCGTAGAGCGGCCTCTAGAATGTCGTCGCGCATTTGTGTTGGCAGGCAGGGCGCAGGGGCTTCTTCGATCACTTTTTGATAGCGCCGTTGGACGGAACAATCGCGCTCGCCAACATGTAGGATTGTTTCGCCATCGCTTAGGATTTGGACTTCTATGTGTCGCCCAACTGTTACCAATCGTTCGAGATAGACGCGGCCATCGCCAAAGGCGGCAATGGCTTCGGAAACGGCAAGATCAAATAAAGCGGGTAAATCTTTGGCATGGTCTACGCGCTTCATACCGCGCCCGCCGCCGCCAGAAACGGCCTTAACCAATAAAGGAAACCCGATTGTGGGGGCGAGTTCTATGGCCTCTTTGACGTTGTTGACTGTGCCACCTGGAACGAGGGGAACTTTTGCATCTATTGCGTGTTGGCGGGCGGTTAATTTATCCCCGACCGCTGCAATATGTGCGGCGTCTGGGCCAATAAAGATGATATCGTTTTCATCGCAAGCTTCTGCAAGGGCTTGATTTTCAGACAGAAAACCATAGCCAGGGTGAATAGCATCACATTGTGTTACTAAAGCAGCCTCAATAAGTGTGCCAATTTTTAAATAGCTTTCGCTTGATCGTGCAGGCCCTATGCAAACGGCGCGGGTGGCGAGACGTGCGCCTAATCCGTCACGGTCAGCCTGGGATACGGCAAGCACTGTTTCAATGCCTAACGTGCGACATGTCCGAATGATGCGGATGGCTATTTCGCCTCGATTGGCGATTAAAATACGTTTAATTTTGGCCATTTATCAGCTCTGTTTGACGCGGATTAAAACTTGCCCGTGTTCAACCAGTTCCCCGTCGGGCGCGATAATTTGCGTCACGGTACCGTCAATACCTGCGGTGACCGACGTCATCAGTTTCATAACTTCGATAATGCCGATGACCGTGTCAGATGTCACGGTAGAGCCCACTGAAACAAAAGGGGCTTCACCCGGTTTTGGCGCATGGTAAAATGTTCCAAGCATCTCGGAATTTACATTCGTTGCCCCATCAGAAGGCGCGGAAACTGGTGGGGTAGTTGTAGGTGCAACAGCTGTGGGGCTTGGTGCTGCTACTGGGCTTGGAACCGTTGCGGCAATGGGTGCGGCATCGCTTGCGCCACTGCGACGTAACGATAATTTCATATCGCCCATTTCAAGGTTCAATTGATCAAAAGAAGAACTCTCAACCAATGCCATGATGTCTTCAATATCCGAATGTGTCAGCTTATCACTCATTGTGTCCTCTTTTCAGGCAATTTTCTAATATTATGCGATGTTATTTGTTTGAAACAATGTCTTGTCGGGGCTGGTGTCACTAGGTGAAACCCCCTGCGCTTTTCCTTTAAAGAAATTGACGACCGCCATCGACGACAAGAGTTTGCCCTGTCATAAATTCTGCATGGCGTGAGGCAAGGAACAATGCGGCCCCAACCATATCTGTGGTGCCTGCCGCACGTTTTAGCGCACCCCTATTTACCCCGTATTCGGCAGCATCATCCATTAAATCTAAGCTGGCTTCGGTTAAGGTAAAACCAGGCGCTAGGGCGTTAACGGTGATATTATCATCGCCTAATTCACGCGCCAAAGAACGCGTCATTGCGATTGCCGCACCTTTTGAGGTTACATAATGTAGCCACATGGGGGATCCGCTCATGACGGTGGCGGATGCGATATTAATGATTGCGCCACCACCTGCGGCACGAAGTTCTGGTGCTAGTCCTTTGACCATCATCCAGTAGCCTTTGACATTTACAGCCATGACTTGATCCCAAAGCGCCTCGTCTATTTCATCAAAATTTTGACGCTTTAAGCCTGCATAAATTGCGGCATTATTTACCAAAATATCAACGCCACCCATTTCGGTTTTGGCAAAATCGACGAGCGCCTCTATTGAGCCCGCATTGGTCACATCAACGGCTGCACCATAAGCAATACCGCCTTCTTTTTTGATTAATTCGGCTGTTTCATTGGCCCCGTCCACATTGATATCCGCTGCAATAACTTTAGCTCCCTCTTGGGCAAAGGCCTGTGCAAATGCACGTCCTAAGCCACCTGCCCCGCCCGTAACGATTACGCGTTTACCAGTTAGTTTTAGGCTATCAGTCATCGTTTTTTTCCAGTGCCATGAGGGCATTAAGGTGTAGGTCTGCTTCGGAGCTTGCCAAATAAGCTTGTGCTAATGAGCGCCCTGCATCTGACAGCAGTTGTGGGGTTACAAAATCTACTAATATATCGTGGATTTCGGCATGTGTTTTTTTGAACCAGCCTTCCATTTTGATAATGCCGTGGCGGGTGTAGCGCCAAAGTTTATCAGCGTCTTTCATTAAGGCATCTTCATTTGAAATGGCTTCGGGGCGGGTGTCATGGCCATCAATAATGTCTGTGATATGTTGGATATTAAAAGAGATATCCGTTTGGCGTTCTAAAATTTCGGCGGCGATTTTTGCACCTTCAACTTCGTGAACGCGTACCAGCTCAGGGTATTTTGGGCTGGGACCGATGGCTTGTGTCAACTTATCTTCAGGTAGTTTTTTCCAACCGATATCATGCAACATAATGGCAGGCAGAACGATGGCTGGGTCTGCGGTTTTGTCGACTTCTAATAGAGCTTGCCCAATTCTATATGCATATAATGTGTGTTCATCATTGCTGCGAACATCTAACCAAGGGCGTGCTTCGTACCATAGCGGAAGATCACGTTTTAGGATGAAATGGGACATGGGGTTGCTCATATATGATTGATATTGATGTACTATTATTAATAATGAAAATTGGGCGCAGAGGTCAAACTCTGCGCCCAAAGCTATTAATCAAGAATTTTAACAGTTCCTGCGGCACCGTCCACTTCAAGCACTTGGCCTGTTTTAATGGTTGTGCTGGCGGAGCCTGTTCCCGTCACGGCGGGTAGACCATATTCACGGCACACAATCGCGGCGTGGCTCATCATGCCGCCAATATCTGTCACTGTAGCTTTGATTTTGCCAAACACAGGTGCCCAGCTTGGGGCGGTTACAGGTGTGACAAGAATTTCGCCCTCTTCAATAAGACCCAATTCATCTGCAGAACGAATGACCCGTGCTTTACCTGTTACTTTACCAGGTGACGCGGCCATGCCTACTAGTAGTGATGGATCATCGTTGCCGTTCAACCACCGACCTACGCTTTCGCTGGTGATACCCCACAACATAATTGTGAAAGGTTCAGTGATTACTTCTGGCGGTGCGTTAAAGGCGGGCGCGGGTGTTTCTGTAGCTAATGCGTCCATGATACCGCGACGTTCTTTGATGATTGGCGCCCAATATGTTTTGCCAATAATCTTAGTGCCGACAGCCCATGAACTGGAATAATCAAACAACACATCACGTACTTCTTGGCGATTAAGGAAGAACATATCGTCGGCTTTCTCAAAGGCGCCAGCGCCTTGTAGTACCTCTGAAAGTTCACGCATTTTGCGCCAAAACACACTCATTGACCAATGTTCAATGTAGAAGTTGTGGTTTTCAACATAAGGGAACACAACGCGGGCAAGGCCTAGTTTGCCGTTGAATGCTTCTTGTGCGTCTGCATCCATAAGTTCAGCATATTCACTGGTAATGCGGTCACGTTCTGCAGCTACTTTTGCTGTTGGCCGGTCGATATTGACGCCTTTTTGTACCCGCTCAACATAATCACGGATGTAGCCCATTGGAATGTCGAGATATTCAATCCAGTATTTATCGGTGGAATAAAAMCCATTGCCAGATGTGAAGTTGAACCAYGGGTCTTTAGCGCCGTCCCATTCTGCGATCCATTTTTTACCCGCATCTGTTTTGCCTAAAGCGGCCAAGGCTGCATCGACATCACCTGTGTTCAAGGCATCAACAACSTCGAGTTCAACAGCTAATTTAGCAAGCTTCTTAAGYTCGTCATCYGGRCGGAACARGTCAACATCAACGCCYTGAACCATTTTGGAAATAGCTTGGTCTGGGATAGCTGGAAACTGTTCTTTCATGAAGCCAAAGAARTCCAGATAAGCGGCATATCCAAGGTTCAAAAATTCAAAGTGATACTGCCATGTTTTATACAAAATTTGCAGGGCTTTATCGTAGTTSTCCATCAATGCGGTTGTGTTGTCTAARCCRGTCCCGTCTTTGATCCATTCTAGCGGCACCATATCKGGCAAAGGCTCAAAGGTTATCGCYTCCATTGCATCAATATTGGCTTTGACTTTTTTATGCCAATTTTCGAGCAAGTCGTCCCAGTTTTGAAAATAATGACCCGCGCGTTCCATGAAATGTTCAATACGCGCAGGAATATCTTCTGGGGGRGCCGGCACAGGGCTCATATAGCAATAACCGTTGTGGATGCGGTAATCGATGCCATTTGCAGGCGGTACCATTAGGTGACGTGTGTTGTATTGCCCAAGACATTTACAGGCATATTCAACGGTTACGGCATCAAAAGGTCTGAACGGGCTTGGCCAGTGTTGGCTATCGCAAAACCAGAATTTTGCCTCTTCTTCTTCTTTAAGGTTGTCGTGAAATCGCAAGTAGTATGGATAGAGATCTTGCCATCCTTCAGAGCCTTTTGGTGCGCCTGTATCGTAGGGGCTAGGAAAGCTATTTTGCTTATTCATTTGTTTTCTCCACTGGTGTTTATCTAGCTGGATTACTTTTTATGTGCTTAATCTTTGTTGGCTATGGGGGCCATTAATGTCCCGACAAGGCTTTGCATGCCGACAGAATAATTGGCCGTGCTTTTGGTCGCTTTTTTCTGACTCCAAACGGTTTCAGGGCGACTTTGTAGTGCCACAACATCGGCCCCTTCGGGCATACCGTGCACCACAGCCCATTCAACATCTTGSGGACAGCCCATTTGTTTTTCCAAACGTTTGGATAGGGTGGCCACTTGCATGATTTGGTTGTCGGTCAAGGATGGTAATGTCCGACGCTCTGGCTCGATCACCCGCTCTACCGTTGTTTTTGCTTTGTGATCAGCAACAAGCTCAAAGTCTTTTTCAACAATGCGGCGTTCAATAATTTCCATCAGAATTTTTTCGACGACAAAATTATCAGGCGTGATTTCCCCTGAAACAACAGGTTCACCCAAACCAAAGGCGCTGTCGATGATGATCCGTGTACGATCCCCCGTGATCGGATCAAGTGTCATCGCAACMCCTGCGGCAACGGCATCGACCATGCGTTGAACGCCGACAGACATCAACACATCCATGTGCCCCAAATTATGGTCATGGCGGTAYGAGATGGCGCGTGCGTTGAACAGGCTTGCCCAGCATTCTTTCGTTTTTTGCAACACATCGTCGATACCGACGACCCATAAAAACGTATCTTGCTGACCTGCAAAACTGGCATCTGGCATGTCTTCCGCTGTGGCGGATGAGCGAACAGCAACAGGCAAGTCGCCCTCAGGGGAAAGTGCGGTATAAGCGATACGAATAGCTTGTTCGACCTCGGCAGGCATATCGGCGTCTACTAAAATTTTACGTGCTTTAGCTGATTTTATTTCTTCATCGACGACATCTTTGGTGTCAATTGTTGCGATGATTTTACCGATTTCTGCGCCCACAGTACTTGCGGCTAAATGGCATGCATAGGCATCCGTCGTCACGGCAAAGCCGCCCGGTACGGTGACCCCTGCTGCAATCATGCGTGCAAGACTAGCGCATTTTCCGCCTAAGCGTTCAAATTCACTTTCTTTTGCGTCCACAAACATAATTGTGTGGCGCGTATCCAATTGTGTTGTCATATGCTCCTCCCAAAGCCTAATCGATATTGGTATTTTTGCTTATTTAAGCCTTCACATCCCATTCAACATTCAACGCAACAGGCACGCGGAACGAAGAATTTCGTATAAAACTGAATGTTTGGTTCGGTGCGAGGCGCAAATCTGGAAACCGTTTTGAAAGGGTTTCCAAGGTGATTGCGAACTCCATTTTTGAAAGCTGTTGACCGACGCAAGCATGAATGCCGTATCCGAAGGTCAGGTGCTTACGCGCATCTGTGCGTTTAATGTCAAAAATATCAGCGTCCTTAAAGACAGCGCTATCGCGGTTTGCCGATGCCATAACCAATAATAGGTTCGCGCCTTTGGGGATATCTATCCCTGCGACTTGTGTGTCGGCCAAGGCTGTGCGGCGCCACGCGGCAATCGACGGGCTGAAACGCAGGCATTCATCAACGGCCCCTGTGATTGTTGAAGGGTCTTCGCAAATCATATTCCAGCTATCACGGTGTTCTAACAATTCGCGCAGACCATTGCCCATAAGCGTTGTTGTTGTCTCATGCCCTGCAAAGAGAATGCTATATAGAACGCCTGCGATTTCATCGCCTGAAATATCGGCACCTTCGGATTGCAAGCGAACCAGATCACCTGGCAAATCATCTGTCGGGTTATCTTGACGTTTTTGCACCAAAGCGCGGCAGTAGTCCCAGTATTGTACCATGTTTTTGGCATGTGGAATTTGTTCATCATCGGTGAGCGTGCCCCACGTTAAAAGAGCGCGGCTAACCGCCCAGCTTTTAACCATTGTGACATCCTTATCGGGAACGCCGACCAGTTTGAATAATACAAACGCAGGTACATCGCGGGCAAATTCTGCATAGAAATCGACAGCACCAGATTTGGCAAACCGATCGATTGCAGTTTCTACGATTTGGCGAATATCAGGCTCAATCGCCTTGAAGCGACGCATGCCAAAACAGGATTGAACAATTTTGCGAATGCGTGTGTGATCAGGGGGAACCCGTGCTGACATGCCCGAATAAGCGGTAAAGCCACCATCGGTCATAACTTTTTTTGCGGCAGCACATAAGGGGCGCAGTGGTTGTTGTGCGTTCTCGGATGAGAATAGGTTCCAGTTTGTGAAAATTGCTTTGATATCATCGTAACGCGTCACGACAAAGTGGTCGATTTCTGCGTTATAAAACACAGGTTCTTCGGCACGTGATCTTGCATAAAATTCAAATGGATCGGTAAGATCAAACGGATCAAACTCTTGGGTAAACCCAACGGAACCCACGGCAGTGGCCATGCTGGCAGATGTCATTAATTATCCTCCCTGCGCCCATTTTCGGACGTATTACAGRAAGACTACACCATTTTCTATTGTTTTTCTATTGYAYGTAACTATTTAATTTTTATATRTAAATCTAAGATTCTAGTTGTATCATTAAATCTTTATAGAGTTGTGTAACAGAATCTTTGGCAGGGTGCGTTTCATTTTTCTTCAGCATGCGTGTGTAAATTTTATATTGTCGCTCAACGGCTTCGCCGCGACCTTGGGCAAAGTAAACACGCATCGTTTCTTGGTGTGCTGTTTCACATAACTCGTCGACATCTAGTGATTTTTTACAATGGATCAGTGCCGCAGAGTAGTCACTTTTTTCGCGGTACAGCCGCGCCAGTTCACGTTGTATTTTGTGGAACATATCACGTAGCCAATACTGTTTTGACCAGCACCAATCCCGTTCAGAACCATCGACATATTCTTCGCCAATATCGGAAAAAAGGTCGCCTAAGTATAATCGGTCTGCTGCATGTAAACATGAAAGGGCTTCTTCGGATGCCCCTGCTAAAATATGTTTTTCTGATTGGCGACAAGCTTGCTCAAAGGAGGTCAAATCGAGCCAGCTATTGGCGGGGGGGCATAATATATACCGATTTCCTACCCGCAAAAGCGGGGGCGTTTCGGAGGCTTCATCCGTAACAGTTTTCAAYACTTTTCGCAGRCTTCTAACYGTRTGATGTAGACGGTTWCGCCCTGTTTCACACGAAGGGCAATCTGGCCAAAGAAAATCAGCAAGCTCTTCAGCCGATGCGCCTTGCGCCCCTTTGTGTAGAAGATATGCGAATAAAGCCTTGGTTTTTTTTGTTGAGCCGCCGTAGGTTTTCCAAACGGCTTCAATCCCTTCTGAGGATCGTAATTGTAGTGCTCCTAAGCAACTGATTTCCCATCCAACGGCACGGGACTGGGTGCGGTCATTTAATATGCCAGGGTCAGATTGTGGCAACCAGCCTGGATCGGTTCCCTCTGCGGCGAACGCGCCATGACTGGTTTGTGTTGGGTTTCCAGGATGAATAAGAGCCTCTAGCAGAAAGTCAAACTTTTGCCGTTGAGTGCCCTTTTGATGCAATGAAGGCGGCAGCCAATGTGGATTAGGTTGTAGGTCTCGGGCTGATAAAACATAAGGATGGCCATGTAATGCGGTGGCAAGATGCCCATCAAATATAAGCTGTCGGTTGTAGAGTGAAACAATATTGATTTCTAAGTGCTTACAGAGTTGTTCAACTTCGCCCGCCCATTGATCAAAATTTGCCGCAGTAGAATTCGTTGCTATGCCCCATCGCATATCGATAACTAATACAGGAAGCGTTGCCCATTTTTGTGCGTTCTTTTTTACAAATGCAGTCAAATTATTGCACACATTAGAAAGTGATAGAGGCACCGTTAAAAAGCCGACATCTTTAAAAATGGCACTGGTAAATTTTATGTTTGGGTCGATTTTGAGGGTGGTCTCTTTTGCACCCTCCGCAGAGGCTTTGTCATGTGTGACCATGCAAATGGCTTCAAGTCCCTGTAAGGCATGATATGACTGCAAAAAGTTTTCATACTGATGGGTCATTGATGACGAAAATATCGACATGTTCTTATGTGTAGAAGCTGTGTCGTTGGTGTTCACATGTTATCCTAATGCGAGGGCTATTTAGCAACTAATGTACCGTATTATTAAATATTCGTAAGCCTTTTAATGCAAGGCGCAGTGGTATTGTCGGGTAAAGGACGCGATTAAACCAAGAGAATAAAAGTCCACTATGTAGACTTTAAAGCATTATAATTAGAATCAGCCATAMTTTAGCTGCAAATTTAGTCACGYGGTTCGRAGTTAAATTTCTCAAAAATYCCTATATAATTTGAAATTATTGAAGCGTTTTTACTTTTAAATACCTGCCAAAGAAATTCTTTTTAATTAGTCCAAGCCTCGGACTAATCGGTTTGACAGATGTGGGCTTACTGACGACATTGAAGCACTTATTAGCATGTAACATCGTGCTGGTTGACCCATCAAGGAGGAAAATATGAAATTTTTTAACATTGCAGGGATTTCCCTGACCCTTTCGCTGGCTGCGTCTGCTGCAACTTTTGCGCAAGACACATTTAAGTTTGCGATGATTGATCCGTTTTCTGGACCTGCTGCTATTGTTGCTGAACGTATTAACAAAGTTCTCACGCATAGCGTTGCAGAAGTGAATGCTAATGGCGGCTTGAACGGCGTGCCAATTGAAATTTTGACATTTGATAATAAATTGTCTGCACAAGAAACAGTTATCCAAGCGCAAAAAGCAATTGATGCGGGTGCCCGTATTTTGCAAACAAGCGTGTCATCGTCTAATACTTTTGCGTTGATTGAYTTTGTAAAAAAATACAATCGCCGCAATCCTGACAGCAAAGTTATTGTGTTTGATGGCGCATCACATGACCCAGCAACAACGGGTGAAAAATGTGATTACTATGGTTTCTCATGGGTGCTTAACGCGAACATGAAAACCAAAGGTTTGGCGAGTTTCTTGGCAACACAAGATGACATCAAAAGTGTATACTTGATGAATGCTGAAGGGTCTTCTGGTCAAACAACACGCGCACGCATTTTGGAAATGGTTGGCGAAACCCGCCCTGACATTAAATATGTAGGCGATGAGACGCATCCTTTGCAAAAAGTTACAGACTTTGCACCTTACATTGCAAAAATCCGTGCCTCTGGTGCTGATGCGGTGATCACGTCCGATTGGGGTGCCGATTTGGCCTTGTTGCTAAAAGCAGCGGGCGAAGCGAACCTTGAAATCAAATGGTTCACATATTTTTCAACAGGTCCAGGTGCGCCAACGTCCATCCGCCAAGCGGGTATGGAAAACCTTGTATACTCCGTCTTTGACGGCGACACGGGTATCCAAGATGAAAGCTTGATTGCGTATGAAAAAGCTTTTGCTGAATCCAATAAATTTTCAGCATCGTCTTTTCCGGGTGATGTAACCGCGATCCGTGCATTGTCTGCGGCGGCTAAAGTAGCTGGTTCGAACGAGACAGATAAACTGGTTGCAGCTCTTGAAGGTATCGGCACGAAAACGATTTATGGTGCTGACGCGTACATGCGTAAGGATGATCACCAAATCATTGCAAGCATGTCTGTTTCAAGCTTTGGCCCCATTCCAGAAGGCGCACTAGACGAAGAGGGCACGGGTTGGGGTTGGACAACACAAGCGATTATTCCTGCCGCAGATATCACGCTGGATTCAACATGTAAGATGAAACGTCCATAACATATTACGGGCATGGCGGCGCTGGTCGCCATGCCTGACAATTAAGTACCATTGGGGGGGGAATAATGATTAATTACAAAACACTCACTGCGGATTTGGAATTTCCAGAAGGCCCAGTTGCCATGGAAGATGGTTCTGTCATCGTTTGTGAAATTAAAGCACAGCGCTTAACGCGGGTGTATCCCGATGGTACAAAAACGACAGTTGCACAATTAGAAGGTGCGCCAAATGGGGCAGCTTTTGGCGCGGATGGCGCGCTTTATATTTGTAATAATGGTGATGGTTTTTTATGGGGTGCGCCTGGTGGCATGACCCAACCTGTTGGCGGTTCTGACACATTTTCAGGTGGGCGTATTGAACGTGTCGACATTGAAACAGGCGAAGTAACCGAGCTTTACCGCACGATTGGTGGCAATGATTTATTGATGCCAAACGATATCGTGGTGGCGCGTGATGGTAGCCTGTATTTTACCGATCACGGGATGCGCACGGCGCGTAGTTTTCTGCATGGTGGTGCTTATTGGGGTGCCCCTGATGGGTCTGAAGCCCGCGAAATTGCTTATCCGATTACAACGGCTAATGGCATTGGTTTGTCGCCTGATGAAGAGACACTTTATGTGTCGGAAACTGAAACTGGGCGCTTATGGTATTACCAGATCACAGGTCAAGGCACGCTTGCACCGACCGATCCGTCAAACCCCAGTGCAACAATGTTGGCGCAACTCGAAGGCTTTAAACGCTACGATTCACTTGCCGTAGAAGAATGCGGTAACATTTGCGTCGCAGGTCTTACCCCTGGCTGTATCACAGTGATTTCCCCCGAAGGGAAAGAGGTCGAAACCATTGAAATGCCCGACCCGTTTTCAACCAATATTTGTTTTGGCGGCGATGATATGAAAACCGCCTACATCACATTGTCTGGCACAGGCCGCTTAATTGAAATGCAATGGCCGCGCCCTGGGCTGCGTCTAAACTTTCAACGCTTTTAATCGTTACAAAGGATTTCTTGGAATGGATGTTCTCGTCTTTTCACTGTTGAATGGGATTTTGTACGGCATGTTGCTGTTCTTGTTGGCCAGTGGGCTGACCTTAATCTTTAGTATGATGGGTGTGCTTAATTTTGCCCATGCCAGTTTTTTTATGGTTGGGGCTTATTTCGGCTTTCAAATCGGAACATGGGTCGGGTTTTGGCCTGCTCTTGTTTTGGCACCTTTAGCGGTTGGCATCATTGGGGCATTGATTGAGCGTTATGGCCTGCGGCGGGTGCATAAATACGGTCACTTAGGTGAGCTGTTGTTCACTTTTGGTGTGGCCTTTTTGATCGAAGAACTTGTGCAAATGATTTGGGGACGTGCCCAGCAGAATTTTCAAGTTCCAGAAGTTCTAGATTTTACGGCCTTTACCATCTACGGAAACGGCTTTCCTGCATTTCGTATTTTTATGCTGGTGGTGTCTGTTTCTGTCTTTATTTCACTGTTGTTATTGCTGTCTAAAACCCGTGTCGGTTTGATTGTGAAAGCATCACTCACCCATCCGAATACTGTTGCGATGTTGGGTCACAATGTGCCGTTCGTCTTTATGATGGTTTTCGGTACAGGGTGCGCACTTGCAGGGCTTGCTGGTGTTATTGCGGGGCCTGTTTTGATTACTCAGCCGTCAATGGCGGCTTCATTGGGCCCGATCTTATTTGTGATTGTGGTTGTCGGCGGGCTTGGGTCGCTGACGGGTGCGTTTGTCGCGTCGATCTTAATCGGGTGTATTCAAACGATTGCCGTTTCTATTGATCTGTCCTTGGCGGATGTATTRGGACATATCGGCATTCATTCTGCCCCTGCGSCGTTGGATGATTTGTTCCATGTCACYGTCGCCCAACTAGGGCCAATCATTCCGTATTTATTRCTGGTCGTTGTGCTGGTTATTCGTCCCTCTGGYTTGTTTGGCAAGCGTGCTTAAGCCATGAAAGGTCTTTCTATGTCACAATCCGTTTTCAAATATCTCCCTTGGGTAGGRTTGGTTTTGATCGTGYTTTTTGCACCGATCATCTTTCCTGAACGCTCGATGGTTACAACATTCAGCTATCTTGGGATCATGGCGATTTTTGCCTTATCCTATAATGTTTTGCTAGGTGAAACAGGGCTTTTGTCCTTGGGTCACGGCGCATTTTATGGGCTTGGCGGSTTYTTTACCGTTCATGCGATTTTKTATTTTTCCAGTAAAGGGATTSAAGTGCCCTTGCCGATCAYTCCGCTCATTGGCGGTTTGGGCGGCTTGCTGTTTGGCTATCTTGGCGGCCTTGTTGCCTCTGGTCGGGGTGGTATGCCCTTTGCGATGATTACCCTTGGTCTGGGTGAATTAATCTATGCGGGTAGTTTTCTGTTTCCAGACTTTTTTGGCGGTGAAGAAGGTATGAATATCGACCGTATGGATATGGGCGAGTTCATGGGTTTCGGCTTTGCGGCTGAAATCGAGGTATATTATATTGTTGCAGGCTGGTTCTTAATCTCTGCACTATGCTTGTACTTCCTAACTAAAACTCCTTTTGGTGTGCTGTGCAATGCGACGCGTGACAATGCTGATCGTGTTGAATTTTTGGGCTTTCAGCCGTCACGTATTCGGTTAGGTGCCTTTACCATTGCGGCTGGTTTCGCAGGGGTTGCAGGTGGTTTGGCGGCGATTAACTTTGAGATTGTGACGCTGTACGAATTAGGTGCGGCCAATTCCACACTGGTTTTGTTGATGACTTATATTGGTGGCACAGGGATTTTCTTGGGGCCTGTTTTGGGCGCGGTTGTCATCGGTATGATGAAAATTTGGCTGTCGGATATCACGCCTGCATGGTTGTTGTATTTCGGTCTGCTGTTCATTCTTGTGGTGATGTATGCGCCGCGAGGCTTGGCGGSMRYKYTWMKYKMTGGYYGGGCATTTTTACGATCAAAGCACATGCCAAAACTATTGGGATCGGCAAGTTTAACTCTCTTATCAGGTGCCGTGATGGCCTTTGGYGCGAGCATGTTAATCGAGCTGGGATACCGCGCAGGACTTGATGCACACCTTGGGTCTGAAATGTCCTTTATGGGTCTTGGYTTRGAYACTRCAAAAGTTGRGTCATGGATTTTGGCAATTGYATTAATTCTAGGTGGCYTCTTTGCTTTGAGGTTCACAGTTGAGAAATTCAAAGCCCGCCAACATATGCTTGAAAATGAACTTGCTGTGGGAGATGGCCAATGAATACGCAAACYCCAGCACTWGARCTACGTGGATTRCGTAAATCCTTTGGGTCTATTGAGATTATTCGCGGTGTCGATTTAGATATTCATGCAGGCGAGCGTCATGCGTTGATCGGCCCTAACGGTGCGGGTAAATCAACCTTGTTTCACTTGATCAGCGGACGCCTGAAACCTACYGCTGGAACGATTGCCTTGCACGGGAAACCTATTCACGGGATGTCACCTGTTGAAATTACACGGGCAGGTCTGTCACGTAGTTTTCAAATTACCAATATTTTCATGCAGATGACGGTTTTAGAAAATTTGCGTTGTGCCGTTTTCTGGCGCTTAGGCTACCGCTATACAATGACCCGTTCGGTTGAAAGCCTGACGGATGTTGAGGCAGAATGTACAGCCTTAATGGATGAGCTGGGCTTGTTAGATCGCCGCAATAATACGGCAGATGAATTGACCTACCCTGAACAACGYGCGTTGGAATTRGGRCTGGCYATTGCGGGCGGCGCTGACACATTGTTGTTAGATGAACCCATGGCAGGGATGAGCCATTCGGAAACTGCCAGTGCATTGGATCTGATCCGCCACGTGTCAAAAGGCAAAAGCCTGTTGATGGTGGAACATGATATGGGCGTTATTTTTGATCTGGCAGATCGCATTTCAGTCTTAGTCTACGGTGAAATTATCGCCACGGGCACCCCCGAAGAAATCCGCAACAATGAAAAAGTAAAAGAGGCATATCTAGGGGCATCCTTGGATGACGTAGAAGAAGGTGCAAGCACATGAGTAGCACAGAACAACCGCTTTTGACCGTTCAGAATTTGCATGGCTATTACGATAAAAGCCATATTTTGCACGGGGTTAATTTAACGATCAATCGGGGTGAAATTGTTAGCCTGTTGGGGCGCAATGGTGCGGGGCGTTCCACAACGCTGAAAGCAATTATGGGCGATGTGACGGCGACAGGATCGATTAACTTTGATGGCCACGAACTGGTTGGGCAAAAGCCGCACCAGATTGCGCGTCTTGGGGTTGGGTATGTACCTGAAGGGCGCGATATTTTTGGCGATCTTACGGTGCGCGAAAATTTGATCCTTGGACAAAAGCCAACAAAAAATAACCGTTGGAGCATGGATGATATTTTCGATTTGTTCCCTGTTTTGCGCACCCGTGCAGATACTTCAGCGGGTGTTCTTTCTGGTGGCGAGCAGCAAATGTTGACGATTTGCCGAACCCTAATTGGGGATCCTGATTTGATAATGGTTGATGAACCGACCGAAGGGCTAGCCCCCAAAATGGTTGAGGCCGTGGGCGAATTACTAGGGCAGATCGCATCACGCGGAGTGTCCATTTTATTGGTCGAACAAAAACTGGTGATTGCCTTGGGTATTAGTCAGCGGCTGTACGTCATGGGTCACGGCGAAATTGTATTTAGCGGCACACCTGCCGAATTTAGCAAAGCGACATCCGTGCGCGAAGAATGGTTRGAGGTATARATTTGACACAAGCAAAGACAAATAGACCCGTAGCATTGGTTACGGGTGGGCGCCAAGGGTTGGGACGTGCGATTGCACTGAACATGGCGGCAAAAGGTTTTGATATTGTTATCATGGACTTGCAACACGATGATGTTGCAGATGAAGCGCTTAAATTGATCACAGACACGGGCGTCCGTGCGGCRTTTGTYACGGGTGAYTTAGCYGATATCGAYGGYCATGAYGCSGTGCTTGATAASGYATGGGRYGCATTTGGCCCGATCGCTTGTCTGGTTAATAACGCAGGGATTGCCGCGCGACCTTTGGTGGACGTGCTTGATCTTAGCACTGARGCGTTTGATCTAAACCTTGGTATTAACTTGCGTGGAACATTCTTCTTTTCGCAAAATGTAGCACGGCGGATGTTGAAAGACCCYGYCMSTGATACTTACCGTAGCATTTTGTTTATCACCTCGATTGCCGCGGAATTTGTATCAAACGAGCGGGCGCAATATTGCATTTCAAAATCGGCTCTCTCAATGGTCGCCAAACAATTCGCTGTCCGTTTGGGAAAAGACAATATTCATGTCCATGAAATACGCCCTGGGTTTATTCAAACAGACATGACGGCATCTGCAAGTACGGCTCCGATTGACAGCTATATCAAAGAAGGCGGCGTTCCATTGCGCCGTTGGGGACAAGCCGAAGACGTGGGCAAACTTTGTGCCACTTTGGCAGACGGCACCCTACCCTATCTAACAGGACAACCAATTTACGTGGATGGCGGGTTTCACCTGCCAACCGTTTAACAACCGCATATATAAGGAAGACTCTTTTGCAAAACTATAATGAAAGAACACAATCTAGCGTGACTGTAGAAGGTACTGAAGTTACCTATTACACGCAAGGTAAGCCGACAAAACGCGCACCTATGGTTATGGTSCACGGTACGGCTGGTAACACAGATGCGCATTTTGGCTATTTGTTTCCAATTTTAGCAACACGCCAACAAGTGGTGTCTATTGACCTTGCTGACCCAGGAACATCAACCCTAACGATTGATCARTTTGTGGCACAGGTAAGYGCYGTGATTGAAGCTGTTTCACCAGATGCGCCTGTCTCATTGATGGGGTATTCGTTGGGCGCTGTTATTGCGGCGGCAACGGCGGCTAAATTGCAAAACAAAGTTGCAAACTTGGTATTGATCGCGGGTTGGATGGAAACAGACACCCACCAAGCAATGCGCAACCGTGTATGGCAAAGTTTGCGTGATGCAAATTCACCAGCATTGACCGAGTATATGACTTTTTGCGCCTTCAGCCCTGCCTTTCAAACTGTACGTAGTTTGGATGAAATGGTTGCAGCCGCTGGCATGTTGAACCTGACACCGTTTGTGGACAAACAAATGGCATTGAACACAGCGATTGATATCAAAGATGACATGATAAACATCACCGCTGAAACTTTGGTTGTCGGGTGCACATCGGATATGATGGTTCACCGTCGTCACAGTAAAGCGCTGTTTGGTGCGATTACAAATGCACGTTACGGCGAAATTGCGTCTGGACATGCTGTTGTGCATGAACGCCCTGCCGAGCTGTTTGCTTATATCGACGGCTTTATTAAAGCCCCTAATTTCCATCCCGCAGGTACCATTATTCCTGCCGAAAAACCGTAATCGTACGATACAAGAAAGGGACTTAAAATGACTAATACAACAAAAACTTCAGCCACACATGTTGGCAAAATTATCATCGGCAGCGGCTTTGCTGGTCTTGGCATGGCGATCCAATTAAAACGTCGGGGCGACACTGACTTTGTGATCATTGAACGCGCAAGCGATGTCGGCGGCACATGGCGTGAYAAYCAYTATCCAGGTGTTGCTTGTGATGTGCCATCACACTTGTATTCGTTTTCATATCTACCAAACGCTGAATGGAGCCGTGTATTTTCACCTGGCCCAGAAATTCAAGCATACATGCGTAAATGTGCTGAAGATGAAGGCTTGCTAGAGCACATTCATTTTGGCGCTGATATGCAAAAATCTATATGGAATGAGGCTGAAAAACACTGGGAAGTTACCACATCTAAGGGTCTGTTTATTGCCCCTATTTTGATCACGGGAACGGGTCACCTTGCTGATGGTTTCTTACCTAATATTAAAGGCCTAGACAGCTTTGAAGGCGAAGTTTTCCACTCGGCTGATTGGAATCATAAGGCAGATTTAAAAGGCAAACGCATCGGTGTTGTAGGCTCTGGTGCCTCTGCTATTCAGATYGTCCCAGAGATGCAAAAAGTTGCTGGTGAAATGGTGGTTTTCCAACGCAGTGCGCCCTATATGGTGCCGCGTCCTGACCGTGCATTTACACCTGCAGAACGTCAATTATTCCGTCGTGACCCAGAAACAGTTGAAGCCTTACGTTCAGAAATTTTCTGGRGTGGGGAATATAACTTTGCACAACGCCGTAATATTCCGCGTTATTTGCAAGAAGCCAAAGATATGGCTACGTCACATCTGAAAAATAGTGTGCCTGATTTGGAATTGCGTGCCAAGTTGACACCAAACTATGAAGTTGGCTGTAAACGGTTGTTGATTTCTGACGCTTATTACCCTGCAATGGGACAAGATAACGTCACGCTTGAAGCCTCTGCTTTGAGCCATATCGAGGGCAGTAAAGTTTACGGCGCAGACAATGAAGAGCCTTATGAATTGGATGCATTGGTTTTTGCAACAGGGTTTGAAGTAACACAACCACCCTTCGCAAATCGTATCTTTGGTACCAAAGGTCACAGCCTGAACGCACAATGGGATCAAGGCATGCAAGCCATGGATTCCACAACCGTTCATGGTTTCCCGAACTTGTTTATCATCAATGGCCCAAATACGGGTCTGGGTCACAACTCGGTTGTCTACATCATCGAAGCACAGGTTGATTTTATCCTAGGCGCCCTTGATTATGCGGCTGAAAACAACCTGAGTGTTCTAGAGGCCAGTGAAGCAGCTGAAAAAGAATATATGGATCGTTTGCACGAAACATCACAAGGTTCCATCTGGTTGGATGGTGGCTGCAAAAGCTGGTATGTTGATGAACGTTCTGGTCGCCTAACAGTGATTTGGCCTGATTTTGCCCATACTTTCCGTGGTGAAAACGGTCAGTTTGATTCAACGGGTTACATTGAAACAACGGCGAGTTAAGCTAGGGTATAAATAGGGAGAATTATCATGCCTCTTACAGGTAAAACAATTGTCGTCACGGGTGCGGCGTCTGGAATTGGTGCGGCAACTGCCGCACTGGTTAAATCACAAGGGGCGACCGTTATTGCGGTTGATCGAAACAAGCCAAGTGAAACATATGATCGCTTTGAACAAGTCGATCTTATGGACAAAGCGGCCATTGATGATTTGATTGCACGCCTTATTCCGTTGAAGATTGACGGTTTGGCAAACATTGCAGGCTTACCACCAACCCGTCCTGCGGCGGATGTGGTTGCTGTCAATTTGGTTGCGCTAAAACATCTAACTTTGTCGTTGGTCGATAGTATGGCCGATGGCGCGTCTATCGTGAACTTGGCATCTCTTGCTGGGTTTGGCTGGGAAAATGAAGTTCCAAAAATCCTTGCCAGCGAAGGTTTGGATTTTGACGGTGTTGCGGCATTTTGTGATGCAAACGACATTACCAAAGAGAACAGCTATTTCTTTGCTAAGCAGGCTTTGGTTGCGTGGACGATTGCCAATCGTTGGACATGGCGGGATCGCGGAATTCGGATGAATGCGGTTAGCCCTGGCCCTGTGGATACACCGATCCTAGGCGATTTCTTGGAAACCCTTGGGGAGCGTGCCGAAGAAGACATGCGCATCATGGATCGTCCTGGTAATGCCGATGATATCGCCCCTGTTGTGGCTTTCTTGCTCAGCGATGCTGCGGGTTGGTTGCGTGGTGCGAATTTACCAGTTGATGGTGGTATGAAATCACATATCCTTGCCAACGAGAGTGGGCTGGAAAAGGGAGAATAATTATGACGTCACTGGGACTTAAAATTGATGGGAATGAGCAGGCAGCATCGAATGGTGCTACCTTTGAACGCCTTAACCCAATTACTGGAAAGGTTGCCACAACTGCGGCAGCCGCAACAGTTAAAGATGCAAAAGCTGCCGCAGATGCAGCGGCGCGTGCGCTTCCTGCTTGGGGCGCTGTTTCACCGCGTGAACGGCGCAGCATTCTATTGGCAGCCGCTGATAGTATAGATGCTAAAGTAGGTGATTTTATCACTGCAATGGCAGATGAAACGGGGTCAACCGAGGGCTGGACGCGTTTTAATGTCGGGCTTGCCTCGGATATATTGCGTGAAGCGGCGGCGATGACCACCCAGATTACGGGTGAAATCATTCCGTCAAACCGCCCAGGTAGTATGGCAATGGCGGTGCGCCAACCTGCAGGTGTTGTGCTTTCAATTGCACCTTGGAATGCCCCTGTTATTTTGGGCACACGCGGGCTGGCATTACCGTTAGCTTGCGGCAATACGGTTGTTTTCAAAACATCTGAAGCATGTCCTAAAACGCATTGTTTGATTGTCGATGCTTTGGAAGAAGCAGGTCTGCCTGCGGGCGTTGTCAACGTTATTTCAAATGCCCCGGCCGATGCAGGCGATGTGGTTGAAGCCATCATTGCCCACCCTGCTGTGCGCCGTATTAACTTTACGGGTTCAACAAATGTTGGACGGATTATTGCGCAAACAGCTGGTAAATATTTGAAACCTTGTCTGTTGGAACTGGGCGGCAAAGCACCGCTGGTTGTACTGGATGATGCGGATATTCCAAAAGCTGTCGCTGCGGCCGCATTTGGTGCCTATATGAACCAAGGTCAGATTTGTATGTCGACCGAGCGTTTGGTTGTCGACAATTCTATTGCCGATGAATTTGTCGCGGCGATGACAGCTAAGGTCAAAACATTGGTTGCAGGTAACCCTGTGCAAGCCAATACACCGCTTGGGTCGTTGATCGACAATGCGGCGGGTGATCGTGTCGAAGCTATGATCGCAGATGCCGTATCAAAGGGTGCCACCCTTGTTGCGGGCGGTCGTCGTGATGGTACTTTGATGGACGCGGCGTTGCTAGACAACGTCACTTCAGAAATGGATGTTTACCACCACGAAAGCTTTGGCCCTTTGACCAGCATCGTGCGTGTAGATGGTGAAGCCGAAGCACTAAGAGTTGCCAATGACACAGATTACGGCTTGGTTGCATCTGTCTTTACCAAAGACACAATGCGCGGCATGGCTTTTGCCCGTAAAATGGAAAGCGGTATTTGCCACGTGAACGGGCCTACCGTACATGATGAAGCGCAAATGCCTTTCGGTGGGGTTAAACAATCTGGCTACGGACGCTTCGGCGGCACCGCTGGGATTAATGAATTCACAGAACTGCGCTGGATGACAGTGCAAGACGGTGACATTCATTACCCGATTTAAACGGCTTTTATCGCCATAAAGCCCAAGTTTTAAACGGCCTATACATATAACGTATAGGCCGTTTACGTATAGCCCCTTTGATAAAACGCGGGCTATTATCATATTGCGTATTCTGAAATAAAACTTTGTTCTTAAACGTCCGCTAAGTGGACATTGGTCACAAATATGTTCTACTATTTTAAATATACTATAGCTTACAACAAAGCTTTTGTTGCTGGATATGTTGCAGACACCCTGCTAAAAATACAAAATGCTAAAATATATATAATATAGTATTGATCGCGAAATTGGGGATTAAGATGAAGAAAATATACAAATCAGCTACAGAGGCGCTGGACGGTGTTCTGTTTGATGGCATGTTGATTGCCGCAGGCGGTTTTGGGCTGTGTGGCATACCTGAAAATCTCATCACGGCGATCCATGCCGCAGGCACCAAGGACCTGACATTTGCATCAAACAATGCAGGCGTTGATGACTTTGGTTTGGGGATTTTACTACAAACCCGTCAGGTTAAAAAGATGATTTCATCTTATGTTGGCGAGAACGATGAATTCATGCGCCAGTATTTGTCAGGTGAATTAGAACTAGAATTCGCACCCCAAGGAACCTTGGCTGAACGGATGCGTTCGGGCGGTTGCGGCATTCCAGGTTTCTACACTAAAACGGGCGTGGGTACTGTGATTGCTGAGGGTAAAGATCACCGTGATTTCAACGGTGAAACTTATATCTTGGAAGAAGGTATTTTTGCTGATCTGTCGATTGTGAAAGCTTGGAAAGCCGATGAAACTGGCAATCTGGTTTTCCGCAAAACAGCGCGTAACTTTAACCCCCCTGCCGCCATGTGTGGCAAGGTTTGTATCGTTGAAGTCGAAGAAATTGTACCAACGGGTAGTCTTGATCCTGACCACATTCATTTGCCGGGAATCTATGTGCACCGCCTAATCCAAGGCACACATGAAAAACGCATCGAACAACGCACAGTAAGAGAGGGCTAAGATTATGGCTTGGACAAGAAATCAAATGGCCGAACGTGCGGCACAAGAATTGCAAGACGGCTGGTACGTGAACCTAGGCATCGGTATTCCGACCTTGGTGGCGAACTATATCCCCGAAGGCATTGAGGTCACCTTGCAATCTGAAAATGGTATGCTGGGCATGGGGCCGTTCCCGACCGAAGACGAAATAGATGCCGATCTGATTAATGCGGGTAAACAAACCGTAACCGAACTGCCACAAACGGCGTATTTTGACAGCGCGCAAAGCTTTGGCATGATCCGTGGCGGTAAAATTGCGATGGCAATTTTGGGTGCGATGGAAGTTGCCGAAAACGGCGATTTAGCAAACTGGATGATCCCGGGCAAGCTGGTCAAGGGCATGGGCGGTGCGATGGATTTGGTTGCGGGTGTTGGACGTGTTGTTGTCGTGATGGATCACGCGAATAAGCATGGCGTCAGTAAATTGCTCAAAGAATGCACCCTTCCCCTGACAGGTAAAGCGGTTGTTGACCGTATTATCACCAATCTTGGTGTGCTGGATGTGATCAAGGGTGGTTTGAAAATTGTTGAGCTGGCTGAGGGCGTCAGCGAAGACGAATTGCGCAGCGCGACTGAAGCCACAATCGTATAAATCAAGGATATCTATGATGACGAATATTGTAATTGTCTCTGCTGCACGAACCGCCGTTACCAGTTTTGGCGGCGCCTTTGCAAAAACCCCTGCCCATGATTTAGGTGCAACGGTTCTAGAGGCTGTTGTAACCCGTGCAGGCATTGAAAAATCAGACGTGTCCGAAACAATTTTGGGGCAAGTTTTAACGGCGGGGCAAGGTCAAAACCCAGCACGCCAAGCCCATATTAATGCAGGATTACCCGCTGAAGCCTCTGCTTGGAGCATTAACCAGGTTTGTGGTTCTGGCTTGCGAACTGTTGCGTTAGGCGCACAACATATCATGTTGGGGGACGCTGAAATTGTCATCGCGGGCGGTCAAGAAAACATGACTTTATCCCCCCATGTGGCCAACATGCGGGCAGGTCACAAAATGGGTGATATGACTTATGTCGACTCGATGATCAAAGATGGTTTGTGGGACGCGTTTAATAATTACCACATGGGTATCACGGCCGAAAACGTTGCTAAAAAGTTTGGCATTACCCGTGAGATGCAAGACGCATTTGCACTGGCGTCGCAGAACAAAGCTGAAGCGGCACAAAAGGCGGGTTATTTCAGCAATGAGATTGTACCGTTTACCGTGAAAAACCGCAGAGGCGATATTATCGTTGATCAAGACGAATATATCCGCCACGGCGCGACCTTGGAAAGCATCGCAAAAATGCGCCCTGCTTTTGACAAAGCTGGCACGGTAACGGCGGCAAATGCCTCTGGTCTCAATGATGGTGCAGCAGCGGTTTTATTGATGTCAGATAAGAACGCTGAAAAGCGTGGCCTGAAACCATTGGCACGGATTGCGTCTTATGCCACTGCGGGTCTTGATCCATCTATCATGGGTGTAGGGCCGATTTATGCATCGCAAAAAGCTTTGAAAAAAGCAGGCTGGAGCGTTGAGGATTTAGATCTGATTGAGGCGAACGAGGCTTTTGCCGCGCAAGCTTGCGCCGTTAACAAAGAGATGGGTTGGAACCCTGACATTGTGAATGTGAACGGCGGCGCGATTGCTATTGGCCACCCGATTGGGGCCTCTGGAGCCCGCGTTTTAAATACATTGCTGTTCGAGATGGAACGTCGTGACGCCAAAAAAGGTCTTGCGACCCTCTGTATTGGCGGCGGTATGGGCGTGGCACTTTGTATCGAGAGATAACGTAGAATTCTCAATCGCTGAATATAAAAAGGGCTCGCTTACCTGCGGGCCCTTTTCTAATTTATACCATTAAAGAGTGTTTATTTCAGGCGGCCACCCAATGTTTCGCCAAACCAATCCGCAATATATTCACGTCCAAACGACATATTATCTGCCCCAACATGTTCAACGCCGCCTTCACGATCCGTGAATATTTTCAGCTCACGGCGTGGAGAGTTTGTAAGTTGCTCAAAACTTTGATCGGCATAGTCCAAACTAATTTGGCGATCTTTCGCGCCATGGGTAATCAAAAATGGCACTTTGATTTTTTCCATCACACCGTTCAGGTTCATACCCGCAGATTTCTCCATGAAATCTTCTTGGTCTTTGGCACCAAAAACCCACCAAACATGTTTCCAATAATGCGGCACAGGGTTTTCACCTTCGCGACGAACACGTTTTTCCTGCACTTCAGCCCAGTTGTGATTAGCACCCCAAACAGCACCACTTGCGATGCGAGGCTCCATTGCACAAACACGTGGGGCGTAATAACCGCCCAGTGAAATACCAGAAATACCAATGCGTTTTTCATCAACATCATCGCGCGCGGCGAGCCAGTCAAAAACAGGCGTGCCCCAAGTTTCTGAATCGTAGCTGGCAACCAAGTCTTGCAGCCGCAGACTTTCACCCGTGCCAGGTTGATCCACACAAAGTGTAGAAATCCCGCGTTTGGCAAGTGCTTCGGGCAATTTCGTCCAATAAAGTAGCTCTTTACTACTGTCCAAACCATTCAAGAAAATCACGCAAGGCGCAGGCCCGTCAACACCCTGTGCACGGGTATAAAGCACAGGGATAACCTTACCTTTATAAGGGATTTCCAAGCGCTCAACATTATCACGGCTGAATTTTGTGCCTTTATCAAATGCTGACAATGCCTTGGCAAAAGTTTCTTCACGGCCAGGCTGGCCATGCCCCTGCATACGTTCGGCAACAAGGTAGTATAAGGAGGCGCGTTGTAATTTTGGCCCTGCAGACAGATAGTGACCTGCGGCTTCGTCTTCATCAGCCAAACCAACCAGCTTGTCTGCCATTTTCACCCATTCTTTCATAAAATCGACAGTGCCAGCATCGTCGCCCGCGTCTGCCTTTGCCCGAATAGGTTCACACATATCAATAATTTCGCCAATTTCAGCGCCACTACCAAGTGCGATTGAGATAGAGAGGTTCCAAACATAGTTTGAAAAATATTCAAAAAGTGCCATTTAAGGGCTCCAGATATTTTGTGCTTACAATAAAATGATAGGGCTAAATTTCTTTTGCCAGGATCACAAAAGACTCGCTCATAAGAGCATTCACATCCACAGGTTTCTCTTTGCCCATTTGAATGTCACCTATCAAAATTGACGTTTCTGCAACATAACGGCACCGCTCAAACCGACGGGCGCGAAATGCAGTGAAAGCCGCTTCAATGTCATCTGTTTTTGAAACCTCATCGGCTAAAACAATCCCATCCTCAATGGCCATACCTGCCCCTTGCGCAAGGTGTGGGGTCGATGCATGGATAGCGTCACCCAGCAAAACAACGCGCCCGACGTGCCATTCATCTTTCAATAAAACAACTTCTAAAGGACGGCCAACAACCTCTGCGTCGTCTGTTATTTGTTTTCCAAGCTCAATGATTTGTGGCGCGGCACCATCAAGGCGATTGCGCAATGCTTCGGCGGCGCCTTTGGTCGGTTGATGAAAATCAGCCGCTTCTTCTGTAAGGACAAACATATACATCAAATCATTACCGATTGGCACTAAACCCGCAGATTTAGGACCCATATACAGTTCAATACCTTCTAGGCTATCAGGTTTTGGAAAGTTATACCGCCAGACCCATTGGCCTGTGTAGCGTGGTTTTGGGGCATTTGGTAAAATCATATCACGGGTTTTTGAAAACACACCATCTGCGCCAATAACAAAATCATAGGTCCCTTTTGTTCCGTCGGAAAAACTAACCCGTGCCGCATCGGCATCATTTTGAATGTCATCAACTTCAAGACCCAAACGAACCGTGGCACCCAAGTCTTGGGCTGTTGTTGCAAGAACCTTTTGCAAGGCTGTGCGACGAATGCCAGCATTTGCAGGGTATTGTTCCCCTGCCATCCGAGGCGCATCAAATTGACTAATAAGATCACCGTTCGGCGCATACATTGTTGTTTGGTCATAGCCGAATGCTTCGCTAATATATGCATCAAGCATACCAAGTGAATGCATTGCGCGAATGACGTTAAATTGCTGAATGATCCCCACGCCGTAAACAGTCCACGTCGGATCTTTTTCAACCATCTCAACGGTGTAACCTTTACGCAGGAATGCAACAGCCGCCGTTAAGCCGCCAATTCCAGCACCAATAATAAGAATAGATTTAGACATAAATACCTCCCGATGCTTGGCTAAATTTCCAAGCGTATTCTAGATCAGAGTGAAAGGTAGCAATCTCAACATGACTTTAAAAATTGAAAGATTGAATTGGTTGCATTGATTGTGTCAATGGGTAAGCCGTTCTGCGGCTTGGGCAAAGACGCCCCGTAGCCAGCGCAAACCAGGATCATTCTCACGGTACTTATGCCATTGTAATGTTTGACGAAGCGGCTGGAATGTAAACGGAACAGGATGCTCTTCTATCGCAAGGTTCGCTTTTTCAGTCGCAACCATCTTTTGATGCATTGTGGCAATCATATCGGTTCCGACAATTAACTTAGCCAATTGCGCAAAACCAAATGTTATCAAATCAATATTTCGGGTGACATCATGTGCCGTGAGCGCTTGGGATTCCAAAGAGAGCACCCCGTTAGGTGGCACCATGACCGCGTGGGATGCATTTTTATATGCTTCTGCGGTAAGTTTTTTGCCGCCAAATTTGCCRTCTTTCCAAACCACACAWACAAACGGGTCTTCRTATAAATGTTGCGTTGGATGATTGTATGAACAAAAWGGRGCTGGMGCKATMARRAAATCAGCGTCGCCTCKTTCCAAAAGYACAAAAGGYTGATCCGTTTGCGGTAAAAACCGAAATTTAACRCCTGCTTTTTGTTCATGYAYGATCGCAAGAACATGCGGGATGAGAACGGTTAAAGTATAATCYGAMAYAAGAATTGAAAAYTCACGYGTCGATTGTTCTGGMACAAAATCWGGAATGTTATCAATGGTCGCTTCTATGCGCAGTAGAATGTCMCGCACAGGTTCCTGCATYGCTTCGGCGCGYGCGGTMAGTTCCATGCGCCKMCCKACYTGTACAAGCAGYGGATCATCAAAATATTGCCGCAGCCGCGTCAAGGCATTGCTCATCGCGGATTGGCTCATATTCATTTGCTCGGCWGCGTGYGAAATCGAACGCAAGGCAAGCATTTGGTTTAGTGCYACYAATAAATTTAAGTCTAGTTGCTTAAAACGCATYAATYYYRCCCCCGAATCTATTCAYGCAATCAATACATRARTACTAATTCTCTAGCTTTGCAATAGTGCGGCAAAGCWGCGGGTCTTATGGGGGAACTTAAAATGTTCCCCCAATGATGTTGTTTTAGAAGGAAACCTGGTCAGCACCTTTGAGTTCAAGTAGCTCACGTGCCTCGTCTGGTGTGGCAACCTGACAGCCAAGTGCTTCGATAATTYCGCGAATTTTAACCACTTGTTGCGCATTATTTTGCGCAAGTTKTCCGCGCTCAATAAACAGACTATCCTCTAGTCCTACACGCACATTGCCGCCCATCTGACTGGCCGTGGTCGCAAAGGACATTTGTGCCCCGCCTGCGCCCAGAACTGACCAGCGATAATCATCGCCAAACAAACGATCTGCCGTGCGTTTCATAAAGATAAGATTGTCGATGTCTGACCCAATCCCACCCAGAATGCCAAAGATAAACTGAATGAAAATAGGSGCTTTAAASAGGCCAATATCCATGCAGAAYTTCARGTTATACAGATGGCCTACATCATAGCATTCATGTTCAAACTTGATGTCRTGGGGSGCTARTTCYTTTGAAACAGTCGCAATATCGCGAAAGGTATTYCTAAAGATATAAGCGTCAGAATTTTCAACGTATTCCTTTTCCCAATCGAATTTCCAGCTRTCAAAACGYTTGGCCAATGGRTGGAAWGAAAAGTTCATTGAACCCATATTCAAAGAACACATCTCAGGTGAAAACTTYARTGCAGGCGCAATGCGGTCTTGGATCGTSGTCGTCAAACTACCSCCCGTTGAGATATTGATAACSGCRTCKGTGGCTTGTTTAATACGCGGYAGAAACGCGCCAAAATGATCCGGGTCAAGCGACACCGCACCCGTTTCTGGATTRCGTGCATGCAGGTGCAAAATGGATGCACCAGCTTCWGCCGCCGCCAGYGCTTGGTTGGCAATATCGTCCGTTGTATAGGGCAAAGCATCCGACATTGTAGGGGTATGGATMGCRCCTGTAATYGCACAGGTAATGATAGTCTTTTTCTGTTTTGCCATGTGTTAGTTTCCTTTGGTAAGAGATTTTTTTTGAACGCGGTATGTGAGCGGGAAAAGTTGCACACCAATACGATTGCGCACTAACCCCCACACACCTTGCGGGGCTTTCAGCATCACAATGATTGCGACAAGGCCCAAGATGATAAGATAAGTCGTTCCAAGATCGGCAAATGTTTCACGCAGAGCAAAGAAAATAAGCGTGCCGATAATAGGGCCTTCAATGGTGCCAATCCCGCCGATCACCACGATAAAGATAACAAAGGCAGACCAGTCATTCACCGCAAACCCTGCGTCGGGTGATATGCGTAATTTTTGCAAAAAGATCAGTCCCCCAACCAGAGAGGTCAAGCCAGCGGTGACAATATAGACCACAAATTTTGTGCGCCAGATATCAATCCCCAGCGATCCTGCTGCCAGCTCATTATCCCTGATAGCGCTTAATGAAAGACCTGTGCGGGACCGTAAAAACAGATAAATTATTAAGATAACAAACACCGCGACACCTAAGGCCAGCCAATAGCTTAGGGCTTCTCTTGCACTGCGCCCATCGGCCATTGATCTGACGATATTTACCGGTAGTGAGGTACCAGAACCACCGCCCAAGGCTGTGATCTGTGCAAACGACATCCGAAACACCTCGGCAATAACCCATGTGCCAATGGCAAAATATGCGCCGCGTAATCGAAAAATAATCAGCGCGACAGGCACCGCAATCAGTGCCCCTAAAATGCCCGCGATCCCAATAGCGGCAACGGGTGATAGCCCACCAAAGATACATAAAGCGAACAGCATATAACCGCCAAAACCGACAAAGGCTTGTTGCCCGACCGATACCAGCCCCGCATAACCCGCAAGCAAATTCCAAAGGCTGGCAAGCGCAAGGTATAGGAACATCTCGCCCAAAAGACGCATATCAGCACGTCCTGCCCACCACGGCGCAGCGATCAAAATGATAAGACCAATCCCCCCAATGACAGCCGCAACCTGTGCGGCACGTGACATGCGCGTAATTGTATAATCTGAAAAATTCATCCGCTTACCCTTGGAAAAAGTCCATTTGGACGCACTACTAAAATCACAAGGAACACAATGTGCCCCGCAAGCAATTGCCAACCCGGGTCAATTTTGGCACCAACCGTTTGGGCAACGCCCAGAATGACACCCCCAGCCAATGTGCCCCAAATATTTCCCAATCCCCCGATGATAACCGCCTCAAAGCCAAAGATCAGACGCGCCCCCCCAACGGATGGGTCGAAACTGGTGCGTATCCCCAACAAAATCCCTGCGATCGCAGTCACTGCCAGCGCAAGCGCCATTGCCAGTCCAAAAATATGACGACGGTTCAGCCCCATGATTTGGGCGATTTCTTGATTGTCGGACACAGCTCTGAACGCACGGCCTAAAGCTGTGCGATAGAAAATCCACTGCAAAGTTGCAATCACAAGAACCGCGATGCCAAAGGTCAACAGCGGCAGCACCCCAAGGCTAAGGCCGCCAATGGAAACGCTGGCGGTCTCAATCGCCCCTGCATTCATTTTCTGCGGATCAGCCGTGTAGATTTCCAACAAGACATTTTGAATAATAATCGACAAACCGAAGGTCACCAACAACGGCGGTAATATGTCCCCGCCCAATGTTTGGTTCAGCACACCGCGTTGCAAAACATACCCCGCCACGGCCATACACGGGGCCACAACGATTAAGGCAAGCAAAGGGTGCAATCCCAAAGCTGTAACSACTGTCARTCCCAAATAAGCTGCAACAACAATTAAATCGCCATGCGCGATATTAACCAATCGCATRACCCCGAAAATAAGCGAAAGCCCTGCCGCAAATAAAGCATATAGCCCGCCTAAAAGCATTCCTTGAACGACTGCATTAAGCCAATCCATAATCATTCCACCCCGAAATAAGCGCGCGATATTTCACTGCGCGACACTGTATCTGATTTGCCTTCCAGCGAGACACGWCCCTCTTGCAAACAATAAACCCGTGACGATACTGACAAGGCTTTTGAAATATCTTGCTCAACAATCAACGCGCTCATGCCTTCATTGATAATATTGGGCAAAGCTTCATAGATTGATTTGATGATAACTGGTGCCAGCCCTAAACTGATTTCGTCAAACAAGATTAAATCAGGGTTCGACATCAACGCMCGACCAATCGCCACCATTTGTTGCTGCCCMCCTGAAAGCGATGTTGATTGCTGGGCACGGCGTTCTTTCAAAATCGGGAAAAGGTCATAAACGCTTTTTAGCGACCACGGCCCTTTRCGCCCCATTTGTCCGCCAATTTGCAGGTTTTCCTCAACGGACAACGATGCAAACAATTGCCGCCCTTCTGGAACCAACGCGATTCCTTTTTTGGCAACTTGATCCGCACGCAGCGTCCCAATCGCTTCGCCGCAATATTGAACAGCATTTGCATCATTTGACATCAGGCCAGAAATAGAACGCATCAATGTGGTTTTRCCCGCGCCGTTCGCGCCGATAATCGCAAGAATTTCGCCCTGTGAAACTGTGATATCAACATCATAAAGCGCTTGAAAATCATCATAATGGGCGTTGAGTTTGGTAATGTTTAAAATAGGTTCAGGCATCAGCTTCAATCCCTAGATAAATTTCTTGGACTTGCGAACTTTGCATGATTGCGTGGGGTTCCCCTGCCGCGATCTTTTTGCCAAAATCAATAACCATCAAGCTGTCCACAACGGCCAACAACGCGTGCACAACATGTTCAATCCAAATAATTGTAACGCCGCTTGCGTGAATATCTTTGATCGTTTGCACTAAGGCGGTACATTCGGCCTCGGTCAAACCACCCGCGATTTCATCGAGYAACAACAGCTTAGGCTTRGCRCATAAAGCCCGTGTTAATTCCAAACGTTTACGTCCTAACAACGTCAGCTTTCCAGCAGGTGTATTGGCACGATCAAGCAGTTCCGTTTGCTCTAGCACCTCAAGGCACAATTGCTCTGCSGCTTTACCGTGCAASCCTGCGGCCTGTGTCGCGGCAATCATCGCATTTTCAAAAACAGTCATCCCCGAAAAGGGTTGCGGCACTTGAAAACTACGCGCAATACCTGACCTGCAGCGCTTGGCAGGGCTAACGGTCGTTATGTCACGACCGTCAAAATTTATCTGTCCGCTATCGGGGCGTARTGTTCCCGTGATCAGATTAAACATTGTGGTTTTACCCGCCCCGTTAGGRCCAATAACACCYAAAGCTTCGCCTGAATTTACYGAAAAACTCAGATCATCCGCGACWGTAATTGCGCCRAATGATTTATTAATGTGGTCTAGTTTTAACAACGTGCTCATATCATTTTGTGAACGTCTGACAGATCATAACGAACGGGCAGTACCGCTTAGGCACTGCCCRTTTTGATTATGCCAACAACTTCAACTCTCCAGTCAGGGCTATTTCTGGTGCAGAGGCATTTGCCACAATTTTCAGATCCAAAGCATCGCCATCACGCTGCCACTGACCCGCAACCAAAGGTGTTTTRGTAACATTGTTMATCGGSCCATTTGCCCAATTCACAGGCCCCACAATTGTATTCAKATTTGTGGCYGCAATMGCCGATACAATCGCGCGTGGRTCATCAAGRTCYGASGCGCGTTTAATAACGTCCGCGACAACTTCAAACAGTGCGTGTTTAAAGCCAATAGGTTGTGTCCAAACCCGTCCAGAACTGGCGGTATATCCATCAGCCAATTCCTTTGAACTTGCCCCTGTCAGTGATGACGAGAACGGATGGTTCGGAGACCACCAGACTTCTGAACTTAGCCCATCGCCGCGATCACCGAGCGATTCAATCACAGACGGGAACAACAAAGCCTTGCCGATTGTGACCACTTTTGGCGCAAAGCCTTGTTGGGCTGATTGCGCCCAGAATGTTGCAAAATCAGGCGGGATCATATTGCCGGTAATGATTTCACATTCCGCCGCCTTAAACGCCGCAATTTGGTTGGAAAAATCATCGCTCAAAGGCTGGTAACGGCCAGGATCAACCARATTATAMCCTGCCCCAGCTAAGGGTTTTGGCAAGCCAAGTTCGGGGTGCCCCCAAGCATTYCCGTCCGCATCATTTGGAAASAGGCCGCCCACATTTTTATTCACGCCGCTTTTAGACCACATGTCCAAAAATGCGCCAATGACGTCTTCTAGACCCCAGAAAAAGTGATAGGTACTTGCAAAACCTTCGCCYGGAACGCCGTTGCGACCAAAGAAATAAGGCTGCCATGGGCAATCGGTGGTAATGCACGGCACGTCGTTAATCTCGGCCTGATCGGCAACAGGATTGACCGTATCAGGGGTTGAAGCGGCAACGATAATGTCCACTTCTTCGCCCAAAATCAAATCGGCAGCAACTTCTGCCGCGCGGTTCGGGTTAGATTGGCTATCGCGTGATATGATCTCAACAGAATATGTTTTACCGTTGTTTTCCAAGCCTTGCGAAAACTTYTCACTAATGGCTTTTAGAACATAATCATCCGCCTCAGCAAAGCCAGCAAGAGCCCCTGTTTTAGGACTGACATGTCCCACCCGAATGGTCGGGTTCGCCGCATAGGCACGGGTTGTGTGCAAGATTGCAGGTGCCGCCAACAAAGCCGCCCCACGCGACATAAATTTCCGACGAGTCGTATTATTTGAGTGTTTCATAGTATTCCTCCCAGAATGTTTTCTCTTAATCAAAGGCCGCTCCTCCAGCGGTTAATCTTTGTCGAGAATGGTTTCGAGTTTAGTCAAATGTCTGGCCACGCGGTCCCGCGTGGCGTCAGCTTGCTCAGGTGTCCAGTTATAAAACCCTTCACCAGATTTCATGCCCAATTTACCCGCCTTCACAAGGTCGCGTAGATAGGGCGATGGCTCTTRTCTGCTCTCAAGATCAAATAAAACATTTTCATGGATATCGAGRGTCAACTCAGTGCTGACCAAATCAGCATTTTCCAACGGCCCCARAACAGCTAAGCGCCGCCCAAAGCTGGATTTTACAACAGTATCAACGGCTTCGGCGTCACAAATGCCCCGTTCGACCAAGCTGATTGCTTCGCGCCATAACGCATGTTGCAAACGATTTCCGATAAAACCAGGGACATCTTTTTCAACCCGCACGGGCGTTTTTCCTGCCCCTTGTAGCAGGGTCATCATCAAATCCGTTGTYGCGTCATCCGTCCATTGTGTCCGCACAACTTCAACCAGCGGGATCATATGCGCAGGGTTCCACCAATGGGTTCCAACCGCACGATYTGGCCGCTCTAAGCCTTCCATAATCTTCGTGATTTGAATGACAGATGTGTTCGAGGCCAGAATACATGAAGACGGTGCATTGGCTTCCAGTTCAGCAAAAATGCGGCGTTTTAAGTCCAGCTTTTCTGGTRCGGCCTCAAARACAACATCGGCATTTTTAACTGTTTGCGCCACATCCGCACAGACGGAAATATGTGCAAGAGTTGCATCAATTTCCGCAGACTCAATTCCCATGGCAATCATGCTTGCCGTAACGCGGTCAGCAACGCCACTGCGCGCTTCAGGCATCGGGTCTGTGATCGTAACTTGGTGGCCAACACGCGCCATCGTTAGGGCAATACCGTGCCCCATAAGTCCCGCGCCAATAACCCCGATGTTGATTTTTTGCACTGTCATTTCCTATCCTGCCGTATAGCCGCCATCAGCATATAAAATATGCCCTGTGTAAAAATCAGAGGCCTTTGACGTCAAAAACAACAACGGCCCTGCAAGATCTTCTGGTTCCCCCAAACGCCCCAATGGAACACGGGTCAAAAAGCCATCACGCACAACTTTAGCTTCGGGTGTGTCTTCAAACATCCACGCTGTCAGAGGTGAGCGAAAAACCGTTGGTGCAATGGCATTCACCGTAATGCCCGTTGATCCCAATTCACACCCAAGCGCTTTGGTCATACCGTCAACCGCCGCTTTGGATGCGCAATAAGCCGTGTAGCCTGCGGGATGCCCCAAAAGCCCCCGTGCAGAAGACACAAGAACGATCTTACCGCCCTGCCCCTGCTTTTTCATTTGGGTTGATGCGGCACGTGCCAGCAACCAACTTTGGGTGACATTTGCATCCATAACAGTGGTAAAATCTTCTGGCTTCATCTCATCAATTTTAGCGACTTTATTCATGCCAGAGGCAACCACCAAAATATCAAGGGTACCATATGCTTTCACAGCACTAGCAACCAACTCTGCGCAGGCCGCCTCATCAGACGGACGGATATTCACGGCCGTCACATCGGCACCAATTTCACGACATTCAGCGCTAATTTCATCAAGCGCAGTAATATTGCCCGCAGCCAATACCAGCTTACAGCCAGCACCTGCCAAAATTCGCGCGGCAACCATGCCAAATGCCCCAGAGGCACCTGTGATCAATGCAACTTTTCCAGCGACTTCAAACATTGAAAGAGGGTTTGTTAAACTTGTCATGATTTATACCTTTGGTGGATAGGGAATAACAACCATCATCGTGCAAACGAGATTGGTACGGTTTTCAATTTTGCGGACTTCGCCAGCGGGAATGGTACAGCTGTCATATTTACCAAGGACAGTTTCAACGCCGTCAATAATGACCGTCATTTCACCCTCAATAACAACATATACTTTCTCAATCGGGGTCGCATCTGGCCCCGCCCCACCACCTGGTAGAAATTGGCTCAGTCCAACCCATTGGTTGGTAGGCCCACCTTCTTCAAACCCTTGTAGTCGTAGTCCAACAACATCAAAATGGTTCGGCGCATCATATGGCTGTGCGTCCTGAAATCTTTTTACATGCATTTTATTTCCTTCCCTATAAGCGCTAAAACCTAATGCTGTTCAGCATAAAGTTCTGGCAAAAATGTCGCCAAAATCGTCATCTCTTGGTGACAGTGTCTTTCCATCGAACTGAGTGCGTCATCCGATGTCATGTCTTTTTTGATAAGCCCTGAAAGAACAGGAATAACGGGTGAGACATCGCCCAACCAAAAACGGCTCCGCATAACGCAACCCTCATCGGTGTCATGAACCATGTGCAAGACATGCCCCGACCAGATGGGCAGGTTTGCAGCACCACCACGGGCATAAACCGCCGTACTAACGCCCGCCTCTTCAAACCGTGAGACATCCAAGATTGTACTCGGTTCTCGAAAGTTGATTTTTAGTTTGTGAACTTTAGCACCGCCAAGGCGCTCATGGACGATATGAGTGCCGCCAATATAGCGCCCGGTTCCGCGCTCACCTATCCATTTGCAGTACACATGATCCTCAGGATGCCACATTTTATATTGCTCAGTTGTTGCAAGATAGCTGAACCACCAGTCAATCATCTTGCCTGAACAATCAGGCATATCCGTGCGTACCGCAACAAAGCCGACACCATCATCAAGCCGCGCCCAACCCTGTTCAAACGAATGTGGGTTGCTGTCTAACATTTCATTTACAGCGCTAAGCTTCATTGCGTTCCTCCCAAAACATCAACAATCATCAAATGTGAAACCCGCCCCTATAGGGCAGATTTCTGTGTCTAAATCTGGTTCTTAAAATTCTTCGCCAGCTTCAATTCTGTATTTTTGATTTTTGTCGATCATCGCAACGAGGCGGATAATACAGCCATCTCCCCGATCCCAATTCCATGGGAAAAACGCAAAGGTACAGCGCTTGCCAGTAACCGCATCAAGATCGCCACCAACATTTTCAATGCCAAGAATACCATTTTTAAACAGGATTTGATGAACGGGTTCCCAATCAGGAAAGTCATCTTTCCAGTCATTGCCGCCAGACCATTCTTTGTACTCTTCTTCTAGGTGCGGCAACAAAGGACCGTTACGCTGTGGCCCAATAGCCGTTGCAAGGGGGTGGTCATTTGCTTGGGTATCATGGCCAACAACCTTAATACCTTTTTCGACCATCCATTCGCCCGCTGATGCCACAAAACCTGGGCAATATGCGAAATAGTCACCGTCTTCATAATCGTGATGCCAACCCGTGTTGATGATCAAAACATCGTTTTTACGGATCACATGGCCACAAGCTTTTTCTAGATCTTCACCGGTAATCGGTTCCCACTTCTTTTTGGGTAGCGACACGACAATGCCTGATCCAAAGAAATGCGGTAAAGGTACTTCATCAATAAACGGCGTACCCTGCACAACGTGGGCWGGCGCATCAATATGCGTTGTCGCRTGCATCGTTGTCGTRATCCGCTGACTTAAAACACCCGATTTCGCCATATAGTGAATACGTTCGATTTTGGTGTCTTCGAAATATGGCCAGTTGGGATTTTGAAACCCAAATCGGTGACTAAGGTTATAAAACTCCAACCCCATATCATTGTCTAAGTTGTCCTCAAAATCGATTCCTCGAAYTTTAATAGTCATATCAATAACCTCCCTTACTTTTACTGCCTAAAACRCTTAGYTTTTYAGYMTGTCCCACATTACGGTATTMYCGTATCGCATTGYAGTCAAYWARAATGTAAAAATATAACTGGGCAATGCAGTGTTTTCATTTGGGCARGTTTTGAGTACTGTTTTGRACAGAGCAATTAGAGAACCATGAGATGACAACGGATACAAAACAGCCGACCCCAGAACGTAGGTCATCGGGCATTCAGGTCATTGCCCGCGCCGCAGATGTGTTGCGCGCTTTGAAAAAAGAAAACACAGGTCTCAGCTTGAGTGAAATTTCTGACCGTGTGGCCTTGCCCAGATCAACGATACAGCGRATCGTAAAYGCTCTTATCAAAGAGGGTCTGGTCATGTCTGCKGGCGCATCCTCTGGCTATCGGCTTGGCCCTGAACTACAATCCTTGGCCTTGGCTGGACGCATCGAAGTTGCAGAAACTTTGCGCCCTACATTAAACGCCCTTTCACAAAAAACAGGCGAAACCGTTGACTTAGCAGTGGTGCGCAGTGGCAAGGTTATTTTTGTTGATCAGGTCGTTGGGTCACACCGCCTGCGCACCGTTTCAGGTATTGGCGAAGTCTTTCCCATGACCACAACCGCCAACGGTAAAGCCGCCATGTCATTCCTAAACAAAAACCAAATTGAAAAGGTTATTGCCCGTGAAATAGGCACCGACGAAAACGCCGCGAACAAACTACGCGGCGAGCTTCGTGACCTACAAGACGGCGGTCTCGCATCCGATATTAATCAGCATAGTGATGGCATTTCCGCACTCGGATTTGCCTTTAAAACACTCTCTGGCCTGATTTACGCCATTTCAATTCCTGTTCCTAGTTACCGTTTTGAAAGCATAGCGCCAAAACTAGAAGAGCTGCTATTGCAAACAAGAATAGATATTAAAGACATCGTCTTATAAAGATTTTTAATCTGATTTAGGTCTTATATCGCATAAGATTGACCTTATGGCCGTATTGCATAATAATACATGGCTATTGCATCGCGGATAGTTTTGATAGCAAGCGAAGCCAACACGGAACCAAATCTGATTATGCCTACTTCAAAATCAAAACCCTCGGGCGTACAGGTTATTGCCCGCGCAGCCGCAATTATGCAGGTCTTAAAAACTGAAAAAGACGGCGCAACATTAGGCGGCATTGCTGAGCGCGTTAACCTGCCCCGCTCGACCGTACAGCGCATTGTAAATGCTTTGATTACTGAAAATCTTGTGGCACCCGCAGGCTATAAAAATGGCTACCGCTTAGGGTCTGAATTACAACTGTTAGCAACGGCAGGACAAATCCAGATTATAAAGGAAATAGAACCGTTTTTAGAAAGGGCGGCCGAGTTTACAAAAGAAACCGTAAACTGTTCGCTGGCCTACAAAGACCAAATGGTGATCATCTATCAAGTGATCGGCACCCAAAAATTGCGCACGGTTTCAACAGTTGGCGTCACCAACCGCATGACGACAACCGCGAATGGAAAAGCCGCACTCGCATTCCTAAACAAAGCCGCTGTCACCCGCATTATAAGCGCCGAAATTGGCAGCGATAGCACCCAGAAAGYCCGGCTKGAACAACAGCTTGRAAMAATTCGCGCAGGAAGTTTTGCCTATAACCTTGATGAGAACCAAGACCACATYTGCGCCCTTGGTTTTGGYTTTARAGAACAATCAGGGCTNGTTCTTTCCATCACCCTGCCTGTTCCAAAACACCGTTTTGATGCCAAGCACGCTGAAATCAAAACTGCACTAACCCAAGTCCGCGAAAACCTCCGYGMTATCGCAGGCGTGTCCCTAGACCCTTAGATCACACGACCCAATCTTGGNCATTTACGCGTARGGCGCTGGATGTAGGAACGGCCAAGGCGATGCCTCAGAACCTGTTTCAACCTTCACTTCAATCAATGCAGGCGCATTTGCCGCCAATGCCGATGTGATCGCCGCCTCTAATGCTTCGGGGCTTTTGACCTCTTCGGAATGCATTCCAAAGCTTTTAGCCAAGGCCACAAAATCAGGGTTCACAAGATCAGAACCAATCAACCGTCCATCAAATGTCGTTGTTTGATCGCGCCGTACATTGCCAAAAGCATTGTTGTTGAAAACAACCGCAACCACGTTGATGCCGTGTTGCATTGCCGTTGCCAGCTCTTGCACACCAAACATGAAACCACCGTCACCCGACACCGAAACAACCGCCTTATCAGGGTTCGCAACTTTCACACCAAGGGCAGTATTATAACCAAACCCAAGGTTATCTTGATAAGCGCAGGTTACATAATGGCGCGGCTCATAAACTGGAAAGGCAAAGCGCGCGGTAAAGCCCATCTGGCTAACCTCTYCGACAAAGAACCCATCGCGCGGCAAGGNCCNNCGAATAGCATCAAGATAGCCAAGTTGCGGTTGAACCTCTTCAATCGCTGTACGCGCTTTAGTTTTGATTCYCGTAAATTGCGCGGTTCTATCTGCCACAGCGGCTTTAGGTAAAGCATCCAACAGGGCGGCTGTCGCTTCGGCTGCATCTGCAACAATTCCGTGATCAGGTTTTAGACGCACCATTTCAGTTGGATCAATATCAATGCGCAGAACTTTCAAGCCTTCAGGTTTCCACTGC
>NVSA01000155.1 GCA_002401045.1 Paracoccaceae bacterium
AGCGTTTTTGATATGCAGGTCAATGCAGGCGGCAATGCTATCAAAATATTGCAACGTCTCATGCAAAATTTCGGGCAAAACCTGACCGTTGATGGTGCCCTCGGGCCGAAAACCTGCAAGATTGCGCATGAATTATGGGCACAAGCCCCCGATCATACGGTTGACGCTTACGGCATTGCGCGGCGCAATTATTATTACCAACTGGCTGATCGCCGCGCCACATCGCGCAAATACGCGCGTCGTCGTGATGGCGGTAAGGGCGGCTGGATAAGGCGTGCCGAAGAATTTATTTCGCCACGGTTTCAGCTGACAGATATGGAACATCAACAAAGGACAGCATCATGGGCTTAGTAGGACGAATTTTAGGGCTGGGGACTTCAGCTGAAAAAATCGGCGGCGTAATTGAGCGGGTGGCTGAGGTGTTTGTGAGCAATAAAACCAAGGCAGACACCCATGCATATCAGCGCCAGTCGGCCTCGTTAGATCAATATGCACGCGAATTTAAAAATAAATCAAACAGTAAATTTGATAGGTTTATCAATGGACTAAATAGACTTCCTCGTCCAATTCTGGCGCTTGGAACCGTCGGGCTGTTCTCTTTTGCAATGGTTGATCCAGTCAGCTTTTCAGATCGTATGATCGGGCTTGAACGGGTACCTGATCCGCTGTGGTGGTTGCTGGGGGCGATCGTTTCATTCTATTTTGGGGCGCGTGAATTGCATTATGTTCGCCAAGAAAAACAACCCATTGCCCMATTRGCATCGCTTGCACAAATRCCCGCGCCCGCAGATCGCAACGCGGCYTTGGAYGAATGGAAAGCCCTCAACGGCTAGCCCAGACGCGTCAGGTTGCCACTGTCGTCGAATTGATTTGAGCCGCCCGACGGSCTTGCGTATAGTCGCGAAATGACAGCAGAACTYGGACATTTCGCAACGCTTTTCGCGTTYATCGTCGCCCTGATACAGGCGGTTTTGCCGCTSTATGGGGCTAGCCGCAATCAATTGGCCTTGATGCATTCGGCCAAACCCTTGGCGGTGTTACAATTCGCCTTGATTGCCTTTGCCTTTGCCATGCTCACAATCGCTTTTGTCACCTCTGATTTTTCGGTTTTACTGGTGGCGTCCAATTCTCATTCGCTCAAACCGATGCTGTATAAAGTAGCAGGGGTTTGGGGGAATCACGAAGGCTCGATGCTGCTCTGGGTGTTGATTCTCAGTTTTTACGGCGCTTTGGTCGCATGGTTTGGCAATAATCTACCCGACCGCCTGCGCGCTCGTGTGTTATCGGTTCAAGCCATGATCGCCGTGGCGTTTCTGGCATTTTTGATTTTCACGTCCAACCCGTTTGTGCGCCTGCCGAACCCGCCGATTGATGGCAATGATCTCAATCCCTTACTCCAAGACCCAGGGCTCGCGTTCCATCCGCCGTTCCTTTATTTCGGCTATGTTGGCCTGTCTATGTCGTTCAGTTTTGCCATTGCCGCCTTGATTGAAGGCCGCGTTGATGCGGCTTGGGCGCGTTGGGTGCGACCGTGGACATTGCTGGCATGGGTCGCTTTAACAATCGGCATCGCCCTTGGATCATGGTGGGCCTATTATGAACTTGGTTGGGGCGGCTGGTGGTTCTGGGATCCTGTTGAAAACGCTAGCTTTATGCCGTGGTTAATCTCGGCGGCACTATTGCATTCCGCCATTGTGGTGGAAAAACGCGACACGCTGAAAAGCTGGACAATCCTACTGGCAATCCTTGGGTTTTCATTCTCTTTAATCGGCACATTTATCGTGCGCTCTGGCGTGATTACATCCGTTCACGCCTTCGCCAATGACCCTGAACGCGGCGTGTTTATCTTGGTAATTTTGTTCGTTGCTATTGGCGGCGCATTAACACTTTATGCCGCGCGGGCAGGGCAAATGCGCTCGACCTCAGCCTTTTCAATCGTCAGTCGTGAAAGCGGTTTGGTGATCAATAACTTGTTTCTTGTGGTTGCTGCCGCCGTGGTTTTTGCTGGTACCATTTGGCCGCTTTTGGCGGAAATCATCTGGGGCGTCAAAGTCTCGGTCGGTGAGCCGTGGTTCAACAAAGCTTTCACCCCGTGGATGATCGCACTTGTGATGGTCATGCCCTTGGGCGCGGTTTTGCCGTGGAAACGCGCCAATTTATCACGCGCAATGAAACCGCTTTGGGGCGTGTTGTTTTTATCCCTCGCCTTGGGCGCATTGGTCTGGAGCCTGCAAACCGGCGGGCGCATGATGGCCCCCATCGGGGCCGCTCTATCTGCGTGGCTCGTGCTGGGCGCTTTGGCTGATTTAGGTGTGCGGGTGCGATTGGGGAAAACGTCTATAGGCGAGAACCTGCGCCGCCTGTGGCATCTGCCGCGTGCAGATTNGGGCAAATCTGTTGCCCATGCAGGGCTTGGTCTGACCATTTTTGGCATCTCGATGATCACCGCGTGGGAGATCGAAGACATTCGCCTTGCCACAATCGGCGAACGTTTCACCGTCGGGGCTTATGAATTTGAATTCATCGGGGTGCGCAAAGAACAAGGTAAAAACTACACCGCCGATATTGGTGAATTTACCGCCTTTAAAGACGGGCGACAAGTTGCCACCCTACATCCCGAAAAACGTTTCTACCCTGTGCAAGGTATGCCTACGACTGAGGCCGCAATCGATCAAAGCTTAACACGGGATTTGTATTTGGCTCTGGGTGATAAACAAGGCGATGCTTGGACGGTGCGCACCTATATCAAGCCCTTTGCTAATTGGATTTGGATCGGCGCGATCGTTATGGCTCTGGGCGGACTGCTCAGCCTGACAGATCGTCGCTACCGTGTGGCGGCAGGACAACGTAGTCGGGCTAAGACGGTGCCAGCAGAATGATGAAATATCTTATCCTTATTGCCGTTCTCTTAAGCGCACCTGCCCATGCGGTAGAGCCTGATGAAATCCTGCCAAACGCTGCCTTAGAAACCCGTGCTCGCGCGATTTCCAAGGAATTACGCTGTTTGGTTTGCCGCAATGAAAACATCGACAGCTCAAATGCAGACATCGCCAAAGACCTGCGAATATTAGTGCGTGAACGTCTTGTWATTGGTGATACAGACGCTCAAGTCATGGCCTATGTTGTCGATCGCTACGGTGAATTTGTACTGTTAAAACCGCCGTTTACGGCGCGTAATATGCTGTTGTGGCTGGCAGGTCCGATGATGTTGTTGATCGGTTTTTTTGCCGTGTTTCGGTTCATTCGAAACCCTGCCAAGGCTGAACAAGACAGCCTGACCGCGTCCGAAGAACAGCGCCTTAAAGCTCTGCTGAAAGAGTGACGCAACGAAAACCTTTGAATTATCGGACATTCGCGCAAAGCTTGCCTCATGACATATCAAACCATTCTTTATGAGCTGCGCGATGACATCGCGACGATCTCTCTTAACCGGCCCGATGTTCGCAACGGGCTGAATTCCACCTGCCGCCATGAACTGCTCGATGCATTCCTAAAAGCGTCAAAATCTGCCCGCGTGATTGTGTTGACGGGCAAGGGGCAGGGCTTTTGTTCTGGGCAGGATTTATCTGAATTTTCAGACCCGACCACGATTGATCTCACGGGGATATTAAACCGTGAATATGTCCCGCTTCTCAATGCAATCTATGACTGCCCGATCCCGACAATCGCGGCTGTGAACGGCGCGGCCGTTGGGGCTGGTGCCAATCTGGCGCTGGCATGTGATGTGGTCATTGCCGCAAAATCAGCCGTGTTTATACAGGTTTTTGCCRATATCGGCCTGATACCAGACGCAGGGGGAACCTATTGGTTGCCGCGCCAAATTGGACTGCCGCGTGCCTTGGGCGCAGGGCTATTTGCTGAACCAGTTACCGCGACACAGGCGGCAGACTGGGGCATGATCTGGGAAACGGTTGACGATGATGCCTTTGCAGATCACGTACAAAGCCGCGCAAGTCATTTGGCAACGGGGCCGACCACAGCTTATCAGTTGATGAAATCGGCAATGCGTAAAAGCTATGAAAATACCGTGTCGGAACAATTAGCCCTAGAGGCCACATCGCAAGGTATTGCGGGGCGTACATCTGATTTTGTCGAAGGGGTCACAGCCTTTTTACAAAAGCGWYKNCCCWAWWKRKMRRRGCMGNTAAWWWSMRKSMWNNTAAAATNTYAATWKYYNANACSGAKKMGMGWTTKYYAATATCCACATAGTCCCGTGCGGTTGCACCTTGGTACAATTGGCGTGGACGGCCAATTTTTGACCCTGGATCACCCAGCATTTCTTGCCATTGTGAAATCCAGCCAACGGTGCGCGCCAATGCAAAGATCGGTGTGAACATAGATGTTGGGAAACCCATCGCATCCAGAATGATACCAGAATAGAAATCGACGTTTGGATATAGCTTCTTGGATACGAAATATTCGTCCTCTAAAGCAATGCGTTCCAACTCTTTGGCGATTTTCAAGGTTTCGTTGTTCTCGATGCCCATCAATTCAAGCACTTCGTCAGCGCTTTCTTTCATTACTTTGGCACGAGGGTCAAAGTTTTTGTAAACGCGGTGACCAAAGCCCATCAAGCGGAAGGGATCGTCTTTGTCTTTTGCGCGTGCCACGAACTCAGGAATACGGTCAACTGTTCCAATTTCACGTAGCATTTCCAAACAAGCTTGGTTGGCACCACCGTGTGCAGGCCCCCACAAGCAAGCGATACCAGCCGCGATACACGCAAACGGGTTGGCGCCAGAAGAACCAGCCAAACGGACAGTTGATGTTGATGCGTTTTGCTCATGATCCGCGTGCAATGTGAAAATACGATCCATTGCTTTGGCAAGGATTGGATCAACCACATAGTCCTCAGCTGGAACTGCAAAACACATGCGCAAGAAGTTTGATGCATAATCAAGGCTGTTGTCTGGATAGACAAAAGGCTGACCCACTGAATATTTATAGGCCATCGCCGCAATCGTCGGGATTTTCGCAATCATGCGAATAGAGGCAATTTCACGTTGTTTCGGGTCTGAAATATCTGTGCTGTCATGGTAGAATGACGCCAGCGCGCCAACAGTACCCACCATGATCGCCATTGGGTGCGCATCACGTCTGAAGCCACGGAAGAATGTGTCAAACTGATCGTGCAGCATCGAGTGATGACGAATGGTATGATCAAACTCTTCAAACTCAACTTT
>NVSA01000156.1 GCA_002401045.1 Paracoccaceae bacterium
AATAGCTCGGTAACTTTTTTTTGTTTAAAAATTACAGAACTATCATGTATAAGAAGTAAAACTTACGGAGGCTTAGAATTTCTAAGTTTTAAGGTGGTATTGCTTTTTATTTGAAAGTTTATTTAGAGAAGTACCAAGAAGGCTTAAAATCGTGTTAATTTGATTGCTAACAATCTTAATTCTCGATTGGATAGGCAATAAACGAGTACGAGAATTCTGCGCCTAGCCCCATTGCAGCACCTGTTACCAAAGCCAAAGAGCCATATTGTTGCGTAAATAATTTATCCATTTATCGTTTTACAAATTTCTTTGAAACAAGAGGCATTCCTCCCCCCAAGTGTAAAACAGTCTATCAACTCATTCGACACGTTGATGAATTTGAATGAAATACTGTCACTATTGGCTTCTATCAACATAGCGCCAAAATCAGCACTGTACCTCACGACGCTTCCCATCAATGGATCGCCAAAGTCATAAGGGCAGCACCCTCCCAACCCGTTTACGAAATACGGAAACCCATTGATCATTAGCCGTTCATAGGTGTGGTCATCTGCACCGATCACTGCTGAGGCACCCCATCGTTGAAATGGCCATTGCATCACAGGTGTGCTACCGTGATTGGAAGATGAAGAAAATGGAGCATGATGCAAGTAAACTATCTTCCACCTGGCAGTTGAGGCTGCAAGCCGTCCCTTTAACCATTGGGCCTGAACTGAATTGCTGTCGATGTCATCCGGTTCACTTGGATTGCTGTTTAAKGCGAAYAGGTGTACMTCYCCTTTTAYWAYGTCATAGTAACGTTCGTTTCCCGGAAGTGTGAAGTAGTCYAAATAGGGCTGACCGTTCTGTGTTAATACATCGTGGTTACCWAGAATGGGGTAAAATCGATTGACTGTGTCWCCACTACCATATATACCGGTATAWGGATATATATACTCCTGGTAATATTGCCCAATGTTTTGATCGATCGTTTCCGCAGCCCCCAATGGATAATTGTTGTCGCCAATTGTAATTACAAAATCGGGATTAAAGCTCTTGACCAATGCCGAGACGTTGGATTCATTGATGTCATTCACCCCATAATCGCCAATAGCAGCGATTTTCTGAGCAAATACATTTGATAGATTCAAGCCAAGCAAGAGAAAGGCCAGAAATATTGATTGGGCAGGCCTGTAGGGCACACCGCGTCTCCTCGATGTTGACATATAAATCGGCGTTACGTGCATCAACTCACCAGGAGCCAACGTCACAAAAAACAAATCCCCTAGTCGTGCATTAGGTAACGGATGTCCTCCCAGCCTAAGATGCCATCAATAGTAACGGTGGATATTTGATGGTAGTTGAGGCGCGCCTTCTTATAGATCGCGATTCCAACTTTCTTATTCGCCTCTGTCTTTGCAAGCTCTTTGTAGAGCGGCGCCAGAAACTTTCTCCTACCTACCTTTACAAGAAATTCTTCAAGTTCATCATAAGCAACTTCATAATTGTTCTTGATTACGTGGATAAACCATGCGGCTATGATCTCTGAGTTTTGAGAGTTGCTCAGCTTAAATGATTGGTCCAATTCAGTCATCCTTTCTACGCTTATCTCATTTGGAAGATGGCGTAAAAAATGCAACCACTCATGGGTGGTCCATTCCCCTGCACCAAGTGTCTCAGCATTTTCACCTGAAGTCCATTTAACCACGGCTTCATCTACCACTTCAAACCGCTCAGACTTTACTACAGGGCAGTTGTCAGGTAGTCCGGGGCCATATACCCATGCGTCAATATTGATTTGCTTCGCCAAAGCTGCGTCTCCCTTAATAAGTGTTTCCCGCATGTGGTCTAGAAACTTCTCTGTTGACATTGACTGGAAAGCGAACTTGTCAAAGTAATTTTTTAAATAATCATCCCAGCGTTCTCGCCCTACCGCTTCTTCTACAACTTGAAGAAACAGCGCCCCTTTCTCATAAGCAATGTCCGTCAACGCTTCATCCGGATCACGCCCATCAAGTTGCAATTTTAAATGTGTATCAGCGTTTGTTTCCCCCATCAGTTCGATAGTCGACTCTAAGTCCTGGTATCCAATCAACCTCAACATTCTTGTGTAAGACGCGCCATATAGCTCTTCCATAATTCGTCTTTCGAGGTAAACTGTAAAGCCTTCATTGATCCAGAAGTCATTCCATGTAGCACTGGTAACTAAATTCCCAGACCAGGAGTGGGATAACTCATGTGCCACAACACTTACCAATGATCGATCTCCTGCAATAATCGTTGGCGTAGCAAATGTAAGTCTGGGATTTTCCATACCCCCAAAAGGAAAGCTAGGCGGAAGAACAATCAAGTCATATCTTTCCCACCTATATGGACCATACAGTTTCTCAACTGCATCCATCATCTCCTCGAGCTCTCCGAACTCCTGAGCTGCTGCATCTACCACCGACGCTTCCGCATATACCCCTGATCTAGGTCCGGTAGCTTTAAAGCGAAAGTCGCCAACAGCCAGGGCTATCAAGTATCCTGGAATAGGCTGTTTCATTTCAAAATTGTAAATGCCGTTAGCGCTCTTTTCCTGGGGATTCGAGGCGCTCATTACAACCATCAGCTCTTTCGGAACTTCTACCCTTGCACTATATGTAAATCTAATTCCGGGACTATCCTGGGTTGGAATCCAGGATCTTGCATATGTAGGCTCAGATTGGGTATACAAGAATGGTTGGCCTTTCTCCACTGTTTGCTGAGGACTCAACCACTGCAGGGCGATTGCCTCAGGCCTGGTAGAATAATAAATGTTAACCACTTCTGTTTCGGGATCAATCGCTATTTCAAGCTTCCTACCCATAAAATCCTTGTAGCCAACCAAGGCAAATTCGGTTTCTTTGCCCTCCTCCCCAATGGTAACACTTTCAATGTCAATCTGCTTGGTGTCAAAGAAGATCTTATTGACCTCAGCGTGGTTTGTGATCTGATATGTAGCCTTTCCAGAGATCTTCTTGTTTGCGAAATTAACCTTAATGTCGAGGTCAAGATGCGTAACAACCGCCTCACCAGGCCGTGCATAAGTATACTGGTCTATTGCGTCCATGTTGTATTCTGCATTTTCCATTCCCTCACTACCAACCTTACGCTGGTCATCTTCCTGATTACAGGACACCAAAATACCCAGCAACAGAATATATATTAAAGAATGGGAAATTCTAGCTAAATTTGGTATACACATGTTAAGCAGGGGTTTTGATTTAAGGGCTGGCTGCCCGAACAATTCAGGCGGGCAAATGTACAAGAATAAGGCGCAGCATACAAAGCATTTTGTTGAAGTCCCATGCTTTACGATTCCCAGAACTAAACGCGTGAATTCAATTGTGTCAAATGTGATTTGAACCAAAATTCTATTTTTGCATCCTCGAAATAATTGACAGAAAGAACATTTTCCATTTATGCCTAAAGCCAAGTACGTATATCAAGACCTGCTAGATAGACAGATAAGGGTTACCAATATCGTTGGATATGCCATTGTTGCTGTTTTCGGAGTTATCTTTCTCGTCTCAAAGTTTATTTTTAGTATCGAGCATCCGTTAATTAACATTACTGCCGGCTTTTTGGTTGCCAGCCTCGCCAACTTGTTGCTGTATAGGCTCCACAAAAAAATATTTCTAACCTATCAGTTTATCATTATTATGACCTTTATGGTGATCCTGATAATGTCGTGGTATTCAGGAGGCCTCAGAAGTCCGGCTATTTTCATGCTGACCACCGTTCCCGTTGCGGCATTTTCGACAAGTCAGAAGCAGGGTGTTGCCTGGTCCGTAACTGTCTTTATTGCTATCATAGTAACGCTGCTGTGTGATTCAATGCTGCCTGAATCAATTATTGCAGAACAACATCAGCTCCGATTTTCATTTATTCTTCTCCTTCTCGTGATCGGAATCATTATTATGCTCTCTTACCTGGTAAACGAATCGGCATTTTCGACACATCGAAAACTTGATAGGGACAGAAAACAACTTGAAGATAAATCCATCCGCCTTGAGAATTTGACGACTCTCTTAAATTATTCGAATGACCTGATGTGTATTATTGAACAGGACAACTTAATGATAAATGATCTTAACCCCGTGTTCAAACTACATTTGGGCTATGAGTTATCGGAAGTTAGGGGTAAGCACATGGTGGATTTTATCAAGAGTGAAGAAGCAACACCAGATTTGGAAAAGGATTTGAAATCTTTACAAGATGATCAGGTCTATGAATTTTCCTGTACAATGCTGAGTAAATCTGGAGCTGAAACTATTTTCCATTGGGTAGCTATTGCTAAAAACGGCATAATACACGCCAGCGCCAGAATGAATATCTGCTAACTTATAATTTACGATGCTCGACCACATAAATCTCGGCAAAATTCTCTTTTTGGATATTGAGACCGTTCCTGCCTGCAAGGAATATGAAGAGGTCGACGAGGAATCAAGGTCATTTTGGGAGCGAAAAGCGTCATTCCTGGCAAAAGCAGAGACGGACACAGCAGAAGTTTTATACGAACGAGCCGGCATTTACGCTGAATTTGGCAAGATTATATGTATTTCCGTGGGCTATTTAGTCTCTACCGAAGGAAGCGAGAGGGCTTTGCGCCTCAAATCATTTTACGGAGATGATGAGAAGAAGGTATTAGAACCGTTTATAGCACTCCTCAATAAATACTACAGTGATGGAATGCACTTATTATGCGCTCATAATGGAAAAGAATTTGACTTCCCATATCTGGCGAGGAGAATATTGATCAATGGATTTTCGCTGCCTTCCATGTTAGATATCGCAGGCAAAAAACCATGGGAAGTTGAACATCTGGATACCATGGTATTGTGGAAGTTCGGCGACTTTAAAAATTACACCTCTCTTGCTTTACTGGCCCATGTTTTTAAGATTCCTACACCAAAAGACGATATGGATGGCAGTGATGTAGCCCGGGTATATTGGGAAGAGAATGGTTTGGAGCGCATCATGGAATATTGCCAAAAGGATGTTCTGACTATTGCGCAACTTTTATTGAAGTTTAGAGGAGAACCTCTGATAAAGCAAGAAAATATAATTCTTCCGGAAGCGAAGGAAATGGATGAAGGAGGCCTGTCGAAGGATTTATCTGCGAATAACAATTAATAGTCTAAAAAGTATCCGATAATATGTTAAATAT
>NVSA01000157.1 GCA_002401045.1 Paracoccaceae bacterium
CATCGGGCCTGATAAAAAATTAAAACTATCCATGACATATCCGATGTCTGTAGGGCGTAACTTTGCCGAAATCCTACGCGCATTGGACGCGCTACAAACAACAACACGCGAAGGCGTGGCGACGCCTGCGAATTGGGAAATAGGTCAAGACGTGATCATCCCAATGAATGTGAGTGATGACGATGCAAACGCGAAATACGGGTCGTTCACAAAGGTTCTGCCGTATCTGCGTACGACTAAATTGTAGGTAAAACTAGTGGTAGGTGCTGAGCATAACTTATGCACAGTACCTATGATATTTTGGTGTTTCGAATAGTAATGCGTTTCATTTGAGCGTTAAGATAGCAGTGTTTTATGGCTCTTGTACGATTTCTAATAATGATGGAAATACATATAACCCAGACGCACGACCAGAGGGTGGGCTGATCGTCTTAAGCAGCCCCGCATCGAGTAGTTTGTTTGTAAAGCTGTTTGCAGTTTGTAAGGGAATGCCAGAATTCCTCGTGAAGCGGCTGTTTCTAAATATTGGGTTTTCAAAAATATAATTTAATGCATCTACCGACCATCTCGATTTTAATACATCCCTGAAACGATCGCGCATTTCATCGTAGTGTATTTGGATTTGTCCGACGATTGCGATGTTTTCAAGTGCTTGTGAGTGCAGTGCTTTTAAAAAAAACTGACTCCAGCCAATCCAATCATTATTTTCTGATACGGCCCGTAAGCGCTCAATGTATTCGGCTTTGTTTTTTTCGAAGTAATCGCTTACAAAAAACCTTGGCGCACTCAATATATTACTTTCCCATAACATAAGAGTAATTAACATCCGGCCGAGTCTACCGTTTCCGTCTTCAAACGGGTGAAGAGATTCAAACTCGGCATGTGCGATGGCTGTTTTGATAAGAGGATGGAATGCATTCATCTTGGTGAATTTCATTAATTCATGCATCGCRGACGGTAACTGTTCAGGAGATATTGGAATGAAGTCGATTTTTTTTGCTCGCCGTTCACCAATATAGTTTTGTTTGTTTTTGTATTTACCGGGGCGTTTTTCTTTTCCTCGCCCGTAGCTCAGMAGTGTTTTATGTGTTTGTCTAATAAGGGTTTCCGATATAGGATAACCGTCGTCTATCTGTTGCTCTGCTTGTCTAAGAGCTCTTGAATATAGTGCCACTTCGAGTGCTTCATTTCGTGAACCTGCTGAAACACCATCACCATCASCATCAGCWTNCAGCYTYMAKMCTTMNTWCTWMKKYTRAGRTKGWKMYNNTTCCWTYCWTTCTTGATGAAACAACGGCGTCTCTTGCCCTTAATGGCGCTAAGAGCAGTTCGCTGTTCAACATGCCTTGAAGCATTGTATCATAGCGAGTCAGAGCCATAATTGCATCTGATAATGGGTTTATCAGTTCCGTTAAATTCACCATAAGTGGAGGAAATCCTCCATAGTGGTAGTTTGTTGCAGAACTGCAGTCATATGTTACGTTGTTTATTATAATTTCAGTTTTTTTATCCATAAATAATTTTGTAACAGCAAAACCATGAACAAACAAGTTTGTTTATGGTAAATTCAAATATACTATAAACAAACGCGTTTCTTTATAGTTTGCTAGCTTCAAATGCTTTTGTTTATGCTCAACGTAGCAATGTTATAAACAAGGATGTTAACAAAAAGGCCTCGTAAATTATGAAGCGTTTTTAATTCTTTAAAACCTAAAAGACCTTAGTCTTTTTTTGCAGGTGCAATTTCTTCGCCTGTTTCTTGGTCAACGACCTTCATAGACAAACGCACTTTGCCGCGATCATCAAAGCCCATCAATTTCACTTTCACGGCTTGGCAATGTACTCTCTTATATAGACTTATAACTAGTTATAAGGTATTTTAGATATAACTAGCTATAAGAAGGTATATGTAAGATGGATGAAGTCAGAAACCCATTTGCTCCAGGAGCGGGCTCACCACCGCCAGAGCTGGCTGGTAGAGATAGCATTTTATCGAATGCGGATGTTGCCATACAGCGGGTGCTGGCAGGTCGACATGCTCAGTCCCAGATATTGTTGGGTTTGCGCGGCACTGGTAAAACGGTTCTTTTAAACAAGATAGAACAAATCGCAGAGAAGTATTTTCATTTAACATCTTTTATTGAGGCACCAGAAAGTGAGAAGCTAGCTGAATTATTGTATCCAAAAATCAGCCAAGTACTCAGAAAAGTGTCAATAATTGTTGCCGCTAAATCCAAAGCTATATCAGCGATGCAAGCGCTAAAAGGTTTTGCAAGTGCTTTCCAAATAGAAGTTGGGGACGTATCGCTTTCAGTGAACGCTGAAGCAGGAATTGCCGACAGTGGTATATTAGAATACGATCTTAGCGATCTTTTTGTGCGTGTAGGTGAAGCTGTAAAAGCGGCAGGTAAAGGTTGGACGCTACTTATCGATGAAGTCCAATATCTTTCTAAAGAAGAATTATCCGCTTTAATTGTTGCTGTACACAAGGTGAATCAAAGACAATTACCAGTTTTATTTTTTGGTGCGGGCTTGCCGCAGATAGCGGCATTATCAGGTGATGCTAAATCTTACGCTGAAAGACTTTTCAATTACCCGCCAGTTGGACCATTGACAGATGAAGCAGGATCCAGTGCTGTCCAGCAACCCATTATAGCTGAAGGTGAAACAATTGACCCTGTGGCTGTCCGTGAAATTATCAGACAAACGGAGGGGTATCCGTATTTTTTACAAGAATGGGGGTTCCAATCATGGAATGTAGCGGTGCAGTCTCCAATTACGCTGAATGATGTGACAAATGCATCAAAAGCTGCGTTGCAAAGGCTTGACGAAGGATTTTTTCGAGTCCGTTTTGATCGGTTGACCGCAAAAGAGCAAGAATATGTGAATGCTATGGCTCGACTGGGGAAAGGCCCATATCGCTCGTCGGATGTTGCGGATAATTTGGGTGAAAATACTACTAGTTTAGGGCCACGAAGGGCTAAAATTATAAGAAAAGGTATGATCTATAGTCCGTCGTATGGTGATATTGCGTTCACAGTGCCAATGTTTGAAGAGTATTTAAAAAGAAGATCGTAACAAGATTAATATAGATACTAAAAAAGGCCCCGCAAATGCGAGGCCTTTCTAATTCTTTAAAAACTAAGAGATCTTAGTCTTTTTTCGCAGGTGCAATTTCTTCGCCTGTTTCTTGGTCAACGACCTTCATAGACAAACGCACTTTGCCGCGATCATCAAAGCCCATCAATTTCACTTTTACGGCTTGGCCTTCTTTGACCAAATCGTTCGGGTGATTAACGCGCTCATTGGCCATTTGTGACACGTGAACCAAACCGTCACGCTTACCAAAGAAGTTCACGAATGCACCGAAGTCCATAACCTTCACAACTTTACCAGTGTAGATCGTGCCGACCTCTGGTTCAGCCGCGATTTCCATGATCATCGCACGGGCTTTTTCAATCTGCTCACCATTGCTAGACGCAATCTTGATCACACCGTCGTCGTTGATGTCGATCTTGGCACCAGAAACTTCCACGATTTCGCGGATCACTTTACCACCAGAACCAATCACTTCACGGATTTTTTCTGGGTTGATCTGAATGGTTTCAATGCGTGGTGCGTGCTCAGAAAATGAACTTGCTTCGGTCAAAGCTTTGGCCATTTCGCCAAGGATATGCAAACGACCGTCTTTGGCCTGCTCCATAGCTTTTTCCATAATCGCTGACGTGATGCCCGCAACTTTGATGTCCATTTGCAAGGACGTGATACCTTTTTCAGTACCTGCCACTTTAAAGTCCATGTCGCCCAAGTGATCTTCATCACCCAAGATGTCTGTCAAAATCGCGTACTCGCCGCTGTCTTGTAAAATCAGACCCATGGCCACACCTGCAACAGGGGCTTTGAGCGGAACACCCGCATCCATCATGGATAGCGAACCACCACAAACAGACGCCATAGAAGACGACCCGTTAGATTCGGTAATCTCAGACACAACGCGAATTGTGTATGGGAAATCTGTGGCGGCAGGCAACACAGCTTGCAACGCACGCCATGCTAATTTGCCGTGACCAATTTCACGACGACCAGGACCAAACATCCGACCACATTCACCAACTGAATAAGGAGGGAAGTTATAGTGCAACAAGAAGTTTGAACGATATGTGCCGTTTAGCGCATCGATCATTTGCTCGTCATCGCCCGTACCCAAAGTCGTTACAACCAAACCTTGTGTCTCACCGCGTGTAAACAAGGCAGAACCGTGTGTCCGTGGCAAAATACCTGTTTCAGAAACGATTGGACGCACGGTAGCCAAATCACGGCCATCAATACGCTTGCCYGTTTTSACGATGTCACCGCGTACAACTTCTGACTCTAGTTTTTTCAAACATGTGCCAAGATTGCTGTCCGCTTGTTGRTCTTCTGACAAACCTTCAATGATTGCTGATTTAGCATCGGACAAAGCGCCTGTGCGTTCTTGTTTGTCTGTGATCGCATAAGCCGCACGAATTGATTTCTCACCAGMTTTTTTTACGACTTTATAAAGGTCGCTATAATCAGCGGGTTGATAATCAAACGGTGTTTTCGCCGCATCTTCAGCCATGTCGATGATCAWATCAATGACAGGTTGGATTTGCTCATGGGCAAAATTGATTGCGCCCAGCATTTCTGCTTCGGTCAACTCATAAGCTTCTGACTCGACCATCATCACGGCGTCTTTTGTRCCSGCAACAACCAGATCAAGACGTTGATCAGGGTTATTTTTCAATTCATGCATATCGTCCACAGTTGGGTTCAATACATATTGGCCTTCTTCAAAACCAACACGACAGTTGGCAATCGGTCCCATGAAAGGCGCGCCTGATAGCGTCAACGCAGCTGAGGCCGCGATCATTGCAACCATGTCTGGGTCGTTGACCAAGTCATGTGAAAGAACTGTCAAAGTGACCTGAACTTCGTGCTTGAAACCAGGCACAAACAAAGGACGGATTGGACGGTCGATAAGACGCGCTGTCAGCGTTTCTTTTTCAGTTGGACGTGCTTCACGTTTGAAAAAGCCGCCTGGGATTTTACCCGCAGCGTAATATTTTTCTTGGTAGTTTACTGTCAAAGGAAAGAAAGACTGGC
>NVSA01000158.1 GCA_002401045.1 Paracoccaceae bacterium
GCGCTGATCGTTTGTATGGTGGTGAGGGGGATGACAAAATTGTCGGTGGGTCTGGATCAGATACACTTGAAGGCGGTGCAGGCAACGATCACTTATGGGGTGGGACTTGGGTGCAAGATGGTAGCGCGGATACTTTCGTTATGAATGCTGGGGGCGGTCGGGACATGATCCATGATTTTGAAGTGGCACAGGATCAGATTGATTTGTCGTCTTACGGCTTAGAATTCTCGGATATACAAGCCTTGATGACTAATAAAGGGTGGGCGACTGAGATTGATTTAAGTGTGCTGACAGGGGGGCAAGATGGGGATAAATTGCTCATCAAATCTATAGACCCAGATGATTTGGATGAAAGTAATTTTATTTTTTAGTTTAGGAGCATAGCTTGACCCAGTCGGCATCTCTTTTGGCATTGAAGCGGCTGTTAATACCGCTTCTTTTCCTAAGCCTGATTTCTAACCTTGCCATTCTTGTTAGTCCGATTTTTATGATGCAAGTTCTTGACCGTGTTGTTCCAAGCGGCAATCTTAGCACGCTTGCGCTTTTATTACTGGTGGCGTTGGCAGCCCTTTTTATTCAAGGTTTCGTCGATTATTCTAGTGATATAGCACTCGATAATACGTCACGGTTCGTTGAAACTTTTGGGACGTCGCAGGTGTTTTCATCGCAACAGGATGCGTCGCAAGACGCGTTGAATGACATAACCGCTTTGATCCAGTTCTTTAGTTCAGGGTTGGCAAAAACAGCTTTGAATATACCGTGGATTCCTGTGTTTGTAATCGCGCTTAGTCTTATTCACCCATATTATGTTGTCTTGGTTTTGGGAATTGTCGCGGTGTTGTTAGCCGTGAGCCAAATTGAAAAGCTTTGGTTAAATGACCCGCAAAAGACCGTGGCTTCTTTGCGTCAGGACGAGACGAAGATTTTAGAACATGCGGTAAGCTTTCAAAAAAAGTCTGGTATTGCAGAAGTTTCTAAAAACCTTTTTAGCCGCTATTTTTCGCTGTGCCATAAACGGCAAACCATTGACCAAAGTATAGCTAAAGTAGCAAAAACCTTAACGGCAGTATCTGGTTTCATAAAAGCCGCCACGCAATTATTGGCGCTTAGTTTGGGGGCCTTTCTTGTCGTACAGGGGGCTTTAAGTGCAGGTGGTATGATTGCCGCCTCGATTATTTTGGCAAAAACCGTTGGGATCATTGATGGCTGTTCTAGCGGTCTTCCACGGATTAAAATGGCGTTTGGGGCTTACGGTCGACTTATAGGGCAGACAAATAAATCAGAAGTGCATCAAACGGAAATAGAAAATTTGACGGGTCATCTGCGGTGCGAAGAGTTGATATATCCGCGTGGTGGGGGTGCGCCTGCGCGTTTGGACCGTATTTCATTCGTGCTTGAGGCAGGTGAATGTCTTGGCATAATCGGCGATTCTGGCAGTGGTAAATCGACATTGTTAAAAGCGCTTTGCGGTGTGGAACCTTGTCCCATCGGGGCGGTGTTTTTAGATGATACAGAGGTGCGGACGCTGGGGGCAAAATCGTTTTACAACACTGTGGGCTATCTGACGCAACAAGCAGAGTTACTGGACGGAACAATCGCTGAGAACATTTGTTGTTTTTCTGAAACGCCTGATGATGCAATGATCCTAAAAGCAGCAAATACCGCAGGTGTACATGGGTTGATTTCCAGTTTGCCACGATCCTATGAAACGGATTTAAGCTATGAGCGCCACCTTTTATCTGCGGGGCAATGCCAACGTATCGCGATGGCACGTGCGATATATAACAGTCCTAAATATCTGTTTCTGGACGAACCAAACGCGTTGTTGGATGCAATCGGGGAACGCCAGTTGTGTGACACGCTTGCGCGGCTTAAATCGCAAGGGGTCACAATTGTTATGGTTCTACACCGTTCAGGCGTTCTGGGCTTAACAGATAAGATATTACGAATAGACCATGGTCGCGTTGCTGATTTTGGTAATCGTACAGAGGTTTTGGGGCGTATGAATAACGGCTCTAGCAAACTAGAAATTCCATTGAGTTTGAACTCGTTACAAGATGTATCTGATTGGATTACAGAACGGTTCAGCCGAAACTCTGATCAAGAATTTTGTCAAAAGGCGGTTTTGATCGCGAGTGAAATGTTCAATATCGCACTGCAAAATGCACCAAATGATCGTGCACGGATAGGGAGGTTTCATTTTAAGTTTGAAGATGAAAAAACGTGTGAAATTACTTTAACGGAAGATCAACCGACATCTGTCACCCAAAAAATGAACAAAATCAGATCGTTGTTGAAACACCCCGAAGTCAACATGCTGGACCTAGATGCCGATGAAATGGGCTTGGCTGTGGTTGCACAAATGAGCGATGGGTTTGAAATTAAGAACATCGAGAATACAGCTGTTTTCACAGCGTTGCTTAAGGGCCAAAGAAAATCCCTGTCACAGGGGATACAGCATTGAGAAAACAGGTGGAAAATGATGAAACTCATACGTTTGATGCGACACTTAAAAGCTTACATAAAAGCTTTTTTGGGGTGTCTATTGGATTTGTGGCGCTTGTTTTCTGGGCGATTTTTGCCCCACTGGCGACGACAATCCATGTCTCTGGTACGTTGGTTTCATCTGTGCCCAGCTATGATATTCAGCACCCCTATGGTGGGCGTATTAAGGCGGTGTTTGTGCAATCTCATGATGCCGTTGAAAAGGGCGGGGCGTTGCTGGAATTGGATATGTCTAAGCAGCAAGCCTTATACGCGCAGACCCAAAAATTAGTTTCTGTATATCAAGATGAAATTCAGCTGATTGATGCCTGGAACGGTTTTACGGGTGCATTGAAAATAGTGCAGGGGCTGGATGTAGGCCCATCGGCAAAGAACTGGTTTGTGAAGCTCTTGGAAACCGCTGATTTGGAGGCGCAGTCGTTGGATGAAAATGCATCATCGATGCGGATGCAAGCGGCACAAAAACAAGAGGTTATGCGGCTAAGATCCAAGCAAGTAAGCTCTATGAATGCGCGTTATGCCACCTATAAAAACCTACAAGGGAACGGGTTTGCATCGAAATCGGATGCAGACAGGCTGTTTGAGGCTGTGTTGTCTCTTCGGGGGGATATTGCGGCCGAAAAAACTGCGGTCATAGCTTTGGAAATCCAGGCGCGTGAAATGCGGCTCAAAGCGATATTGCGCCGAGAAAACTTTGTGAAAAACCTTGCAGATATTAGGTCTAAAAATGAAAAAAAGCTGCCCGAACTACGTAAACAGATGATTAATTTAATGGATGAGTTAAATCAGAAAATCATTCGCTCTCCTATCAATGGGGTGATCGCGACATTGCATTTCAACACATCTGATATGGTGGTGGGTCGCGGTGCAACAATTGCAACTTTGGCCCAATCAATATCGAAACCGAAAGTGTCTATGATCATTCCAACGCAATCCATTGATCAGGTGCGATTGGGCATGTCGGGAATATTAACGCTTCCCAGCCTGCCGCAACGAAATTTACCCGCAGTGAAGGTTGTGCTTGAAAATCTGTCACCCGTTGCAAGTAAAGACAGTGAGGGTGCCCCGACAGGGTTTGAGGCGACCGCTGTGATAGATGTTGATGATTTGCATGTCTTAACGGCCGCACTGGGTGATGAATTACGGCTTAGTCACGATATGCCCGTGTCTGTGGCTTTGACGGGACGGAAAACGACATTTGCCTCATATTTGATTGCGCCCTTTTTCAAGGTGTTTCAACATGCGTTACAAGACTGATTATCGGGCCTCGATGAAGCGGCGCACCAGCCAGTCGATCAGTAAATAGAAAACCACAGTCAATGTTGCCAACGTTAGTAAAGCGGCAAATAATAAATCGGTTTTGACACGTCCATTTGCCAGTAACATCAAATAGCCTAGGCCTTTGGACGCTCCGACCCATTCGCCGATGATGGCGGCGATGGGGCCATAAACGGCACCTAACCGCAGGCCAGAACCCAGTGCTGGTAGTGCGGCTGGAACGCGAATTCTCCATAAGGTTTGTGCCGGCGTTGCCCTCAGTGATTTTGCCAAATCCAGATAACCCGCAGGTGTGGTCATCAAGCCGTCAAAAAATGCGGATGCCACGGGGAAGTAGATGATGATTACCGCCATAATGATTTTTGGCGTCAATCCAAAGCCGAACCAAAGCGTTAACAGCGGGGCGAGGGCAAAAAACGGAAAGGCTTGTGAAAAGACCAATATGGGGCGTAAAAAAGCCCGTGCATTATGTGATGTTGCCAGATTAAGCGCTGTGGCTATGCCCAGAACGACGCCAATCGCCAGTCCTAAAACCACCTCTATAAAGGTGATCAAGGCATGTTCCCCGATCAGGGATCTGTTGTCCCAGAAGGAATATACGACCTTTAACGGCGGGGGCAAAATAAAGGATGGAACCTGTGTCAGCCAAATAGATATTTGCCATATTGCRATCAGAATAAACGCTGAAATTAATGAATTYCGCACCATTATGTCGCCCCGTAACGCAAGGTTCGAAACATAGCACCTTGTGCCTTTAGCGTTTCTGGATCATCGACGCCRCGCGGAATTTSTGATGTGGGAAGGGCTACATCTACTAAACCGCYGGGTTCCATGATGTAGGCATGATGGGACAGACGGGCGGCTTCGGCAGGGTCATGGGTGACCAGCAAAATAGTTTTGTTTTCAAATAACTCGTAAGCAAGTTCTTGCATTTCGGCGCGTGTTTTTGCATCGAGCGCAGAGAACGGCTCATCCAGTAAAAGGTAAGAGCATTCTTCCATCAAGGTGCGGGCAAGGGCGACGCGTTGACGTTGCCCGCCCGAAAGTTCGCGAGGCTTCTTATGGGCATGATCGGATAGTGCGACACGGGYTAACATATCAAGGGCGCGTGCCARGTCTGGCTTGTYTCCCCGCAATCGTGCGCCAAGAGTGACGTTTTCTAGTACGGTTGCCCAAGGTAGCAGCAAGTCATCTTGCGCCATAAAAGTGGTTTTAGCGTTGAACTCAGCGCCGTCTGTTGTGCTGATTTGACCTGTGAATTCAACAGCACAATCTAGTCCTGCAATCAGGCGCAAAACGGTGGATTTCCCAACGCCAGAGCCGCCCAACAGGCAAGTCCA
>NVSA01000159.1 GCA_002401045.1 Paracoccaceae bacterium
AATCGCTAAGGCGCAATCCTTATTTATCTCCCGCGGCGACGACAGCGGCACCCATAAACGCGAACGTGAAATCTGGGCCGCCATCCCGCAAGCCCCCCAAGGCGATTGGTACCGCGAAATCGGCGCAGGCATGGGCGCGGCACTGAATATGGCCTCAGCGAGCCAAGGCTACACCTTGTCAGATCGCGGCACTTGGCTGGCCTTTGCAAACAAAGGCGACTTAAGGCGACAATTTTCTGGCGATCCTGCCCTGTTCAACCCTTATGGGCTGATTCTTACGAATCCCGCCAAACACCCGCACACAAAAATCAAACAAGCACGTATTTTCTCAAATTGGATGACATCGCCCAAAGGCCAAGCGGCAATCGCGGCATTTACCCTAGAGAATCAACAATTATTCTGCCCGAATGCCTATCCTGAAAAGAATAAAGCCGTCATTTGCCCGGCAAAACGCCCAAATCAGTAATTTGACCGCCCAAGTAGCCCTTTTTTCACATTTCAAGCCCTTAGCGATGCAGTGACGCCACGTCAGCTATGCAATTATTGCATATCGGGTTTGCTAACTTAGCCCTATTAGTGCACCGCACAAAGACGTAACTTCATAGCAAGCAAAGGGTTTTTCCTCCCATTTAAACCCTAGCTTTCATGGCTCAACGATCCACTCCTCCCTCGGATCGCGGCCTAAAGATCAAACGGCGTCACACCTCCTCCCAGTGGCGCCGTTTTTCTTTTGTATTCATACAATTACAAGATGTTACGTATGTCATTTGTGCATAGCGGGTCTGTCAAATTGTAGGTTTTATCCAGCTCATAAAAGCCTATCTTAGCCTTATACAAATTAGGAGCATAGACATGGCTTTTTTACATCAAACACAAAACGTAACGCTTGCAGATCGCATTGTAGCTAAAGCACAAGAATTGCTAGCTACATTCGCAACATACCGCGAGTACCGTAAAACTATGTCCGAGCTGAACGCCCTTTCTGACCGTAGCTTGGCAGATATTGGTATTCACCGTTCTGGCATTAAAGGATTAGCAATAGAAATCTTCTACAGCTAATTCACAACGACCCTTCTCCTCCCTAGGGTCGGAATATAAACGGCATTGCTTCCTCCCAAGCGGTGCCGTTTTTCTTTTGGGCAAAGCTTTTTTAGAACGGCACATCGCTGTCAGGGTCACTGTCAGGCGGAATAAAATTGCTTTCAGGGTTAATAAAGCTGGCTAAAACTTTTTTGGCACCGCCATTATCGAACACAATCGACAATTTATCAGACTCGACACCAATCACAGTGCCCAGCCCGTATTTCACATGCGAGCACCGATCCCCAATCGTAAAATCAGCAACAGGTTCCGCGTCAATAATCAACGTCTTGGGTTTACGCACAGGTTTGCCTGGCTGTGCAATACGCGATTGCATCCGACGGTAGCCAGGTGAATTATAGGTATCTGCACGGGCAATTTTATCCATCAACGCGCTGTCACCGTCCATGCCATAGCCACCAGAATGGCTATACTGCCCAGACGCGGTTAGCACGTCGACATGGTCATGGGGCAATTCATCAATAAACCGCGATGGTAGCGAGGATTGCCATTGTCCAAAGACAAAGCGACTGTTCACAAAACTAATGGCGCAAAATTTCTCAGCCCGAGTAATCCCCACATAGGCAAGACGGCGTTCTTCTTCCAGCCCGCTTTGCCCCGCTTCATCCATGGAGCGTTGCGACGGGAATAAGCCTTCTTCCCAACCGACCAAAAATACGGCGGGAAATTCTAAACCTTTGGCCGCGTGCAGGGTCATAATGCTGACTTTTTCGGCCGCATCTTCTTGCGCGTTATCCATGATCAGGCTGATATGTTCCAAAAACCCTTGCAGGTTTTCAAACTCTTCCAGCGCCTTGATCAATTCTTTCAGGTTTTCAAGCCGCCCTTCAGCCTCAGGGGTTTTATTATTTTTCCAATAATCGGTGTAACCGCTTTCGTCCAAGATAATCTCGGCGATTTCAACATGGCCCAAAACCCCATCCCGAATGGCCGCGCTCCAACGATCAATACCGTCGAGCAGCGTTTTAAGCGCCCCCCGCGCACGGGTCGACAGACCGCACGCATCGACCAAAATTCGCGCGCCTTGCACCAAAGATACATCATGTTCACGGGCGGTTTGATTAATCAACTGCTGGGCTTTTTCACCAATGCCGCGTTTCGGCGTATTCACGATCCGCTCAAAGGCTAAAGCATCGTCATTGGATATCGCCACACGGAAATAGGCCATGGCATCGCGGATTTCCATCCGTTCATAAAAACGCGGGCCGCCAATCACACGGTACGGCATCCCAATGCTTAAAAAGCGATCTTCAAAGGCCCGCATCTGGTGGCTGGCACGCACCAAAATCGCCATATCATCCAGACTAACAGGATCATGGCCACGGGTGCCGCGCTGAAAATTTTCAATCTCTTCGCCAACCCAACGCGCCTCTTCTTGGCCGTCTTGATGGTTCGCTAAACGGATTTTTTCGCCGCCTTTTTTCGCCGTCCATAGGGTTTTGCCTAAACGATTTTTATTGCCATCAATAATTGCACTGGCACCCGCTAGAATATGTTCGGTTGAGCGGTAGTTTTGTTCCAACCGCACAACATGCGCGCCTGGGAAATCTTTTTCAAAGCGCAAGATATTGCCCACCTCGGCCCCGCGCCAACCATAAATCGATTGGTCATCATCGCCGACACAGCAAATATTTTTATGTTCCGCYGCCAACAGSCGCAGCCATAAATAYTGCGCCACATTGGTATCTTGATACTCATCRACCAAAATATACTTAAACCAGCSTTGATATTTTYGTAAAACATCAGGATRCGCCTGAAAAATCGTCACCACATGCAGTAGCAAATCGCCAAAATCCGTTGCATTCAACGTTCTCAACCGCGTTTGATACAACGCATAAAACTCTGTGCCGCGCATATTAAATTCAGATGCCTCGCTACTGGGCACATTTRCAGGCGTCCAAGCRCGRTTTTTCCAATTATCAATCAMMCCYGCCARMWKCCGYGCMGKCCAGCGTTTTTCATCAATATTATCAGCCCGTAACAACTGCTTTAGCAATCGCAACTGGTCATCCATATCCAAAATCGTGAAATTCGACTTGAGCCCGACCAATTCGGCATGACGACGCAAAATCTTGGCGCACAAAGAATGGAACGTCCCCATCCACGGCATGCCCTCGACCATTTCCCCCAGCAAACCGCCCACACGATTTTTCATCTCGCGCGCAGCTTTATTGGTGAATGTCACCGCCAAAACTTCATTTGGACGCGCCGTTCTGGTATGTAGCAAATGCGCAATCCGTGTGGTCAGGGCTTTGGTCTTACCCGTGCCCGCCCCTGCCAACATCAAAACAGGTCCCTGCAAGGTTTCAACCGCCTCACGCTGGGCAGGGTTTAGCCCGTCCAGATACGGCACAGCACGCGCCCCCATTGCCATTTGTGACAATGTACGCTTTTCGGCGGCCTCAAAGACCTCTGAATCATCCCAATCAGTCATTCGGGCACCCTAACGGCTTCACATTCAAAGGGGAAGCGTTGTTCACAAAATGTTCTATTTGAAGAAATCAGAAAATCTTGTGTTTTTCCTCTTGCGAACAAACATCCTAGGTGTATAACGCGCCTACTCAAGGGAAAGAATTRCTTCCTTGAATATGGATGCGGGCGTAGCTCAGGGGTAGAGCATAACCTTGCCAAGGTTAGGGTCGAGAGTTCGAATCTCTTCGCCCGCTCCAAACAAAACAATGGGTTACAGTGAAAACTGTAGCCCATGTTTCGTTTTAGGGTAATGATTTTCACAATGGTTAATATGCGCGCCTTAGCTGGCAAGGCGTACAAAACAGAGTTTTGGCAGGAATGCCCCTCCCGCTAAGCCCGCCTCCAGTGTGTTAAGACTGGTAATGACCTTAAACAATCAAGACCAATCCTTCGTTCCCATCTTACTTACAGATAACGTTCGGTAGTTGGTTAGAAAACACCTCTCACCATATCATCTTTAATTTCTTCGCTTACTAATACTTAGCCCCTAACTAGGGCTACAACACAACAATGTAGACGAGACAAACAAACTGCTATTACGTTTTCATTTTATCGACATACTTAATTGCCTCAAGAACACAGTCGAATTCAGCCCCACCAACGACATCACCTGCACCTGTATATTGAGTGGAGCCAATTGATTTAATCACTTTTTTTGATGCTCTGCTCTCTCGCCCCCTATTCGCCACCCAAACAAAATGTATAATCTCCAAATCTAGTCGAGTAGCATTGGCAGAGACTTCTCTTAGTACACATGAAGAATAAAATTTAGCAACGTCCCGCCAATCAACACCATCATATGCAAGGTCGTCAGCATCATCTTGATATATATAAATTGCCTGTGGAATAATACTCTTTGTAAAAATTTCATAGATAATATCTTTATCACTCATAACAGAATATTTACTTAAGACTGAGCCGTTTGACACACTAGTAAATACAATAAAAACGATGAATGATATTAATATAAGTTTAAATCTATACACGTAGAGCAACCCCCACCAATCCAATTAAGCCGATTGCATCACACACATTCAAATGAGTATACTTCTAAACACTGCGAATGCCTTCATGCTTACTAATTATCATAATTTAAGCCTAATTTAAACCTATTCAGACAGCCTCACTTATTCTGAAATATCTAAACTGATAAAACCTTCTGCCCTGCCATTCTCATGTGTGCGTAACATCTGCAACGACCTTCGGGTCGTCTTGTTTGTATCTAGCGCATAGATCCTTTGCGCAACCACAGCTCAACAACCGCTAAATTCAGCAACCAGCTTAACCATGCGGTCACGCAATAGGTCTCAACCACACTCCAGCCAGCCAAAACCAGCGGCCCCATAATCAGGCGCAGGGTTACAGCCGCAAAACTAAGTGCTACCGAGCGTAGCATCCAACGTCGATGCGCCGATATATCGCCGCGCATCGCACATAAAATGCCCCAGCCAGTCGTCCCGATCCAAGCGATTGCCAGCAATGCAAACCCGACAGCCGCCG
>NVSA01000160.1 GCA_002401045.1 Paracoccaceae bacterium
GGGCAGATCATTCCGCCGTCTATCGTGTTGATTATTCTGGCCGACCAGTTGGCCAGTGCGGCGGATCAAGCGGGCACATTACGCAAAGCGTTGTTTAAAGAAAACACTGGCGAGCTGTCGATGCCGTCTAGTTTCGAAGTGGTCTCTACCAGCGCGGGTGAGATGTTCTTAGGCGCGCTGTTACCTGGCCTGGTTTTGGTTGGGCTCTATATGGCCTATATTCTGATCATCGCATTTTTGCGCCCTAAACTGGCACCGCCTGTGCGGTATGACGGGGTTTATGATCGTGCATTTGCGGTGAAAGTCTTTTTGACTTTGGTACCGCCATTGTTGCTGATCCTATTGGTGCTTGGGTCTATTATCGGCGGTATTGCCACGGTGAACCAAGCGGGTGCAATTGGTGCGGCAGGCGCGTTGGTGATGGCGGGCTACCGTTTAACCGAAGGTACTAAAAATAGCTATCACCCTGTGATTCTGGCGCTGATCTCTTTGGTTCTGATTGCCGTGGTGAAATCGAATTTTGACACGAATATCAAAAGCATCGACAACTCTAACGACATGTTGGGCGTGATGCTGGCGATTATTGGATCACTGGGCTTGGTGATTGCATTAATCTGGTCAGCATGGCGCGTGTTTAACATTGAGAACACGCTGGAAGCGGTGATGAAAGAAACCGCCAAGGCGACGTCCTTGGTGTTTATCATCTTGCTGGGTGCTGCCATTTTAACGGCGGCTTTTCGCGGCTTTGGTGGCGAACATCTGGTCAAGGAATTCTTGGAAGGACTGTCGGGCGGGTTCTGGACAAAATTCGTCATCGTGATGGCCGTGATTTTCTTTTTAGGCTTCTTCTTGGATTTCATCGAAATCGCTGTGGTCGTGGTGCCGATTGTGGCACCAATCTTGTTGGCGGATCCCAGTGCTAACGTTACAGCCGTTTGGTTGGGCGTGATGATTGGGTTGAATATTCAAACCTCATTCTTGACCCCACCGTTTGGCTTTGCCCTGTTCTATTTGCGCGGGGTTGCACCTAAATCTGTCAAAACCATTCAGATGTATAAAGGYGTGATACCGTTTATTGCGTTGCAATTGGTTGCTCTGTCTATTGTGKGCGGCACACCGCAGTTGGTGAATTAYCTACCGAACCGYGTGTCGTTGCTGTCCGAGACCGCACCGCCACCGCGCAACCCAAAGCTGGCGTTTTGTGTTGATGGCTATGTCTCGAATGAGATCGCGCAGAATGAGGCGGATTTGCTGGCGGCGGCATCAAAGGCGCAATTGGTGGACTTGAGCATTTTGCCTGATGATATGGCAAATKCGACAACGGTTAGCTTTGCCAAAGTAAGCGACGCAATTGCCCAGTTGAAATTGGCGAATATTGCGGCGGATGATGTGGCAACTGCGGCACAAGATTACCGACCCATACACCAATTTGTACGCGGGTTAGAACGCGATGCAAAACGTGCTGGKCGTCGGATCGAGAARRTTRAGTATAAGATCAAAGRATTGCCTGARGACAGTTCCAAGATTGCAGGATTGCGCGCAGAGATTACAGRTMTTGAAGCGGAAGGCATAGCGCTGTTGGCGCAAATTCCGTCTGATTGGAAACTGTCCTATGATGCATTTGTTGCGGTGAATAAGGCTGAGAAAAMATCGTTTGGGATTTATAAACGCTTTGCGAAAGACGCTGTTGTGCCGCCGCGTGAAACATTAGCTATTTTGCAAAGTGGYGATGCATTTCGTGCTTTGGGCGATGAGCTGATGGCGACAAAAGATTGGGTGCTTGCAGGTGCGCCTGCGGACGCGGTGGAACCGCTTGCAGCGCTTGCCAGCAAGTTTAGCGATGTGSAAGGGACCCGTGTGATCAAGTCGGCCTTGTCAAAAGCACGCCGCGCGGTGAAATCGAGAACACCCAAGGTGGATAAAGCACTGGCCGAGCTGGACAAAGCGATTGCCGATTATGAGGGGCAGACCTTATGGCGTGCCAAGGCCGAGGCTGATATTGCCCCTGCCTTGATCCGTTATAATGAGGCACTGAAAACCACGCTGGGCATTCGCGAGGAAAGTCATTTCACCCGCGACCAAGCGCTGTTTGTGGCCTCTTGTGTGTCGGATCACCGCGATGTGTCTTTGAACTTCTAGGCCGATATTGCAATGGTCGCTGTGCCTGCATAACCTGATTTGGCAGCGCCTGTGAGTGCAATTGTGCGTTGATCCATCTGGGCTTGGGAACTGTCAGAAAACACCATGTCACGGGTTAAGCTTTGACGTCCTAAGTTCCGTGTGCCGTTGGAATAACGGGCATCACTTTCATAGACGGCGGCGCATTCGGCATGGGGCAGGGCTAATTGTGAGATCAGCAGGCTGTCACGCCCTGAGGTGATATCTTGCGGCGATGCAAAGACCTCAAAGTGGAAATGCGGCCAGCGGCCATCATAGCACCCTGGAAAAATTGTGGCAAAACGCACAATGCCATTTGCATCGGTAATGCCAACGCCGCGCAGGTAATTGCGGTCTGTTTCATCATATAAGGAATATTTTCCAACAGCGTCACAGTGCCATAAATAAAGCGCGTGATTGGCCAAGGGTGTGCAGGCATTGTTGACATTGAGCACTTGCAATTCAAGCGACAATTCCAACCCGTCCGCTGTGGGCGTCATGCCTGCAAAACTAGGGCGTAAATCTTCACGTATAACGCCGCTGTCATCTAACACATTAACGGTTTGCCCTGCTTTGGCATTGGTGCCATCTGCGGGATAAGGCCCTGCGGTCTCGGATGCATCTAATACGCAAACAGAACCATCACTTGCCGTTGTGAGTGTTTCGGCCTGTCCAAAACTACGATAGCCTGCAAAGGCGGCGACAGCGCCAACCCCTGCTAATGTCATGAGTGTGTTGCGTCTGCTAAACATGGCAGGCATGTCGTGTTTTAGGCCGTGATCATGGTCGTGTTTTGGGTGGGTCATTTTGTTTCCTTGCCTATTCATATATTTTATACGGTTAAGCACAGATATTCCGTTGAAAAAAATGAGGTTGTTTTGACGCGCTATAAGATCTGTAGGTGCGTTAAAAAAGTAAACTAGTTTACTGGTTTAGTTTGGGTTTAAGTGTTTGAAATACAAAGTGTTATTTTTAAAGGTAATTTGAACGCCTTTTGCCCGCAGCCTGTTGGGGATGCGGGGAAAGTTTTGTGTATTGTATAAAAAAGGTGGCGCCACCAATGGGGTTATAGTGCCGAGCAAGATTTTACCTTGCACCTGTTTACTACTGTAGTGTTTAGGTGGTTTTCACACTCCGTTGCCACACGGCTTACAAAAACCCGATAACCACTTTTGACGTCGGAATTGTTATAGCGTGATATGTGTTAGCAATTGGTAAGCCCTGCGTACGCTTGGGCTAATTCGCTTTGTCTTTATTACCCCAAGGCAGCGGCATGACGGGGATACCATCGTCGATCAATTCCTTGGCTTCATCAAGTTTCGCTTCGCCGCGAATGGCGCGTGTGGGTGCGTCACCGTCATGCATGGCACGGGCCTGCGTGGCGAAATCAGTGCCAACGTCTTCGGTGTTCGCTTCGATTTTTTTGCGTATTTCTGACAAAGCTTTCTCGGCGGGCGACGCAGGGGCGGAAAGCGGGCGTTTGGACGGGGCTTTTGCCGTCGCGTTGCGCGCGGGGCGTACTTGCGGTGCCATCACTGATTTTTCAACCTTGCTAGAACCACAGGTGGAACAGGCCACCATCTGTGCATCAAACAGTTTTTCAAAGGCTTGAGAAGACTGAAACCAGCTGTCAAAGCTATGGTCGTTTTCGCATTTCAGGTTGTAGCGTATCATGGGCTTACCTGCTGTTTATCCTTCATTAACCCTAATATGTGAACCAAGGTCATTCAGTGTTGTCGGGACGAATTAACGGCCGCGACGGTCGCGACGGGCTGACATTGGTTGGAAAGCCACACCATTATGCGCATCGCAATAGGGTTTGCCGACTTCGGTGGTTAGGCCGCAAAACCAAAAATCTTCGGTCGCTGGATCGCCAATGGGCCATTTGCAAGTGCGTTCGGTCAGTTCCATCAAGCGAAGCTTTTTGGCACCTTTTTCAACTTTGATAACCTTAGCCAAAGCTTCTTCGCTGATTTCGCTGTTTGACGGTTGCGGTGGCAACGGCTGACCTGCGGTAATAATAGGCTTGCGCGGTGGAATGCTGACAGCATTTTCCGTCCCTTTTAGCACGCTAGGTGCCTTGGGCTTGGTCGCGATTTTAGGCTTGGCAGGTGCTTTGGCTTTCGCCGCCGCTTTTGCTTTGGCAGGTGTTGCACGGTTAGACAGACCAAGACGGTGTACCTTGCCGATCACGGCATTGCGGGTCACGCCGCCTAATTCTTTGGCGATTTGGCTGGCAGATCTGCCCTCCATCCACATGGTTTTTAGAATTTCAACGCGATCATCTGTCCAAGACATAGTGTACTCCAGTGCGTGCCGTTGTGTTGGCTAGCCTAATTTAATAAACCAACCTGCCGCCTGTTACCAGAACAATCGTAACAGAAAACTAACATCGGGCTGTGTTTCTAGTTGCAATGAACAGGCGTCGATCTGACAAGCAATAATTGACTTGGGCGCACAGATACGGCAAAGCGTTCCTTTAGTTTAATTTACAGGAGTAAATATCGTGATCCCATCTGTGTTGCCGACCTATGCCCGTGCACCGCTTTCTTTCGTCAAAGGCGAAGGAAGCTGGCTGATGGACGCGCAAGATCGACGTTTCTTGGATTTAGGCGCGGGGATCGCGGTGAATGTTTTGGGTCATGCGCATCCAGATTTGGTGGCGGTGTTGCAAGAACAATCGACCCAGCTGTGGCACACGTCCAACCTGTATAATATTCCGCAACAGGAAAAACTGGCAGATCAGTTGGTTGATGCGACTTTTGCCGATAGCGTGTTCTTTACCAATTCAGGTACCGAAGCGATGGAATGTTGCGTTAAGATGGCGCGCAAATATCACTTTGAAAATGGTGCGCCCGAGCGGGTGAATATCATTGCCTTTGAGGGGGCGTTTCACGGCCGTTCTTTGGGAAT
>NVSA01000161.1 GCA_002401045.1 Paracoccaceae bacterium
AGCGACATGGTAGTAATGGTGACTTCTTTTGTTCCAGTACCTGAGCCTGGAACCATAGCACTTTTTGGCCTTGGTCTAGCCGGTCTTGGCTTGGCACGACGCAAAGCTAAATAATCAGCTCTACACGCAGAAAATCGCGGCTCCTTCGGGGGCCGTTTTTTTTGTTTGCCCCGCACGATAAACCCGATAAAGGCAGACTATGACACATCCAGATATACCCGCCATTCGCTTACGTCCTAATAAACCCGCCCAACGACTACGCTTTGGGTTCCCTTGGGTTTACGCCAACGAACTTGTGCTTGATCGACGTACCAAAACAATTCCTGCAGGAACAATTGTCAATCTTTGTGATACTGACAACAGCTACATCGCCACCTGTGCATTCAACGCGCAATCAAAGATTTCGTTGCGCCTGTTGTCGCAAGACGAAAATGTCACAATTGACCGCGATTGGTTGCGTCAAAAATTGGTCTTTGCCGCACAATTGCGCGACCGTTTGTTTGACAAACCTTTCTACCGTCTGATCCACGCCGAGGCCGATGGATTGCCTGGCGTAATCATCGACCGTTTTGGCGATGCTGCCGTCATCCAACCCAACGCCGCTTGGGCCGAGCAACGCATTGACTGGTTCACAGAAATTTTGCAGGCCGATTTAGGCATTACCGCAATCGTTAAAAACGCCCAAGGTCGCGCCCGTGTGGCCGAAGGTCTCGATACTGAAAATGTAATACTCGCAGGCAAAGTCGAAGATTTGATCGAAGTCCCGATGAACGGTGCGACCTATATGGCCGACCTGATGGGTGGGCAAAAAACAGGCCTGTTCTACGACCAACGCCCCAACCACGCCTTTACCGCGCAATTGGCAAAAGACGCCCGTATTTTAGATGTGTTTTCCCATGTCGGCGGTTTTTCACTAGCCAGTTTGGCAAATGGGGCTAAATCAGCCTTGGCTGTTGATGCATCGCAACCCGCATTAGATCTAGCGATCAAAGGCGCAGAACTTTCTGGTTTCGCCAAACAGTTTGAAACCCGTAAAGGCGATGCTTTTGCGGTTCTGGCAGCGCTGAAAGAAGAAGGTCAAAAATTTGATCTTGTGGTTTGTGATCCCCCTGCATTTGCGCCGAATAAAGACGCGCTTTCCGCAGGACTGCGGGCCTATGAACGCACGGCAAAACTTGCCGCCGCTTTGGTTAAACCAGGTGGGTATCTTGTTGTGTGCTCTTGCTCGCACGCGGTTGACCTTGCACGRTTCCGTTTGGCATCATTGATCGGTGTCGGCAAAGCGGGGCGCACAGCACAGGTTTTGCACACAGGTTTTGCAGGGCCAGATCACCCCACACACGCACATTTGGGCGAAAGTGCCTATCTTAAATCGTTGTTCTTCAGGCTGGATTAATGCGCATCGTCATTGATGCATGTGTATTATACCCAACGATTATGCGAAAAATGGTTTTGGGGGCGGCAGAACTTGGCGCCTTCAAACCCCTTTGGTCAGATCGCATATTAGAAGAATGGCGCCGTGCCGCGGCTAAAATAGAGCCCGCCCAAGAACAGGTCGCAGGCGTTGAGATTGCTTTGCTTAGCGCCGCATGGCCAAAGGCAAATATCCAAACACCCCTGCGGGATGATTTGTTTTTACCAGACGCGAATGACACCCAYGTTTTAGCCACTGCGATTGAAGCGCAGGCAGATGTTATCATGACCCAAAATCTAAAAGATTTTCCAACCCGTATTCTGGCCAATCACAACATAATCCGCCGTGATGCCGATGGTTTCTTATTCGAATATGCGACTGAACACCCCGAATCTATGCGGGCTTTAGGATTGCAGGTTCAAAGTGCGGCCGAGATGCATTCTGGCGCGCCGCAAAACTTACGCGCCTTGCTAAAACGCACCAGATTGCCGCGTTTGGCAAAGCTCCTAACATCTTAGGCCAATAATTTCTTCGTTAAGACTGAGACCGCTTTTAGCCTTTAGCGCCCTAGGGCGGGTATTTTGTTCGCGCCGTTCCAAAATATCCATCACACGGTATTTGCGGCCACTGACACGCTTCATCAACTTCAGCGCATCGAGTATATTTAGATCGAACACCGATTTATGATTCAAGTTTTTCAGTATACGGCGGAATTCCCGATCATCTTTATCGACAACCCCCAGCGCCCAGCTTGAAAAAACCCGCGCACGGCGGCGTGTCATCAGGCGAACTTTGACATCTCGCAACCGTTTATCCAGCGTAATACGTCGCATTGTTAGGGTAACGGCATCGGTGCCCCCTTCGACAACTTGTAAAAGACGATCCCCTTCACAGACCAGAAAACTGGTCACGCCATTGGCAATATTATGCGCCCGTGCCGCATCGGCAAATTCTTTTAGCTCATCTGCATCAAAGGGGTGATGGCATCTACATTCGTAAATCGTTTGCACGATCATTGCGCGCTCCTATCCAAGGTAACGCCACGCTAGCCAGTAACTTTTAATTTTCGGTAAATCAGTTCGAAACAGACCAAGTTTTTTCAAGTTTCTCGATTGCCGCCACACGTTGTGCGGTTTTCGGATGGCTCATCAACCACGCCATCGGGCGTTTCGCACTGCCTGACATCTGTTCTAATTTTTCCAACAAGCGTTTTTGTCCCGCCGTGCCAATGCCCGATTTTGTCAACAAAGCCGCCGCATAGGCATCGGCCTCAAACTCATCGGTGCGGGATAGTCGCGCGGCAAGCATTGTGGTCAGAAAATTMGCCAAATACACSCCAATRCCGGGCAAAAACCGCCCTAGAATCATCGCCAAGGCMACGCGCAAGGCATTTTGCCCYGAAAAATCAATCATCCGACGCCGTGAATGCCCCAAGGCAACATGCCCTAACTCATGGGCCACCACACTGGCCAATTCATCGACGCTAACATCGCCATGATTAAACTTATTCATGAAACCACGGGTCAAATAAATCCGCCCATCGGGGGCAGCGAGGCCGTTCACAGGCTCTATTTCATAGACCAACACTTTAATTTGTTCCAAATCCAACGCATCGGCCATTTGACGCAAAGCAGGCATCATGCGCGGATCGGTCAAGGGGGTGGATTTTTCGCGCAACTCGGATTTTGTGCGCCARACCGAAAAACGGTACATGATCAGCGCATAAACAATTGCCAACAAGATCGGGGTGAGTTTCAACATAACTTAGATATGGGGTGGATAGCCATCTTGGGCAAGCCCTGCGTCCCCTAACGCCCCAACTCTTTCATTGCCGCCTCAATACCTTTTAGGGTCAAGGGATACATCTGTTCGCCAAAAATATCGCGGATCATTGTGATAGATTGGGTATGTCCCCAAGCATCCTCACGCACAGGGTTCAACCACACCGTATTGGGCCATTTTTCAATCACCCGCTTTAGCCAAACTTCGCCAGCTTCCGCATTATAAAACTCATTCGCACCGCCGACATAAGCGATTTCATAAGGCGACATGCTGGCATCGCCGACAAAGATACATTTGTAGTCTTTCCCGTAAGTGCGCAACACATCCCACGTTGACATATGTTCACCCCAGCGCCGCTTGTTATCGCGCCAAACGCCTTCATACAAACAGTTGTGGAAATAGTAATATTCCAAATGTTTAAACTCTGAACGCGCGGCTGAAAACAATTCTTCAACCGTGCGGATATAAGCATCCATTGAGCCGCCGACATCAAAAAACACCAAGACCTTTACCGCATTGCGCCGCTCTGGACGGGTTTTGACATCTAAATAACCGTTTTGAGCCGCAGAACGTATGGTCTCATCCAAATCCAATTCATCCGACGCCCCGTCCCGCGCCCAATGACGCAGACGTTTCAAGGCGACTTTGATATTACGCGTACCCAGCTCAATGCTGTCATCCAGATTGCGAAACTCACGTTTGTCCCAAACTTTCACCGCCCGCCCATGGCGTGATTTGTCTTGGCCAATACGCACCCCTTCGGGGTTATAGCCATAAGCACCAAAGGGCGACGTGCCTGCAGTACCGACCCATTTACTGCCGCCTTGGTGGCGCTCTTTTTGTTCCTCAAGACGTTTTTTAAGCGTCTCCATCAACGCTTCAAACCCGCCCAAAGCTTCGATTTCTGCCTGTTCCTCTGGCGACAGGTGCTTTTCAGCCAGCTTTTTCACCCATTCATCGGGGATATTCGCCGCTTTGACCAAATCGTCAAAAGTCGCGTTCTCTAACCCCTTAAAGGTCTTCGAGAACGCCAGATCAAATTTATCTAAATTACGCTCGTCTTTAACCAAAGACATCCGCGCCAAGATATAAAAACTGTCAATATCATAGCCCGCCAGACCCGCTTGAACGGCCTCTAGAAAACTTAAATACTCACGTAAAGAAACCGGAACTTTGATATCACGCAGGTTTGTAAAAAGCGGTAAAAACATCGCTTACAGCCAGCCAAACCAATCCAGAATAATCGTGACAAACATCGAAGCGATAAAAAATGCAATTGCATAGATCGCCATGGCATGGATTTTATCAAGCCAGGTGCCGCCCTTTTTCTGAATACGAAACAACCCGATTAAAGCACCTATCAGTGCGGCTGGTATCATCAACATGTCTAAAACCCTTTCGTAGACAGCTTAGGCAGCAATGCTGCGACCTGCCCTAGCCTACGCGATATCTCAGATTGTGACGCGATACCATAGCGCCCCCAACTAATTGCTTCACGACGCAACGCTTTTGCGTCAGATACTTGCCCCAAAGCCTCAAAGACTTCGGCTTTCATCGCCAGCAGGCCAAAAAGCAAGCTGCCGTTTTGCGCTTTTTGTGCCGCTGGAATAGACGCGTTGATATACTCTAGCGCTGTTTGCAACTTTCCAGCCGATAGCGCCAAAGAGGCCATTTGAACCGCCGCATGGGCGGTATGAATGTCTTGCACCCCAAACAGGGTTTTAAACCCAATATAAGCTTGTGAAAAATCAGCAGCAGCCAAGCGCGGATCGTCTTTGATCATCACTTGGGCACGGGCATAATATGAGAACGCCAAACGGTGATCATTATAGCCCGCATCCCTTGCCAGACGCACCACA
>NVSA01000162.1 GCA_002401045.1 Paracoccaceae bacterium
TGGCAGACCGCGCCAGCGATCCTCAATCTCTTTTTCTTTGGCTAAAGTATTGGTGATACGGGCAAAGAGCGGCAGGTGTTTTTGGAACACCTCGACCAAGGCGCGCATACCTGTTTCGCGGGTGGCACGGTCGGTGTCTGACAGCAGGTTTAGCGTGGCCTCAAGCGGTAATTCATCGCCGTCCACATTGAAGGTTAACCCTGCCATGGTCTCATCAAACAGACGGTTCCATGCGGTGGCACCGACCACGGATTGGTCGTGCAGGAACTTTTCCAGCTCATCAGAGAGTTGGTAGGGTTTCATTTGGCGCAGATTGTCTAAGATCGGTTTGTAGCGTGCCAAGTCTTTGTTTGATTTGACCATTTTTTCAAGTTGGGCGTCGTCAATACGGTTCATCTCAAGACTGAAAAACACCATTGCGGTTGATAAGTCGGTGATTTCACCTTGCATATCGGCCATGAATTTACCGCGATCAGCATCGGTGGTGTTTTGGTAATAACGCAGACCCGCAAAGGACATGATGCGCCCCATGATGTTTTTAATTGCCTCATAGCGCGTGATACAGCCCAGCAATCCAGCGGCGTCTAAATCGGCCAGCTTATTTTCATAATCAACGGAAAATTTAGGGCATTCTTCGCCGAGCCATGCCAAGTCTTTCGTGATTTCGACACCATCCGTGCTGGGATATAGATCGTCCAAGTTCCAGTCGGGGAGGCCGCCCAGAGCGTCGTTGCTTTGGGCGTCGCGCATGTCATGGACGGGGGCAGGGATCGTGTTTAGAAAATTCGGCGTCATTTTGGGCTCATTTTTAAAGGTTAGATAAGGCTTATGACCAATAGGGTCTTAATAAAAGAGCCGATTATGCAGATTAAATCTCAATAGACGGCTTTTGCGCTGTGGGGGCTGGTTTTTCGGGTTTGCGCCGTAAGATGATATCACCATTTGGCAGGACTTCGGGCGGGGCGTAATGCCCTAAATCATCGACCTTGTCGCGCAAGCTGTTGAGCAGGGGGCCGATGTCATCAACCCAGCTTTCAAAGAATTTTTGAGTGTCCTTGGACAGCAGTTCTAGCCCTTTGCGCAAGTCTTCCCAATCTTTGGGATCGGCTTGGGCAGGGGTTGTCAGTGCCAAGGCACAAAGCGTCGGGATCAAAAAACGTTTCATAGGCTTAATGTAGGTTAATCGCACCATGATTTCACCCTTTTGATTTAAAATCGAGATCAAGGGTTACGGGAAAGTGATCTGATGCGGTCAATAGCGCGTCGCACAGACGTTTATCACGGTAGCAACTAGAGGTGTTGAACGGGTGCCAAATCTTCCATTTGGGGCGCTTTTTTTCGGCCAGTTTTGGTGAGACCATGATGTAGTCGAGCAGGGCGTTTAAGTAGGTTTTGGTCTGACGGATATAGAACCGTGACGTGGTGGGCGCGGCACCTGCGCGGGCGATCATTGCGGCCTCGGCATGGGCTTCGCGCAATACGCGGTCAGAGGATTTTCCGATGCCCATGGCGACTTCTATACCTGATTGTCCGAACAGTTTTTCGTATTCATCCAAGCCTGGCCCGTCGTTGAAATCACCCATAACGATGATGTTTTCATTTGCGCTGAGATGGTCATCGATGCGTTGGCGCAACCAAACACATTGCGCCAATTGTTTGCGRCGATTTTCAATGGAAATACGCACCACTTCATGCGCATCTTTGGCACCATGTGGGGCTTTTGATTTGGCATGAACGCCGATCAAACGCAGGGGTTTGCCGCCGTTTGGTGTCAGTAATAATTCAAGCGGTGGTTTGGAGAACGTGACTTTGTCGGTGCCATTCTCATCCCCGCCATCTGTCCGAAATACCCCGTCAAAACGCGGTGCTGTGCGCGATCCATCTGCGGTGCTGGGGCGACCTTGTGGATCATGGAAAGCATCCATTTTACGTGGATCATACAGGAAAGCGATTTCTTGTTGGGTGTCGTTCTCAAACCCAACAATGGCCTTGTTCTGGCGCAGTTTAAAATGCCGTGCAAAGTTTTCCAATGCGACTTTTGAAGATTGCCCTGCGCCTGAATTTGGTGCCTCGATAATCATAATCCCATCGGCATCCATTACTTTAAAAACGGCCCCTAAGGCTTTGATTTGTTGTTTTTTTGTAACATCACGGCGACCCGAATGAGAGTTGTCGTTGATCAGTTCATTCTGGTTGTCAAAAAGCGATGAAAACCATTCAATGTTATAAGTTGCGAGCCGCATTAGCTGTCTTCCTGCTGCATGTCGTTGATGTCTTCCCATGCTTGGTTAATCGCCACCATACGTTTGGTTGCCATGGTAATGGCCTCTTCTGGCAGGCCGCGTGACATCAGTTGATCGGGGTGGGTTTCGCGAATTTTTTTACGCCAAACTTGTTGAATTTCTTTGAGGGGCATATCGGGTGTTACGCCCAATACATCATAGGCATCGGGGGCAACATTGGGGATAAACCGTGTGCGGATACTGCGAAATGAACGTTCATCAAGACCAAAAATATCGGCGACGCGGTGGACGTAGTCATTTTCGTTCGGATGGTAGTGCCCATCAGCGATTGAGATGTAGAACAAGCCTTCGATTAAATCCTCTAGAACGGGCCAGTCGTCTTTGAACATTTTGGCGATTTTCTGGGCGTAGACTTCAAAGCCAGCGACGTCTTGGCGGGCGAGGTTGTAGACTTTGGCGGCCTGAGGCGCGTCGCGTTTTGGGATGTAGAAAATTTGGCGAAAGGCCGCGACTTCGTCTTTGGTGACCAGCCCGTCGGCCTTAGCCATTTTTGCGCCAAGGCCAATAACGGCGATGGTGAAGGCGACACTTTTTTCAGGTGAGCCTTGCAGTGTTTCTAGGATGTTTGACAGGCCTTCGCCTGCGCGGATCGCAGATAAGGCTTCAGAAATTCGCACCCAAATTGACATTATGACGCTTTCCTTTTTGTAAGCTTGGTTTCTACACCAGATTTCAGGGCATAACCAGTTATTTGCGGCGACGATTAGGGTCGATTTTGGGTTTAACTGCCTGAAATCTCTGCACTGCGTTGCCAATCAGATCAAAACAGGCTTAATCTGCGCCAAACGCCAAAAGGAAGACCGATGAAATATAATATGCTTGGTACGACGGACCTAAAAGTCAGTGAATTATGTCTAGGATCAATGACCTGGGGGACACAAAACACCACTGCGCAGGGGCATGCGCAGATTGACATGGCGCTGGAACATGGGGTGAATTTTATTGATACGGCAGAGGTTTATCCCGTCAATCCGATGACCAAGGACACCCAAGGCGATAGCGAGCGGGTGATTGGTGAATGGATCGCCACGTCTGGCAAGCGCGATCAGGTTGTGCTGGCGACGAAAGTTGGCGGGGCAGGGTACCGCGGCGTGCGCAATGGCGCGCCGATATCGCCTGAGACTATTGAGGCGGCGCTTGAGGCATCGCTGACCTCTATGAAGACCGATTATATTGATTTGTACCAACTACATTGGCCAAACCGTGGGTCGTATATGTTCCGTCAAAACTGGAACTTTAACCCCTCAAAGCAGAACAAAGCAGAGTTCCAAGACCACATTGTTTCCATTTTGGAAACAATAGATGCTTTGGTAAAGGCGGGTAAAATTCGTCATTTTGGTCTGTCGAATGAAAGTGCTTGGGGCACGGCGCAATGGTTGCGCGCCTCCGAGGATCGCGGATTGCCGCGTGTGGATAGCATTCAGAATGAATACAGTCTGTTGTGCCGCCTGTTCGATACGGATTTGGCCGAGTTATGCCATAATGAGCAGGTCGGATTACTGGCCTATTCGCCGCTGGCGACAGGGTTGTTGTCGGGTAAATATAACGGCGGTGAAACGGTGCCGCAGGGCAGTCGTTTGGATGTGACGCCAGGCTTGGCAGGGCGGGTTACACCGCGCATGTGGCCTGCGGTTGCGGCCTATGTTGCCGTGGCGCAAAAACACGGGCTGAACCCTGCGCAAATGGCGTTGGCATGGTGTGGGACGCGTCCGTTTACGGCCAGTGTTATTTTTGGGGCAACGCAGTTGGATCAAGTTGAGAACGCATTGAAATCAGCTGATATTACGCTAAGCGATGAGGTTCTAGCAGATATTTCCGAGGCGCATAAAAACCATCCGATGCCGTATTAATGCCGTTATGGATTCCGATTACAATCGCTGCGGTGTTGATGCAGAATTTCCGTTTTATGCTGCAAAAACATCTCAAGACCACACGGTTATCGACGGGCGGTGCGACTTTCGCGCGGTTCGTTTTTGCCGCCCCTGTGGCGTTGCTGGTGGTCTTCTTGCTGACGCGGTTCGGCTGGGATCTGCCTAGGCCCACGACGATGACATGGGTGTTTATTCCGCTGGGCGGGGTGGCACAGATTATTGCGACGATGTTTGTGGTTGCACTGTTTGCCGAACGCAATTTCTCGGTCGGGATCACGCTGAAAAAGACCGAAACACTTTTGACGGCGGTTGTCAGTATGATCCTTTTGGGCGAACGGATTTCGGTCTGGGGGGTGGTGGCGATTTTAATCGGTATTTGCGGTGTGTTGGTTCTGGCCGATCCGCCAGAACGTAAGGATGGGGCGCGTTGGCAGGAACGGGTGTTTAACCGCGCATCGTTTTACGGCGTTGGGGCGGGGGCGTTTTTTGGTGTCTCGGCAACCAGTTATCGCGGTGCGTCTTTGTCGCTGGATAGCGGTGACTTCATCATTCGCGCCCTTGTTTGTTTGGCGGCGGTGACGACATTTCAGTCGGTTATAATGAGCATCTGGCTACGTTTTCGGGAACCTGGCGAGATGACCAAGGTATTTAAAGCCTGGCGGTTGACCTCGCTGACGGGGTTTGCGGGGGTGACGGCAAGTGCGGGGCTGTTTATGGCGCTGACCTTGCAATATGCGGCTTATGTTAAAGCTTTGGGGCAGGTTGAGCTGATTTTTTCGATGCTGGCCTCAACGTTCTTTTTCAAAGAGACCAGCACACGGCGTGAATATATTGGCATTGCCTTGGTGATGTGCAGTATTTTTGCGTTGCTTTTGG
>NVSA01000163.1 GCA_002401045.1 Paracoccaceae bacterium
GAAGCTTTAGAAACATCCATGATCCATTCGCTTGCTGGGCTGCTAAATGAAGGTGGTATTTCCAAATCCCGCCCCTACCGCGACCCGCATCATACCGCGTCCATGGCGGCAATCGTGGGCGGCGGGCGCGGGGCAAAACCGGGTGAAATTTCACTGGCACATAACGGCGTTTTGTTCATGGACGAGCTGCCCGAATTTTCTCGCAATGTACTCGAAACCCTGCGCCAACCCGTTGAAACAGGCACGGTTATGGTTTCACGCGCCAATGCGCATGTGAAATACCCTTGCAAATTCATGCTAATCGGGGCGGCAAATCCGTGTAGATGCGGCTATCTTTCCGACCCCTCCAAGGCCTGCGCCCGCGTGCCACTTTGCGGACAAGACTACCTTGGCCGCATCTCTGGTCCTTTGATGGATCGCTTTGATTTACGGGTCGAAGTCCCGCCAGTATCTCTTGCAGACCTTAACAACGCCGAACGCGGCGAAAGCAGCGCAGACATCGCTCAACGTGTGGCATCTGCGCGCAACATTCAGCACAAACGGTTTGCGGACACACCCCACGCCGCGCTAAATTCCGATGCCGAGGGTGAAGTTCTAGCCGCCATCGCCACGCCTGATGCGCAAGGGGCTGAACTGCTGACAAAAGTTGCTGATAAGTTTGGGATGACCGCGCGGGGTTATCACCGCGTTTTACGTGTTGCACGTACCATCGCCGATCTGGACGGTGACGCCGACGTGTGCCGCCCCCATATCGCCGAGGCTGTCAGTTACCGTCTCGTCTCAGCAAACCTATAACGCTACCGCGCCCCAAGATGGATATTCGCAAAGGCCACAACTTGGRAAATTGCCCTATCCGCCTCGGGGACAATGCCGCGCAAAATCTGGAAAACATGAAACCCATTGTCGAACTCAGACAATCGCGCATCAACCCCTTGGGATATCAACCGTTCAACCATAACACGGCTATCATCGCGCAACATTTCCTTTTTCGATGCCTGCATCAAAATCGGCGTCATACCTGTAAACATCCCGTTTTGGGGCGATAAATAGGGGTTCGAGACATCCTGATCAGGGGCGTAGATGCGCGCCAACGTATTAAACTTCTCGGCCGCCAGAACACAATCAGATTGCGCATGGGCTTTAATAGTCGGGGACATCCCGCTTAAATCCGTCAATGCCGCAAAGGTAAATGAACAACTGGGGCGATCCAGCTTTGCCACGCCAATATGATGCAGTAACGCCAAGACCAAATTGCCCCCAGCACTATCACCGCCCAAAACAATATCACGYCCCTTAAACCCTTGCGCTAACAACGTACGGTAGCAAGCCAGCACATCGTCAAAACTTGCAGGGTACGGGTTTTCTGGTGCCAAACGGTAATTCGGCAAAACCGCGCGAATACCCAATTGCCCTGCAATATCCGCCGCTAAATGTTTATGGGTCTCGGCACTGCCAAACACAAAGCCGCCGCCATGGATATAGAGTAAGATCTTACTTTCATCCACATCGTGGCCATCGGCCCAAACCACAGAAACATCGTGCTCATCATGGCTTAAACACCYACGTTCATACCGCACACCGCGCGGATTAATCCCATTTAGCTTTGTTAAAAAATCAAGATAGCGCCGTAGAACCTGTAGATTAGAAATATGCTGCAAAGCGGGCTTAAAAAACAACCTTGTTACCCGCGATGCTATTTTTAATCTTAGCGACATGCCTAGCGTTTCGCCTCAATTGCCTGCCATATTTTTTCAGCCGCATTGATTCCGTCAAAGCGTTCCAGTTCTTGGATGCCTGTGGGAGATGTCACGTTAATCTCGGTCAAATAACCGCCAATCACATCGATACCGACAAAAACCTGGCCTTTTTCTTTCAACAACGGGCCGATAGCTTTGCAAATCTCAATGTCGCGCGCATCCAGTTCAACCTTTTCAGGCCGCCCGCCGACATGCATGTTTGAGCGTGTCTCACCCTTAGCTGGTACACGGTTAATCGCACCAATAGGCTCCCCATCGACCAAAATTACGCGCTTATCGCCCTTGCTAACCGCTGGCAAAAATTGCTGGGCAATCAACGGTTCGCGGTTAATACTTGAAAACAATTCATGCAGTGAATTCAGGTTTTTATCATCTGGACCCAGACGAAAAACCCCCGCCCCGCCATTGCCATAAAGCGGCTTTAAAATGATGTCTTTATATTTGGCCTTAAAGGCTTTCAGCGTTTTAACATCCCGTGCAATTGTTGTCGGTGGCGTCAATTCTGGAAACTGCAAAACCAACAGTTTTTCAGGATAATTGCGCACCCAAGTCGGATCATTCACAACCAAAGTATCAGGATGCACCATATCCAAAATATGCGTAGAGGTRATATACCCCATATCAAAAGGCGGGTCTTGGCGTAGCCAAACCACATCAAAATCAGCCAGATCAACRGACTGATATTCGCCGAGCGTAAAGTGATTACCAACTTCGCGGCGCACGGTTAGCGGCCAGCCTTTGGCTGTCACGCGGCCCTCTTCAAAGGCCAGCTTATCAGGCGTGTAATAAAACAGTTCATGGCCGCGAATTTGGGCTTCTTCAGCAATGCGAAATGTGCTGTCTGCCGCTATATCAATCGGTTCAATCGGATCCATCTGGATGGCAACTTTTAACATTCAGGTTCCTTAAAATTTGTTTCATCCTTCATGGCCTAGCCACAACGGATGTTCAATCCTGAAATGAACCCTTCACATAAATGCGTTTTGCACAATCTTGATCCCAGCGCGATCATCCACACAGGCCACATCGAACCGACAAGGCGTGTTCAGTCCCAGCGCACAACCCGCCAAATACTGCAATGCCGTGGCTTCAATGCGCGCTTGTTGTCGCGGTGTTACACGGTRCACAGCCCGCTCAAAGTCCCGACTGGCTTTGACTTCAACAAAGACCACAACACCGTCTTTTTCAACGATCAGATCAATCTCGCCATGCGTTGTTTTATACCGCATCGCCASCTCAACATAACCCGCATTACAGTAATGCCGCACGACCAACACCTCTGCCAAGCGCCCTTTTTCATAGGCACCAGCTCCTTTAGCTGTCTTTAAGTCGCAATGCGCGGTCATAGATGTCTTTTCTTGATAGCCCTGTCGCCTTAGCGACTTCATTCGCCGCATCTTTAACCTTGAAATCTTTCAAAGCGGTTAATATTTGGGCATCCACATCATCTTGGCTTAACGCGTGGATAACAGGCGGGCCGAGCACAATGACCACTTCACCTTTGGGCGTATCACGGGCGTCGTATTGCTGTTGCAACGCCCCCAATGTATCGGTCTGAACTTCTTCGAATTTCTTGGTTAATTCACGGCACACTGCGCCCATACGATCCGCACCGTACACGGCCACCATCGCCGCCAATGTCTTAGTCAACCGCTTAGGCGATTCGTAGAACACCAAGCTTGACGGGATCCCTGCAATGGCTTGTAAAAAATCCATTCGCGCTTTTTCTTTATTGGGAATGAACCCTGCAAAGAAAAATTGATTGGTCGGTTGGCCTGCAACACAAAGTGCTGACAATAATGCCGACGCCCCAGGTGCTGCCACAACTTTATGCCCTGCCTCTTTGATAAGCTTGACCAAATGATATCCTGGATCGGCCAACATCGGTGTCCCCGCGTCCGAGACCAAAGCCACACTGCCACCCGCCTCTATAACCTTCAAAATAGCATCGCGGCGCGATGGGCTGGAATGATCATGGTAAGAAATCAACTTACGTCCTTCCAACCGAATGCTGTGAATGTCTAATAATCGTTTGGTATTACGCGTGTCTTCAGCGGCAATCACATCAGCGGCTTGCAGAATATCCAGCGCGCGCAAGGTAATATCCCGCGCCGCCCCTATGGGAGTGGCGACAATATACAATCCAGAGGTTAATTTTGTGATACTCACCGCTTATTTTCCAACAATTTATCCCAAGCCGTTGCTTTCGCTTATGACAGTACATACCTTCTAAGGCAAATGAGTCGTAGTAGTTTAAATAAGGGGGTGACGACATGCTATCTTCAGTCGTTTCAAAGATTTCAAAAACCACAAAAATCGGTGTAATCGCACTTAGCCTGCCCATCTTGTCAGCCTGTGTCGAACCAGGCGGCGGTGTTGGTCAAAAAGTTGATACAACAAAACCCGTCAAAGTCGCCCTGCTAATACCCGCAGGTTCTGGCAACGCTCAAACCGAAGCCCTCGCCAAAAGCCTGGAAAACGCCGCCCGCTTAGCCGTCAGTGATATCAAAGGCGCACAAATAGATTTGAAAGTCTATGCCACCGCAGGCAACGCCGCTCAGGCTGCAAACGCCACGAAAGCGGCCATCAGAGACGGGGCTAAAATCATCGTAGGACCTTTGTTCGCAGAGGCCGCAAATGCTGCGGGAATTGCCGCAAAACCCAAAAATATCAATGTGTTGGCACTATCTAACAACACCAACATCGCAGGCGGAAACGTTTTTGTTCTTGGCAATACCTTTGACAATACCGCACGTCGCTTGGTGCGCTACGGTATGTCAAAAGGTCTACGTTCCGTCGCCGCAGTCGGTGCCCAAAACGCCGCAGGCGAAATCGCCATTGAAGCCGTGCGAAAAGCCGCCGTCGCCTCTGGTGCGAAATATACAGGCTCCACCTCTTACGTATTCAGCACCCAAGGTGTCGTCGGCGCCGTCAGCGCGATTAAGAACCAAGTAAACAGCACAGGCACCCAAGCACTGGTTCTGTCCTCAAACTCAGCTGGCGCACTCCCTGTTCTCGCCCAGCTTTTACCTGAAAACGGCATCACCTCTGACCGCGTGAAACTCATGGGGCTGACACGTTGGAATATTCCAGCCGAAACCATGAAAAACCCAGGGCTACAAGGCGGCTGGTTTACACTGCCCGATACCAGCTCAATTTCAGCCTTTCGCGGGCGTTACGCCGCACAATACGGCACAAACCCACATCCATTGGCAGGCATCGCCTATGACGGCATTGCCGCTGTTGGCGCGTTGTTGGCCACAAAATCATCCGACGCCTTAACCCG
>NVSA01000164.1 GCA_002401045.1 Paracoccaceae bacterium
CTTCCTGGGTCAGGCTGCGGGCAATGTGGGCTATGAAAGCACCGTTGACAGCACGCTGGACGCACTCGCCGACCATATCGAGACCCATATGGACCTTGATCTGTTGTTATCATTGGCTAAATAATCAATCCAGTTCGCGGGTTGCAAGCGCATGGTGAATTTCGCGGCGTACCAGTTTGCGCACATTGCGCGTGATACGGTCGCCAAGGTCGCCTTGTAGTTCGACACGGATCAATTCACCCACAATTTCGCGCAAGGTTTCTTCGTCGATAAATTGTTGGGTATCTTCTACCATATCCTCGGCGTCGTCTGCGTCATCTTGGCTGACAGCCGTCTCGGCAAAGGTTTCTGGATCAATATCTTCTTCGGTATCATCATCGGTTATGATGTTGATTTCAGCGTCTTGCGTGTCGTTTACAGCTTCATCAGCCGCAACCATTTCAGGGCGCAGGACAAAAGGTTCCGCTGGTGGGCTGCTGGCAAAAGCTTCGGCCACGGCGATATCTTCTTGTTGTGTAATATCTTCTGATTGGGCCGTTTCGGTTTCTAAAAACGCCGCAATYTGTGCTTCGTGGGTATCTGCCTCGGTATCTTCAGCAACGACTTCTTCGATTTCGTCAACCAGCTCAACAGATTCGACTTSGGGCATTGGTTCTGTAGTAGGGACCACGTCTGACGTCATATCCATGTCTTGGATTTTAGAGATAGAAGCGCTTAGCGTATCGGCAAAATTTACCGGTGCGATAAGRTCTTGCGGGGACAGCTCAAGGTTCTCTGCGGCTAAAAACGGCGCAGGCTCTTCTGTTGCGCCSACCACGGGTGCTTTTTGGGCGGCTTCAACGGGCTGTGTGCTATCTGGTTCGTTTTGTTGCGCGACAAGACGTCGAATGGATGACAACACATCTTCGACTTCGATAGATTTTTCTGCTTCGGACATTGGTCCCTCGGATTATGTTTTCTCGAAGGGTACTCAAATAGCGTGCATCAAACAACTTAAATTTGCCTTTAAGGTTACCCGTTTATGAAGCTTTCTGTACAAAAGCGATATTTTAGTTGCCACGACGCTTTTGTAGCTTGTCTAAAATATTAAGACGCTTGATTTTAATCGATTGGCGACCCGTAACTTTGGCATAGTTGACGTCGGGATCATAGCTGGAAATACCCAGTCCCAAATGCTCAACGGTCAACAAACCCATTGCGGATAGAACCGTATAGGCGTTGACATATTCGTCGCGAATAGAGGTCACTAAATCTGTGCGTGCGCTGAGCAGTTCTTGTTCCGCGTTCAATGCATCCAAGGTCGTACGTGCGCCTAATTTAGCTTCTTCCGTTGTGCCTTCAAAGGCAATCCGTGCCGCGCGAACTTGTTTTTGACGTGCCGAGATTGTGGATTTTGAAGCATGCCACGTTGCAAAAGCGGCATTGACGCGTTGGCGGGTGTTTACGGCGGCGAGTTGCAAGTTTGATTTTGCTTGGTCCAGTGCCGCTAAACGTTGACGCTGAACGCTGTTTAGCTTGCCGCCAGCATAGATGATTTGTTCAACATCTAAGCCATAGGTCAGCGTTTTTGCGCTTTTATCACCGATGTCGCCGCGGGCAAACTTACCTTGTACAAAGGCTGAAACGGTCGGTAATTTACTGCCCTTTGCAATCTCTACATCTTTTTGCGCGGCTTTAATCACAAATTGAGCCGCAATGATTGAGGGGTGTTTGGCCACCGCAATGCTTTCAGCCGCCGCCGCAGATGCTGGCAATTTCGGGGTTTTGGGCGGTGTGCGCAAGTCTTTGGGGGCAGAGCCTACGATGGCTGTGTAAATTGTCTGCGACCGTGAATAGGCGGCTTTTGCGATTTGTAAGTTGCTTTGTGCACTGGCAAAACGCGATTCCGCCTGACTGACATCGGTACGCGTAACTTCACCAACTTCAAAACGCTCACGGGCGGCGCGCACTTCTTCGCGCAAAACACGCAGGCTGTTTTGTGACAATTGCACTTTGCGACTGTTCAGGCGCACATCCATATAGGCCGTGACGGTTTGCAATAGAATGTCTTGTTCTGATAGGCGTAGGTTTTCACGGGCTGTCAAAACATTGTAGCGCGCCTTGTCGATTGTATTGAGCTTTTTACCACCTGCATAAATCGGGATATTTGTAACCACAGCGGCCGTGTTGCTGGGGCTGTTGACGTAGGTGTTTCTGTTTGCGACCCCGCCTGAAGATAGCGCGCCTGAAACCGTTGGGTGCAAATCACCCTTGGCTTGACGGACAACTTCGTCCGTTGCCCGCAAGCCTGAACGTGCGGCTTTCAGATTGGGATTTGTTTGATAGGCCAAAATCAAAGCATCCGCCAAAGTGGTGGCATGGGCTTGATATGTCGGGGCGCATGTTAAAGATAAAATGCCCAAACCAACTGTAATAAACTTTTTCATAACTTTGACCTTAATGTATGATTTATGCAAAATTAAATACTGGTTTTAGTTTAAATCCAGTTAACGTTGGGGCCGAAGCATTAAAATCCATCCGCCAAGATATTCTACCATGCGACTTATGACCAATACGGCACTCGCCGAGGTTTCCGTCAGAAAAGATTGCACAAATACGTCCGCCATCTTTTAGCTGGTCTGCCAATGTGTCTGGCAGAGTTTCAATAGCGCCTTGTAGGATGATCACATCATAAGGCCCGTTCTTGGCGTTGCCTTGCGTTAAATCACCTTGCAAAACCACAGCGTTATCAACCGCATGTTCCATCAATATATCAGAGGCTTTTTGCGCCAGATCAGCATCGCTTTCAATCGCCACAACGGCTTCGCTCATTTTTGCGATGATCGCTGTTGAATATCCCAATCCACAAGCCACGTCCAAAACCAGCTCATCGGGTTGAATGTTCAACCCGTCTAGCATTTTTGAAAATGTACGCGCGTCCAATAAAATGCGCTCGCTTGATAAAGCAATGTGTTCGCCCGCATAGGCCACAGACCGTTTTGCGGCTGGCACAAAATCTTCGCGCGGCATTGCAAGCAACGCCTCAATAATCGGATACTTGGTCACATCGGACGGGCGGACTTGGCAATCTACCATTGCTGTACGCGCTTCTTGAAAATTAGTCATATCTGCACCTATTGGCCTAGGGAGTTCATTTACTTCGAAACTTTTGCCACAGTTCCAATGGGGGAGCAACGGTTCTTGTTCTTGTTTTTAAGTTTTTGCAGGGTTTTGGATGGGTAGAGCGGTCTTAAAGTCTGGATTTTGCTCTAAAACGGTATGATGCACGTATTCATTGGGGTGTTTGCCCCGCACACGCGGTTTGCGAAAAAGGAAAAACTTGGCGATTCCTCTGGTTGAGCCAATCATCGGGGCATGGGGATCACACGGGAACCTGTCACGCCAACCTTCGGGCAGTTTTACGCCGCAAAGCTCGCTGCGTTCCAACATCCAGACCAGCGGAATATTCGAGAGTTTGCGAGATTTGGCGTCACGCCAGACATGACCGCCAATATCACTATGGGCACCGCGAAACCAAACCTGTTCCAGATGACCCGTCCAATGGGTGTCAGTATGCCATAAAACGGGGCAATAGGCGGTGCGGGTTTCATTCAGCGCTAAGGCTTGAAACCCGTTGCGCACAGGGTTGCCGATACGGTCATTGTGAAATTCGGTCGCCATCGGGGCAAGTCGACATAACAACGGGTAGGGCAGGCCAAGGGCTTTGACCGTATCCCAGACGCCGACCATCTCAATCACTGCATCGGTGCGACAATTGGCATTACTGAATGTTTGCATACGCGCCGGGCTGGATTGGAATTCATAGAGGGTAAAGGCACGCCGTACCAAACGCTCAATCGCTTTGTCTTTGCGCAACAGGCCAAGATTATTGATCATCCCCGCCAGTGAGCGCACCGCATAAGCGCCGCGTGAATAGCCAAACAGATAGATTTTATCCCCTGTTTGGTATTTCGTACTCAGATAGGCATAGGCATCCCGAATGGTGCGGTTAATCCCTAAACCACTGGCAATCGTGGCCCAATTCCACAAACCATGACCTTGGATGCCTGCGTCATACCATAGGCTTCCTGTTTTGGGATCATGCTTTTCTTTCAACAGCTTATACAATATGCCCGCATTTGTCTCATGACCTTCATCGAGCCGACTTTGGGTGCCGTCTATGATAATAAAATGGTTTTTAGGGGCGCGGGTTTGCATAAGCCGAAGACTTGCACAGATGACGTGGGTGTCACAAGCTAGATTCCGCGCTGATAAAGGGGTTTTCCTTCGCCCGTGCTTTCTATAGAACAGCGCAAAACTTCAAACATATCTGGGCATGACCAATGGCGATGGAAAAGAACTTTGATGCGGCTTCAGCCGAGGCCGTAATTTCTAAAAAATGGGAAACAACAGGCGCTTTTAAAGCGGGTGCAAATGCACGCGAAGGGGCCCCTAGTTTTTGCGTTATGATCCCGCCGCCAAACGTGACAGGCGTTTTGCACATGGGTCATGCGTTCAACAACACTTTGCAAGATATTTTGGTGCGTTGGCACCGTATGCGCGGCCACGACACGCTTTGGCAACCGGGCCAAGACCACGCAGGCATTGCGACCCAAATGGTGGTGGAACGCCAGCTGGCCGAACAAGGCATCAAACGTGCGGATATTGGTCGCGAAGCATTCTTGGAAAAAATCTGGGAATGGAAAGAACAATCAGGCGGCACAATCGTTGAACAGCTGAAACGTCTGGGCGCGTCATGCGACTGGGATCGCAACGCTTTCACCATGGCAGGTGCGCCGGGCGATACCCGTGTCGGGCATGAAAACAGCGCGAACTTCCACGACGCGGTGCTCAAAGTTTTTGTCGATATGTATAACGCTGGCAAGATTTACAAAGGTAAGCGTCTGGTCAATTGGGATCCGAAGTTTGAGACCGCTATTTCTGATCTAGAAGTTGAAAATATCGAAGTGAACGGCCACATGTGGCATTTCAAATACCCGCTGGCAGATGGTGCGACATATACTTACGTTGAGAAAGAC
>NVSA01000165.1 GCA_002401045.1 Paracoccaceae bacterium
TGCGTGCTGGCCTGATGGCGCCCGCCTCCACTGCTGGCCCGGCGCTGGTGCGCTTCGAGCGCATCCGTTCTGTGGCCGAACTCGACGCGCGCCTGGTGCAGGCCGCCGCGGCCGGCAAGCCGGTGCTACTAGATTTCTATGCCGATTGGTGTGTCAGCTGCAAGGAGATGGAACGCTTGACCTTTAGCGATCCGAGAGTCCAGGCACGGCTGGCGGATGTTGTGCTGCTGCAGGCCGACGTGACACGCAATTCTGCCGACGATCGCACCCTGCTCAAACGCTTCGGCCTATTCGGTCCACCCGGCATCATCTTGTACGGTGCCGATGGACGTGAGAGCCCGGTGCGAGTGATCGGCTTCCAGTCTGCAAGCCTTTTTCTCGACAGTCTCGCGAAAGCCTTCGGCGACGACGGGAAGCATTGAGATCTGCCTGACCCCGCCCGCAGCTTATGCAGCAGTATCGCCACCGGGTTCTAGATGCTGTTGGCAGGGTGGCCAGTCTTTATGGACACCGCCTCTGAATGAAGGCAGAGATTTCCTCGGGGCGCGCAAAAACCACGGCGGCGCGGTCGCCCTGCATGCCTGTGCCGATCAGCACAGGTTGACCGGCAGCCGGGCCGGCAGCACTGCCATCGGTTTTGAAGCGCAGGTTGAACTCCCAAAAGACGTGGGCCTTCCGGTCGGCGGTGGTGAGGCGATAGGTATCGCCACAGAAGCGGATTGAGGTGACCCGCGACGCCGCATCGGACTCCTTCAAATTCGGCAGGCCACGATCGGGCACCTTCACACGCCCCGTGGAAACTGCCTCAATGTAGGCGACCAGATCGGCCCGCGTGCGTGCATCGGCAATGCCGGGAAAGGTCATCGCGTTACCCGGCACCAGGGCCGCCGGATTCTCAAGCCACGCATCGAGGTTCCGTTTGTCCCAGACCAGACCTGATTGCTTGAGGGCGTCAGAGTAGCGTGCAAAGCCGTCGGCTGTGCCTGCTTTACGTCCCAAAACGCCCGCCAAGCTCGGGCCCGTCAAGTGGCGACTCGGTGCAAATGAATGGCACGCCATGCAAGTGCGGGCGGCTTGTGCACCCCGCGCGGGGTCACCCTCTGCACGAGCCGGCGCGCCAAAGGCAAGTGAGGCCAAAGCGATCCCGATCGCATGAAGAGCAGGTCGTTGAATCATTGGGCCGCAGCGCCCGCTCCATCCACGTGCTCTTCTAACGCGCCAGTCAAGGCCTGGCCACGTGCCACGCGCCAATGACGCCGTCGCCAGTGGTGTCGCCCGGCTTCTGATCCTTGCTCCAGCGGTAAAGCGGATGGCCCTTGTAGGCCCACTGGCGCTTGCCGTCATCACGGGTGATGAAACTCCAATCACCGCTCGCCTTGTCGTATGAATCGGCCAGCGCGGGTGGCCAGTTGGTCGCGCACGTCCCGTTGCACGCGCTTTTGCCGGCCGCAGTGTCTTTGTCGAAAACATACAGCGTCATCTTGTGCTCATCGACCAGCTTGCCTTGCATAACCTCGGGCGGCTCGGCAAGCGCCGGAAACGATGCGACCGCGCCCAGCGCCAACATCATCAGGGTACGCGACATAGTGTGCTCCTTGCGTTGTTGATCAATATCTACGCTAGCGCCGGGACGGCAAGCTGCTACCAACGACCTGGGAATCCCGGTTGTGTGAGATGAGTATAGGGGTGCCGAAAACCGCACGGCAATTGATGCTGTAGCACGCCCGCCGTCGACGAAGAGGAGAAGCATGGGTGCCATGGTGGAGCGCTTTGTGACGCCGATCAACCAGATGCCGACGAGGCCTGTTAAGGCCAATCTTGATGCTCCCCCCGATGATCAGACGACGACCACGGGCTTGGCTACCGGCGACACGCTGGCGTTTGACATTGGTCCAAATGCTGAACTTCGTCTGCGCAGGGTAGGCTGGCGCGTGCCGGCGGCGGCCTTCGGGGACGCCATGATTTTGCTAAGGACAAGGTGCGCGGATCTCATCAAGGCTGCGGGATTGCTTCAGCAGCGGCCTACCAGGCAAGCCGGATACATGCATGCAGACCGTTTCAACATCACCAACAGAGGCTTGCAATAGACGTCGAGGCCATACATGCCTGAAAAGGACGACTACCCCGATTGCCAATATGAAAGAGCGCAATTGCCAAGATCGATTGCGCAACTGATAGGACACACTGCGCATATTCTTTCTATTGTTGGGGTGGACCACTGGAGCGTTGCGTAGGCTTTGCACCCTTGGCAAATCATGTCCTGGCGCGAGCGATCATGTACCGATTGCATGCTTGTGCCGTCAGCATGCCCACCTTGTCTAGTGGGAGGGAAACGCGCAGCGCCAAACACCTTCAACCGGCTGCATTCTTGTAATGCGCCCGTAACTCTGTGGTCAGGTTCCGTTTCCTAGACTGCGGCTTCGTGATCGTTGGTTCATGGTGCCCGGTGAAGTTGCTGCGTGTGTTTTTGCTCTGGTTAGTACTGCTTGCGCTGCCCTCACAGGGCATGGGCGCAGGCATTCTCGCCGACTGCGAACGCGCGCATACAACAACCAAGAAGTTACGAAAGATGCAGCCCCAGCGGCCCCCCACCGCTGCACGCGCCGGCCATGAGCATTGTCATGACCACCATGGAAAAGCCACGCCCGTTCGTTTCGACGACCGCTGCAAGTCATGTCCGTCTTGCGGGGAAGTTCCGCAGCATGCGATGTTGGCGGGACTGACCATGTCCGCTTACCAGCCGAGATTGAAAACACATCGTTCGTCTCGCGCTCACTTTCTCAGCTTCGTCCCGGACCTTCTCCTACGGCCTCCTCGGCTGGTTGTCTAACACGCATCGCCGATGGCGAGCCAGCTTTCGCTTTTGTAAGAGGAGGCAGACGGCGCATCGGCAAGACCTTTGGCAGCGCCTCTACACGCGCCAAGGGAAATCGAGTGTTTCGTCAGCAAGCAACCAGGACGCCGTCAATGGCGCAGTTGCTTGCTGCGTAGGAGTTTGCCGTGCATATCTGTGTAAGTTGCCATACACCCTTGAGGCCCTTCGCTTGGTCGTGCAGCGCTTGTGGCTGGCGAGCCACCATCCGTGATGGCGTCGCTTGCTTGGCGCCCGAGATGCTGCAGGACAACGACGGCTTCCATGAGCCGCTGTTCGAGGAATACCAAAAGCTGCAGGCTGACCACTTTTGGTTCGTGCATCGCCGCAGGCTAATCGTGTGGGCGCTGCAGCGCCATTTCCCGCAGCTCCAGTCGTTTCTGGAAGTTGGCTGCGGCACAGCGGAGAACCTAGCCGCGATTGCAGATCGGTTTCGGCACGCAGAAGTGTGCGGTGGGGAACCCTCGCTGAATGCACTCCAGATGGCGCGCCGTCATTGCGGGGCGAAGTTCTTGCAAATGGATGCTCGCGCGATACCGTTTGTTGAGGCATTTGAGGTGGTCGGCGCCTTTGATGTCATCGAGCATATCGATGATGATCGACGTGCCCTAAGTGAGATGTACAAGGCCTGCCGGCGCGGTGGCGGGCTGATCTTGACAGTGCCCCAGCACCCCCGGCTCTGGAGCCGCGTGGACGATGCGGCCAAGCACAAACGTCGCTATACGCGCCGGGATCTCATTGAAAAGTTGCGCGCCACCGGGTTCCGACCGCTCTATGTCAACTCCTTTATGTCGCTGCTGCTACCGGTCATGGTTCTTTCGCGTCTGCATCAAAAGATCGCACGGACCGAGCAGGAAGTTGACGAAGGCTTTCGTATCGGGAAAACGCTTAATCGCCTGTTCTCGACGGTCTGCAACGTTGAGTCTCGCTTGCTTACCCGCGGCATTCACTTTCCGGCCGGCGGCTCACTGCTCGCCATTGCGGTCAAGGAGTAAGGTAGCGACTCAACGAACAGGAACCCGCCATTTACACGTGTCCGATACACCTACGAGAATGAGCCGCCATGACGAATCGACATCGCTTCTACAGGTACCTCGCGAGCGGCGGTGTTTCCACCGCCGCTCACTATCTGACCCTATACGCGCTGGTCCAAATGGGGACCGAGCCTGTGCTCGGATCAACCATTGCGGCGCTGGTGGGGCTGGTGCTCAACTACTCGGTCAGTCGGCGGTGGGTCTTCGATGCGTCAGCCAAGATCCCGGAGACGCTCGCCCGATTCGCCCTCGTATGGATGCTGGCATTGTTGATCAACGCCTGGGCACTGGCATCCCTCCTCGCTTTAGGGTTCCACTATCTGGTTGCGCAGGTGACCGCAACCGGGGTCTTGGTCCTGATCAATTTCAATCTCCACCGCCGTTGGACGTTTTCCGGTGCGCGCGTGCCCCCCCTCGATAAGTGACCCATGTCTCACCAACGCAAACACTGGACAGCACAGCCTCAACACGCCTTAGGGCAGTTACATCAGGAGACGATGCCATGAGAAAAAGTACTGTCATATCGATATTGGCAACCCTTGCCAGCTTTCCCACGATTGCAAGCGCCTTCGTCCTGCATCTCGAACATGGGTTCGGCACCCACAACCCCGTCGTGACGTTGGGCGGCATGCAGCCCTCATCCGCACTCCCTGAAGAGATCGACGTTTCGCTCAAACGGGGCGATATTCTGTCCAAAACGCTTTCGTCTCAACAGCGCTATTCCATGCGGCTGGTCAACCGTGGAAGCGTTTCCGTGAAACTCCGCTTGGATATACAAGACGCAGGCGGGATCGGCGCACTACCGGGCACGCAACCGATCGATTTGGTGTTGGAGCCGGGGGAAGCGAGAGAACTGGCTATGGAGGCTTGGACTCCAATGATGGTGGTCGTCAGTACAGCGGCGCCTTAATTTCTCCGCGTGCAACACCTGAGGCAGACGTTAGCCCGCACGGCAAAAGCCAAGAATGAGCGGGCAATGTGCCTCTGTTGCAGAGACTGCGCGTTGCACTGTTCTGACACAGTAGCGAAACCGCCGCAACAGTCGAAAAATCACCGTGAGCCCACTGCAACTCTTCGTTATCTTGGCCGGCTTAACCGGCCAGCTATTCATTGCCCGCAAAGACCCGCGCGGCTATCTAGCCTGGATTGCCGGCAACATGGGCCTGGTGTTCGTGTACTGGGAGACCAAGCAATTTGCATTGATTGCATTGCAGTTCGTCAACACAGGGATCCAGGTCACGGCTCTGATCGCTTGGCGACGAGCAAAGCGGTGCAATGAAACCAGCCCTGCACAACCGTGTGAGGCGTGACAGGGCTGGTGGTATTTTAACTGCCGGTGAACCAGGTGCTGCGCGCGATGATGACACGCACTCCCTTGGCTTCGGGTGCATCCGGCAGCAGAACGCCCAGGTCGACCGAGGTGCTCTGCATCGCTTCAATGAATGTCCACGCTTGCGTCCCGGTCCCCGTGGAGAATGCGATGGTCTCACCGGAGTCAACATTGATGTACTTCATCCCGGGCTTCACTACCACCGTGCGCGCAGCCATTGACGCAGGGGCAGGTGAGCCGAACAACAATGCGGTCTTGTTCATATTCGACGGGGGTGCCGACGGGCTTTGCCGCACGTGTTCGATCCAATTGTCCCCGCCGTCACCGCGGAATTTGTCAGAGGCCCATGCCGCCGAGCTTGCGGCAAAGAGGACTGCGAGCATGAGCGAAGCAAGTCCATTGCGATTCATCGTTTTCTCCTGGAGCGTCAAGTGGTGTGAACGATTCTAGAGAGGCATTCCTCTCCCTTCGATGACTCGCGAATTACGTCTCGGTAAGGCGCTCATACCGAAGATGAGCCTCAGGGGAGGTACACAAAAAAAGGGCCATGCCCCCATTCAGAACCACCACCGTATGCCGGCAATGATTTGCCTATCTGTCGCGCTTTGCCCCGCCGCTCGCGCAAAGTCGGCGGTCTTGCCCATCTTCTTGCCCCAAACCACGCCGATATACGGAGCAAAGTCGCGGCGGACTTCGTATCGGAGTCGCAGACCTAGCCGGAGGTCAGCCAGCCCGCTGCCGATTTCCCGTGCCTCGTCAGTCTTTGCGTAGGCGTTCGCTTCGATTTCGGGAGTCAGGACGATGCGCTGTGAGAAGCGGACGTCGTAGGTAGAGCGTACACGCGCAGCCACGCGCCCCGCGTTGCTGACGTACAGTGTCGCCTCTGCATCGAACCAGTAAGGCGCAAGGCCTTGGATTCCGAACGCTGCCCATGTTCGCGCCGGCCCGCCACCAAAGTCGCGCCGAATGCCCGTCTGCCAATCCCAGAACGGAGCAAATGCATGTCCCCACAGCGCCTCAACTTTTGCATCTTCGGTCTTACCGAATAGCCGCATACCCTGCAGTTTGAGCCACAGCCTATTGATGTCCTTTCCGATCCATCCGTGCATGTCCCACGCCAACCCGGTGGCAGCGGGAGCGCGTATGGCTTCGAACCGGTCGAACAAGAATTGGTGATAAACGTCGTTGTCGGCCATGGTGTTTCCCGGCATGGTGATGCCTCGCTTGGGATCTCGCATGGGCACGCGAGGCTCATCGCTCTTAAGGATGACGTTGATGCCGCTTTCCTCGGTATTAGCGGCCCGTTCGGGTGATGCGGACATGTTTGCTCCCTGGCTGAGAACTTGGTCAGGCATGCCCTGTCGCTTCTGTGGCATGGCTTGCATGGAGGAGCCTGCTGTCTGTGCGCCTGCGGCGTCCACAGTAAGCGCCAGCGGCGCGGCGACCAAACACAGCCATCTTTGCACTCTTGGCAACATGACTCGCTCCTTAGCCGATGGGTTAGGCCACAACCACCTTGCGGAACATGCCGGCTTCCATGTGATACAGCAGGTGACAATGGAATGCCCACTGCCCCGGGGCATCTGCCGTCACGAGGAAACTGATCTGCTTGGACGGTTGAACGTTGATGGTGTGCTTGCGAACGAGGGCTTGGCGCTCACCGTTCTCCAATTCGCTAAACATGCCGTGCAAATGCATGGGGTGGTTCATCATGGTGTCGTTGACGAGGGTGATCCGCACCCGTTCGCCGTAATACAAACGGATTGGCTCAGCCTCGGAGAACTTCTTGCCATCGAACCCCCAAATGAACCGGCGCATGTTTCCGGTCAGGTGCAGGACGATTTCGCGGCCCGGGGGCCGAGCGTCAATGGGGGGGCGAGCGTTCGCAAATCCGCATAGGCCAATACCCGACGGCCGTTGTCGCGCAATCTTGGACCGGGGTCGGCGAGCGACTTCGAAGGATTCATGGAACGCATGTCGACTTCGGGGCCGGTCTGCATGACCGACATCGTCATTGGCGGAGAAATCATGGGCTTTTGGCGTGGCGGCATCGGCATGGGGGATGCCATTCCTTCATGGCCTGACTGCGGTTGCTTGTCTTGCATATCGGCCACGGGTCCGCTCATCTCCGGCATTGAATGGCGGGGGGCGGAGTGGGATCCGTTGTTTGGCATTCGCATCGTGGTACCGGGCTGTTCTCTGCCCATAGCCATCCCGCTAGTCTCCATTCCCATGTCCGCCATGGAGAGCCAAGTTTTAGGGTCCATCGGTGGAACCTCGGCGCGCATGCCCGGCTCCGGCGCGAGTGTGGCACGTGCGTAGCCGCTGCGATCCATCGCCTGAGCAAAGATCGTGTATGCAGCATCCTGGGGCATTTGCACCAACACATCGTAGGTCTCGGCCACCCCGATCCGGAACTCGTCGACGTCCACCGCTTCGACGTCTTGCCCGTCCGCTGCGCAAACGCGCATCGTTAGACCCGGAATCCGGACGTCGAAGGTAGTGGTAGCCGATCCATTGATAAAGCGCAGTCGTACGCGCTCGCCGGCCTTCGCGATGGCCGTCCAGTTGGCAAAGGGAGTGGCGCCGTTGACTAAATAGCTATAAGTGGCGGCTGATACGTCGGCGAGGTCGGTAGGGTTCATGCGCATCTCGTTCCACATGCGCCGACGTTTGAGCGCTCCCGAGATGCCCACTGTCCTTGTGTCGTCAACGAAGTCGGCGACCGTAGGTAGCTGGAAGTTATAAAAATCGCTCGATTGCTTCAGATGTAGGAACACGCTGTCTGGATTTTCGTCCGTCCAATCGCTCAGCATGACAATGTAGTCGCGGTCACTGCGGACGAGATCTGGCTCTTGTGGTTCGATTACCAATGGGCCGTAGAGTCCGAGCTGCTCCTGAAAACGCGTGTGACTGTGATACCAGTAGGTGCCGGCCTGCCTCACCTTGAACGTGTAGATGAATGTCTGGTGAGCGGGAATGCCAGGGAATGACACGCCGGGCACACCATCCATCGCAAATGGAACGAGGATGCCGTGCCAGTGGATCGAGGTTTGCGTGTCCAGTGTGTTGGTGACCCGCAGTGTCACCTTTGACCCCTGCTTCCATCGCAGTATCGGCGCTGGGATCGACCCATTCACGGTGATGGCATAGCGTGCGCGCCCAGTGAAATTGACGAGCGTGCGTCCAATAGTCAAGTCAAAGTCGGTCCCCGTAAGCGCACCCGGATAGTTCTGAACTTGTTGTGCCCATATGGGCGCGGCCATTGTCCCGCCGAACGCGGTTGCGACCGTGCCAGCCATCCGGTGCAAAAACTTGCGGCGGCCCACGCTGCCCAGTGAAATGCTGTCGCTCACGATCCTCTCCCTATGTTGGAAGGTTGTGGTCCTGCGTTACGAACGATAGTCCCCAACGGGACTCAATGTCGGTAGCATGGGGCATGCCCAGGGCGGAGGGTGCAACGGCGGCGTTGTTGTCTTCGCTCACCATTGCTCCTCCTGTGCCAGACCGCTATGCTCACTACGACCTTCGTAGCGCGCCACTCTTTCCTCACAGGATGCCGAGCATGACCCGCCAGCACAGCCACAAAGAAGCAGCTTCGCGCCAGGAAAACGCCAACGCACCGCAAACACACAACGAGTACACGCACCAACGCCTATGCGACAGCGACGACCAACACGCTCATTCGCCCCCCGTGCCCGAGGCTGTCGAGAGCGACAAAGCAGGCGTCTCATCAACGACGGAGTTCGCGCCCACGGTTTACACCTGCCCGATGCATCCGGAGATTCGCCAGGATCATCCCGGCACGTGCCCCAAATGCGGTATGACGCTGGAGCCGGTCATGCCCGCGGTAGAGGAGGAAGAGAATGCGGAGCTTGCGGACTTCCGGCGGCGATTCTGGGCAAGCTTTCCATTGACGGCGATTGTTTTTGTGCTGGCCATGGCTGGACACCGATTGACTCGCCTCGATCCAGCATGGCAAGACAGGTTTGAGTTGGCACTGGCCACACCGGTCGTGCTTTGGGCGGGATTGCCATTCTTCAGACGGTGTGCCCAATCCTTTGTATACCGCAGCCCGAACATGTGGACGCTCATCGGCCTGGGCACGGGGGCTGCCTATCTTTACAGCGCGGTAGCGGTCGTTGCGCCGGGTGTGTTTCCCTCTACCTTTGCGGCGTCCGGCCGGGTGCAAGTGTATTTCGAAGCGGCGGCCGTCATCATTTCATTGACACTGCTGGGGCAGATGCTCGAACTGAAAGCCCGCTCGCAGACCTCAGCCGCAATCAAGTCTCTACTCGGCTTGGCCCCGAAAACGGCCAGGCGTATCAACGCAGACGACAGCGAAGAGGATGTTCCCATTGCCCATGTTCATGTGGGCGATTTGCTGCGTGTGCGACCCGGTGAAAAGGTGCCCGTGGATGGCGTTGTGGTCGCGGGCGCGAGCGCGCTCGACGAGTCGATGATCACCGGTGAGCCGATTCCCGTCTCCAAACGCGCGGGCGACCATGTGATCGGTGCCACCATGAACACCTCGGGCGCACTCGTGGTCCGGTCCGAGAAAGTGGGCGCGCAGACGGTCCTCTCGCAAATCGTACAAATGGTTGCGCAAGCACAGCGTTCCAAGGCGCCGATGCAGCGGATGGCAGACAAGGTGGCGGGCGTCTTTGTGATCGGTGTGGTCGGCATCGCCGTCATGACGCTCTTCGCCTGGGGGATCTGGGGTCCACAGCCGAGTTGGGCCCACGGCTTGATCAATGCGGTCGCCGTGCTGATCATTGCTTGCCCGTGCGCGCTCGGGCTTGCCACGCCCATGTCCATCATGGTGGCCAGCGGCAAAGGGGCCGAACACGGCATTCTTTTTCGGGATGCCGCAGCAATCGAGAACCTGCGCAAGGTCGACACGCTTATTGTGGACAAGACAGGCACGTTGACCGAAGGGCGCCCCTCATTCGATCGGGCCATTGGCCTCAATGGATTTTCCGACATGGACGTCTTGCGCTTGGCGGCCAGTCTGGACCAAGGTAGTGAGCACCCCTTGGCCGCTGCGATCGTGGCGCAAGCGCGCGAACAGGGGCTCGCGCTCGAGCGGCCGGAAGATTTTGAATCCGCGTCAGGGATCGGCGTGAGAGGACACGTCGCTGGGCGAAGCCTGGCGCTCGGCAACACCTCGCTGATGCAGGCGCACGCGGTTGCTGTCGATGCCGCCTCCACCGAGGCAGACGCCATGCGAGCCCGAGGCGCCAGTGTGATGTACCTGGCGGTCGATGGGGTCCTTGCTGGCCTGCTGTCGGTTTCCGATCGCGTGAAGACGACAACACCGCAGGCCCTGACCCAACTCAGAGCCGATGGGCTTCGGATCGTGATGGCTACCGGCGACGGAAACGTGACCGCCCAATCCGTCGCAAAACAACTTGGCATTGTTGAGTTTCGCGGCGAGGTCAAGCCTGCGGATAAGCTGGCGTTGGTCGCCACACTTCAAGAACGAGGCTTGGTTGTAGCGATGGCAGGCGACGGCATCAATGATGCACCGGCGCTCGCCAAAGCCGACGTGGGTATTGCGATGGGTACCGGTACCGATGTCGCGATGAACAGCGCCCAGGTTACCCTCGTGAAAGGCGACCTGCGGGGCATTGCCCGTGCCCGCGCCTTATCCGAGGCAACGATTGCCAACATGAAGCAAAACCTCGGCTTCGCCTTCCTTTACAACGCACTGGGTGTGCCATTGGCTGCCGGCGTGCTCTATCCTTTTACCGGACTTCTGTTATCACCCATGATTGCCGCATTGGCGATGAGCTTGAGTTCGGCATCGGTGGTCGCCAATGCGCTGCGACTCCGTGCGACCCGACTCTGATCCCAGCATTCGCCGCTTCACGAGGCTATTGCGAACAATTCTCATTCTCCCTTACAATCTCCTTATTTCGGAAGGGGAGTCAAATGCAAGGTGCTACAAAAAGCACGCATTGGGGGAAGGTTTGGCTTGCTGGGGCGCTTGCCTGGCTGTGTTCCACAACTGCGCTTGCCGGCGAATCGCCGTTCGGGTGGATTTACACGGCCGACGTTATGCCCAAAGGCCGCTTCGAATTCGAGCACCAGTCTTTCCTGCAGCGGGGCCAGTCCCAAGGATCCTATAGCGGATTGCTCAACCGCGAAGAAGTCGAGTACGGCGTGACGGACAAATTCCAATTGGCCGGCTATTTCAACTGGAGCTACGTGAACGCCAATCGGAATGGTCTTGATGGCACCACGCGTGGGCCGCTGACAGATCTCGGTCCCAATGACGATCCGACTGGGCGTTACCGCAAGACTCGCTTCGAGACTGTTTCACTCGAAGCGATCTACCAACTCATGAACCCAGTGACTGATCCGATCGGCTTGGCACTGTACATCGAGCCAGAACTGGGGCCCCGTGAGCGCGATCTCGAATGGCGCATCATCTTGCAGAAGAACTGGTTGGATGATCGGCTCATTTTTGCCGCCAATATTCTCGGTGCCCATGAGCGCGACAAAACCGCCATGGGTGATATTGAGCGTGCTTCCATGCTTGATCTGACCGCCGGCGTGTCCTATCGCTTGACCGACAACCTGAGCCTGGGCATGGAGGCGCGCAACCATCGTGAATTCCAGGGGTATCGCTATAACCGTCGTGATCACTCCGCGTGGTTTCTTGGCCCCAATTTGCACTACGCCACCAAACACTGGTGGGTAACGGCCGCGTGGCGCCACCAATTGCCCGTAGTCAAAACCTACAACGAGGACCAGGCGGACGTAGTGGCAGGCAACCGTATCTTCGGTGACGAGCATGCGCGCAACGAGTTCATGGTCAAGGTGGGGTTCCCATTTTGAAGCGCGTCCATTGATACGGAGACAGACATGAAGTGGACTCCCATGGCGGCAGTGCCGCTTGCGGTGCTGGTCGTGCCCGTCCAAGCGACGGAATACCTGACAGTTCAACAGGCTCAGGCGCAGATGTTTCCTGGCGCGAGTTTTCAGGCCGTGCCTCTCCAGATTACGGACCAGATTCGCGAAACATTGAACGAGCGCTCCGGGGTACACGAGCCATTCAATGACAAGGGGGTCTGGAAAGTGTCGACTGGCGGCTGGTTCATCGTGGATCGCGTGGTGGGCAAGCATGAAAAAATCACGTATGCCGTGGCGCTCGACGCCAAGGGAGCCGTGCGCGCCGTCGATATCCTGACGTACCAGGAAACGTATGGCTATGAGGTGCGCAATGCCGACTGGCGTGCCCAGTTTGTTGGTAAGACCGCGCAGGATGCTGTGCAGCTTGGTAAAGACATCCGTAACATCAGTGGCGCGACGCTCTCATGCAAACACATCACCCAGGGAGTCAAGCGGGTGCTGGCTGTGTATGACCTCTTACTAGCCAAGATGTGATTCGTCGCTCCAAACCGCTATTGGGGACTTTCGTTGAAGTTCGCATTGACGATGTGTATCCCCAGGACTGCGCTCACTTGGCAGAAACCGCCATCGCAGCGGCGTTCTCCGTAATCGAGCAAGCCGAGGCGTTGATGAGCTTCCAGCGCTCGGATAGCGACTTGTCACGTCTGCATGCGGCGTCGGTAGGCGAAGCGGTCCGCGTTCACCCTTGGACCATGCGTGTGCTGCGCGAGGCCCAGCGCATGCACGAGCGTACCGGCGGCGTGTTCGACCCCACCGTGGCCCGCATGTTGGTGGCACACAAAATTTTGCCCCGCCCAGCGGGGCCGACGGCGGAAGTCGACGTGCGGTTTGCGGATGTAGTGATGCTCGATGAAAATCGCATTAGTAAGCGGCGCGCACTATGGTTGGATCTCGGTGGCATCGCCAAAGGCTTTGCCGTGGACATGGCTATCCTAAGTCTGCGGCGCCACAACGTTCGCAGTGGCGCCGTTTCGGCCGGAGGGGACCTGCGCGTCTTTGGCAAGCATGCACAGCCCATCCACGTACGCAGTGCCAACGCGCCCGGTCGGCTAGAACTACTCGGTCGGCTCACCAACGGGGCCGTGGCCACCAGCGGTCACTATTTCGCAGAAAGCTTCGGACTGCCCCCTGGTACAGCATCCATCCGGTCGCAACAAGCGCCGATGGAAGCGCCTTGCGCAGAGCGAACGGTCACCGTCATTGCCCCCCGCTGTATCTGGGCGGACGCACTGACCAAGGTCGCCATGCTTGCCGGTACGACGGCGCCCGCCACGGTCCGCGCGCTATCAAGCTATCACGCACACGTTGTTGCATCATGACGCAATCCTCGCATCGACATCCCCTGAAAGGGACAGGCATTCGTCTGCATCCGTATCACTATTGGGTTGCTCTCGCCGTATTGCTAGCGGTAGCGGTGTCTGGGCTGATATGGACGGTTTTGCACGATTTGCTTCAATGGGAGGACGCACCGATCGTCCGCCAGATTCTGCAGTTGCATGGCGCCTTTGCGTTCTGCAGCCTGATTCTCTTGGGTTCCATGCTGCCGCAACACATTCGCTTCGCGTGGGTTGCGCGCCGAAACCTCGTGACCGGTACGTTGACGGGAATCGTGTTCTTGTTGCTGACCATCACCGCTTATGGGCTGTATTACGGGCCCGAAGATTGGAGTGGTCTTACGAAGACTGTGCACCTTGTTCTGGGCATTGCTGCTGTTGCGGCCGTGCCCCTCCACATGTTCATTGGACGGAAGCGACACAACGGCTACCGTGCCCCCGCGAGCAAGAATGTACGGCACGAAAAAACCTGAAGCGAATCGACGAGGCAATCGTACAAGCCTGCGCAGCAAACCGCTCGGCGCGCGGGAAAGAGCCCCGGGGGAGTAACCCCCCGGGGAG
>NVSA01000166.1 GCA_002401045.1 Paracoccaceae bacterium
CATGCCAATCTCGCAAATAGGGCTTTCCGCCCCACCTGCAACCATGACATCGGCGTCATCGAGCATAATCAATCGTGCCGCATCGCCAATCGCGTGCGCCCCTGTTGAACAGGCTGTTACAACCGCATGATTTGGGCCTTTAAACCCATGGCGAATAGACACTTGGCCAGAAACCAAATTAATCAAAGCCCCGGGGATGAAAAACGGCGACACACGTCGCGGCCCCCGTTCCTTCAAGATCACAGCTGTTTCCGCAATAGAGCGCAATCCACCGATACCAGACCCGATCATCACACCTGTACGGTACTGATCTTCTTCGTCTTCGGGGTGCCAACCTGCATCTGCCACAGCTTGATCCGCCGCCGCCATACCATAAAGAATAAAATCATCGACCTTACGACGATCTTTGGGTGACATCCAATCATCAGGGTTAAACGTCCCATCCGTGCCATCGCCAAAAGGGATTTCGCAAGCATAGTTGGTTGTCAAATGATCCGCGTCCCAACGCTTGATCGTGCCCGCCGCCGATTTGCCCGCAAGCAATCGTGACCATGTTTCTTCAACACCGCAAGCCAGCGGTGAAACCATTCCAAGTCCTGTTACAACAACGCGACGCATCATACCCCCATTCGTAGTATTATTTCGTGCAATCTACCTACCCCGCCCACCAGACAGGGGCAAGCAAACAACTCAACCCTAGCGGCAAATTCCCGCCTTCACATGAAAAAACGGCCTGTCGCACCGACAAGCCGTTCTAAATCTTGAATTCAAATCTGCTTAAACAGCCGTTGTAATGAATTTAACTGCGTCGCCAAATGACTGGATAGTCTCGGCAGCGTCGTCAGGAATTTCAATTCCGAACTCTTCTTCGAAAGCCATAACCAGCTCTACTGTGTCCAGGCTGTCAGCGCCCAAATCGTCAATGAAAGAAGCTGTTTCAGTTACTTTTGCTTCGTCAACGCTCAAATGCTCAACTACAATTTTCTTTACGCGTTCTGCTATATCGCTCATACTATAAGTCCTCAATATTACGGGGCGTAAAGCCCCTAGATTTCGCGTTAATACCTGATTTTGGCACCAACAAAAGCCCTTTTTTAGGGCAACATCCCAAAAGCCTCCTCGCCTTTGGTCAAATTCCGTGCCGCGCTATACCATAAAGCGCGCCAATGGCAAATAGTTTAGCAACGTTGCGTTGCAACACAACAATCACCAAGGCTCGACTTAGGTTATAAACAAACGGGTTACTGATTGACAGTATTTCCTTAATATTCATAAATAATGTTACTAGTTCTTGGGGGTTTTATGTCTTATCTGTTTTCACGCCTTGCTATCTATCTATTCGCATTTTTCACAATTTTATCGACACAGGCCTATGCTGATGCTGACTTTGACCGCAATGCCAAAGGAATGCGCATCGGCTCAATGGTGGGACGCACCATTGTCGGTGTCACCAGAGACAGCTCAAAAACTTTCAGCATCTATCTTTCCAGTGCCAAAAAAGCCCATTTTTCCTTCTCAACAGGAAAAACAGCCACCGCAACTTATAAATTACACTCTGGAAACATCATCTGTTTCAAAGGGCTCGATAAAAAAGCCCCCAGCTCAGAAATATGCAAACTCACCGATAAACGTGGCCGCGGTATGGATTGGCAAACGGTAAAGCTCAAATTTAAAAACGGTAAATCCAGCTATTCCCTTGCAACCAAAGGCGAGCGGCGCGGCAGTTCGCAAATCGTTTACAGCTTTGCTGGTCGTCAAAAAATCAACAATAAAAGCTACATATCTGACCTTACCAAATGGAAGGGTCACGTGGTCGTCGGGCGCACCTTGAAAGACAAAGAAGCATGGTTTGCCAATTTTGATCTCGACGGCAATGTCGATTTCGTCTTTGGCTCAGGCAAGCGTTATGCAGGTAGATATACCGCCACAAAAACCACCATCTGCATCACCTTCCCCAACCAGCCCCAAATGGATGGATGCCGCAAACCAGCAATCAAAAAAGGCAAAATCGCTTGGGTCAGCACGAAAAATGACGGCTATATCTCTGAAATTGTCTACCTTAAAGAAATTCAATCCCAAGGCCCGACCAGCGCCACGCAACTGTCTTACAAATCGCAAAACATGCGCAAATCAAAGAACAACCTCTTTGCAATCGGCACCAGCACCAAGAACGACGGGCAGCTAAACGTCTGGTCAACAACCAGCGGTATCCGCCTTGCCAAACGCCCGCTACAAGCCCGCGATGCCTCTATCGACAACCAAGGCAGATACCTCGTCGCCGTTGACCGCAGCTATCTCTACATTCTGGATCTGGAAACAGGAACAACCGACAAACACCGCTACAGTGAGGCTGATAAAAAAGCGCCCAAGCTGAACCGCGTTACAATTTCCCCCGATGGCAGCCGCATAGCCCTTGGCTATACCCAAGGCGATATACGCGTCATAGAGCGTGAAACCCTAAAAGAGCTCTATTTAGCAACGCCCCATAGCGGTAAAATATCCCATATGGAATTTTTCCAAGGCAACGATCAATTATTGACCTCTAGCTATGACAAAAGACTTAAACACCTGAACCTCCTTGATAAAACGGACATGCCGACCATTGGATTCTTAGGGCGTGAAATCAGTCAATTTGCCTTATCACAAGATGAAACCGCAATTGTTGTCGCGGATTGGGATGGTAAAGTCATTAAGCTGCAATGGGACGGTGGCGCGTTTATCAAACAGAGCGAAACAAAAGTCGCCGATGGGGTTTATGGCATCGATATCAGTCCTGATCGTCGCGAAATCATTCTAGCAATGGACACAATTGGCGTACAGTTTTTGGACTTTCAAACGCTCGACAAAAAAGCCAGCTTCAAACCTAACGGCAGATTTTCCGATCGCGCGTTTTATATAGACGCTGAAAATTTCATCGCCACGGGCCAGAAAAGACACCCACATATCTACGCCCCTACCCGCGCAAAAGTGCCCGCATTAAAGAAAAAGCTATTTGCTGGGCGCACGGATGATTTGATAAAAACACGCGCAACAAAAGAGGCCTTCAAAGCCGAGAACCTGCGTTATAATAAATTGAAAACGCAGGCAAAAAACCTGTTTTCATCTGGTAACTGCAAAAAATACAATGCGATGCATACAGATTTAAAACCAGCGGATCGTCTTGGGGATTGTAAAAAAGCCAAGCAAAGACGGGTTGCCCGCAAAAACTATTTTGTGGCACTTCGGAACTTGGATTGTGAAACGGCAGAGACCTTACGAAAAGCATCTGGTGGCGATTGGCGTGACATTACATCTTGTCAGACCAAGGTGAAAAAACACGCAGAAAAAGCTGAATACTCTGCGGCAAAAGCGTCAAAAGACTGTGCTAAAATCCGACAACTTCAAGGTCATTTCAAAGACTACGGCGCGGCAGATGATTGCGAACTCACTGCGGCGATAGAGACGCGTAATGTGCGCAAAATTTATCTAAAAGCAGTCAAATTTGACACCTCAAAGGATATTAAGCGCGCGCGACAGTTATACTTGGAAGTTATGGATAACTACTCTGAGGATGATCTGGCAATTGATGCCGCCAACCGTTTGCGCGAACTTTCAGACATGCTTGAGCAGCGTAAGATACAAAAACGCAATGAATTTGCTTTACGCGCGGCCAAAAGAGAGGCTGAAATAGCCACAAAAGCGGCCGAAAAACGGGCTAAAGCTGTTGAAAAGCGTGAAAATGAACGCAAACGTAAAGAGGAAAAAATCACCCGTGCCCGTAAGCTTATTCAAAAGCTTAACAGCGAGTTTGGCTTTAAATCAGGTTACACATGGATATCCACACGGATCAAAGGGCGCAATCAATCCTATGAAATCTCTGGCAGAATGGAAATATCAACAAAGTCTAAATATCCTGCAACATTGGCAGACTACTGCCATATCGTCGTCGATTCAGCTGTCTATCCACGCCATTCTAAAATAGACTTGTCAGGTAACCGCTATTTTGAACCCGAAAGTGGGTATAATAAATTTAGTGTAAATCTAATGGCCAAAGGCCGTGGTGGTTGGTCTAGTGCATATAGTGGAAGTTCTTTATTCAAAAAGATTTCAGACAAAACACTGGATGTAACCCGAATTACAAACAACAATTTTATCAAACTCCATTGGGCTATTCCTATTGTGAAAATAGAACAATCCCGCTTGTTGTCCTTGGCTGGGAACCGCAGTGCGATACAGCTTCCAGGAAACAAGAGCCCCAAGGATTTTCTAGATATGTTTCGTGACTTAGGCGGATTATGCCAACTTGAAGGACGCAAATAAAAAGGGCGGCCAACGGCCACCCTGATTGTATAAGCTATTCAAACAATGACTTAAATCATTGCCATGCCACCATTCACATGCAGGGTTTGCCCTGTCACATAGCTGGCTTCACCAGAGGCTAGAAACGCCACTGCGGCGGCAATCTCTGCGGGGGATCCCATACGACCCGCAGGAATATTCCCTGTCATCTTATCTTTAACGCTATCAGGCAATTCAGACGTCATTGCCGTTTCAATAAACCCAGGGGCGACACAATTGGCGGTAATCCCGCGTGTCGCAATTTCTTGCGCATAGGATTTCGTCATCCCGATCATACCCGCCTTAGAGGCCGCATAGTTCACCTGCCCCGCATTGCCCGTCACACCGACAATCGACGTAATATTAATAATACGGCCATAGCGTTGCTTCATCATCGGACGCATCACGGATTTCATCAAACGCATGGTCGATGTCAGGTTGATATCAATCACTTGCTGCCATTCATCATCGGACATCCGCATAAAGATATTATCGCGGGTAATGCCTGCGTTATTGACCAAGATATCCAAACCGCCCATGGCTTCGGACGCTTGTCCTGCCAAGGCACGCACCGCATCGGCGTCGCCTAGATTACACGGCACGACATGGGCGCGCTCGCCCAGTTCTGCCGCCAAGGCATTCAACGGATCAACCCGTGTTCCCGACAAGGCAACCGTCGCCCCTTGGTTATATAGCGCTTTGGCAATCGCGCCACCAATGCCCCCAGATGCACCTGTTACAAGTGCTTTTTTACCAGCTAGATCAAACATTTATCATACTTCCTTTAAGCTAATTCGGCCGCAACGGCCGCGACATCATCCGATGTATTCACAACCTTACAAGCCAACGCGCGGTCAATACGTCGGATCATTCCCGACAAGGCTTTACCCGCGCCAATTTCATAAACTTCAGTCACCCCTTGGGCGGCCATCCACGCAACACTTTCGCGCCAGCGTACAGCCCCTGTGACTTGTTGTACCAACAAATCCGCAATTGCCGCGCCATCCGAATTAGACGCCGCCAAAACATTGGCCACAACAGGCACGCTTGGGTTTGCAATTGAGATATCCGCCAAAGCCTGCGCCATGCGGTCGGCCGCAGGTTGCATCAATGTGCAATGGAACGGTGCCGATACAGGCAAGATTATCGCCCGTTTGGCACCTTTCTCCTTGGCAATACCACAAGCCCGCTCAACCGCAGCTTTATGTCCAGAAACAACCACTTGGCCGGAATCATTATCGTTTGCCGCCTGACAAACCTCGCCCTGTGCCGCCTCTGCGGCAACGCCTTGGGCGGTTTCAAAGTCTAGCCCCAACAACGCCGCCATCGCACCAATGCCCACAGGCACCGCCTCTTGCATCGCGGCACCGCGAATACGCAACAGTCGTGCTGTATCAGACAGGCTAATCGCGCCCGTTGCGCAAAGTGCTGAATATTCGCCCAATGAGTGCCCCGCCACAAAAGACGCCGCCGTCACATCCACCCCTTCGGATTTCAGTGCCGCCATTGCCGCCAATGATGCCGCCATCAAAGCAGGCTGTGCATTTTGCGTTAGCGTTAATGTCTCAATATCGCCGTTCCAGATTAAATCTGACAGCTTTTCGCCCAAAGCCTCATCGACCTCGTCGAAAACCGCCTTAGCAACACTGTAATTATCGGCAAAATCTTTGCCCATCCCAATGGCTTGCGCCCCTTGTCCTGGAAATACAAATGCCCGCATGTTTGCCCCCTGTTTTTATAGCTTTGCATAATTTCTACCCGTCCCACTAAGCCCCGTCTAGCCCAAAGGCAGCCCGATTATGTCATAGTTTCGCCGCAAAGATGCGCAATAAGACACTAAGATCAGCCAACAAAGGCCGACAAATCCATCTGAAAGGGCTTTAACATGAAACTTAACAACGTTATTCTTACAGCAATCGCTGTCGCACTTGTTTCTTTGACAAATCCAGTAACCGCAAGCGTGGTTTCTTCACTTGTCAGCGCAACATCTATCTAAGAACTATTTTGTGGGCGTAAATCGCCCCCAAACACCTTTTTTGCTTGCATAAAACCAGCACAGCAGTATAAGCGCCCATCTTCCGTAAATTCTTATAACGCGGACGCCTCTCGTACCTTGGCGCGGAAGACTTGAACCTTGGTTTTGAAGCACGCTAAAAAATGGTGATAAAATGGCGCTCTACGAGCACACATTTATTTCGCGTCAGGATCTTTCCAACGCGCAAGCCGAAGGTTTAATCGAACACTTCGGCGCTATTCTGACTGACAACGGTGGTAAAGTTGTAGATTCAGAATATTGGGGCCTTAAAACAATGGCCTATAAAATCAACAAAAACCGTAAAGGTCATTATGCTTTCTTGAAATCAGACGCGCCTTCAGCCGCTGTTCAAGAAATGGAACGCTTGATGCGTTTGCATGATGATGTGATGCGGGTCATGACCATCAAAGTTGATGAACATGAAGAAGGCCCATCAGTGGTCGTTCAGGCAAAATCTGCCAAAGAAGAAAAACGTAGAAACCGTTAGAAAGGACCAACACCATGGCTAATAAACCATTTTTCCGTCGTCGTAAGTCCTGTCCGTTCTCTAGTGATAACTCACCAAAGATCGACTATAAGGACACAAAATTGTTGCAACGCTACATCTCAGAGCGCGGCAAAATCGTTCCATCACGCATCACAGCAGTCTCTGCAAAGAAACAACGCGAATTGGCAAAAGCCATCAAACGCGCACGTTTCTTGGCACTTCTGCCGTATGCCGTTAAGTAAGGAAAAACCAAAATGGACGTAATCCTACTTGAACGTGTCGCAAAACTTGGCCAAATGGGCGATGTTGTTACTGTAAAGCAAGGCTTTGGACGTAACTTCCTTTTGCCACAAGGCAAAGCATTGCGCGCTACAGCGACAAACAAAACGCATTTTGAAGCGCAGAAAACGCAGCTTGAAGCGCAGAACCTAGAAACCAAAAAAGAAGCAGAAGCAGTTTCAGAAAAACTAGACGGACAACAGTTTACTATTATCCGTTCAGCCTCTGACGCTGGTGCACTTTACGGCTCAGTCACCACACGTGACGCGGCTGTTGTTGCAACCGCTGCTGGTTTCACTCTAAGCAAAAAACAAGTTGTTCTTGATGTTCCTATCAAGGAATTGGGTTTGCATGACATGACTGTCAACTTGCACCCAGAAGTTGCTTGTACAATCCAAATCAACGTTGCGCGTTCAATCGAAGAAGCTGAACTTCAAGCCTCTGGTAAATCTATCCAAGAGCTTGCCGCTGAAGCAGAATCCGACGCTGAATTCGAAATCGCTGAATTGTTTGACGATATGGGCGCTGCCGCCGCTGATGAATACGGCGACGACGATGCTCCTAGCGAAGCACCAGCAGAGAAAACAGAAGACGAAGCCTAGGCTTTTCCTTCCTAAAAACATTAAAGACCTGCGATTTTCGTGGGTCTTTTTTTATGCGCTAATATTTTTCTAGCTGACAGATACGCTTTGCCCTGCCATTCTACCCAGCATGGACCCGCACACAAAAAATGACCTTCAAAGCATCGTTGAGAGCGATCGTGCCCATGTTTGGCATCACCTAATCCAGCATAAAACCTTTGAAACCAACGACCCGCGCATCATCGTGGAGGGCAAAGGCATGCGGGTGTGGGATCAAAACGGCACAGAATTTATCGACGCCGTGTCGGGCGGTGTCTGGACGGTTAACGTAGGCTATGGCCGCGAACGCATTGCCAATGCCGTGCGGGATCAATTGGTCAAAATGAACTATTTCTCCCAATCCGCAGGCTCTGTTCCAGGGGCAATCTTTGCCGAGATGCTGTTGGATAAAATGCCTGGTATGGGCCGCGTTTACTATGCAAACTCTGGCTCTGAGGCGAATGAAAAAGTCTTTAAAATGGTACGCCAGATCAGCCATGCCAAACATGGCGGCAAAAAATCCAAAATCCTGTACCGCGACCG
>NVSA01000167.1 GCA_002401045.1 Paracoccaceae bacterium
AAGCCGAACCGATAATAGGCCTCCCAAAACCAAAAAAGCCGCCCCAAATGGAACGGCTTTTTTAAATTCATAAAGGTCGGTTGCTTTAGAAGCCCAAGCCTTCGTATTTCTTTTTAAACTTGGAAACACGTCCGCCGGCATCCATAAGTTTTTGGTTGCCGCCTGTCCATGCTGGGTGCACGGATGGGTCGATGTCTAATACCAATGTGTCGCCTTCAGCGCCATATGTGGAAAATGTTTCATAAGTAGAACCATCTGTCAGTTTGACAGTGATCTTATGGTAATCTGGGTGCAGTTCGGTTTTCATCGGTTCTGCTCCTATTTCTCAGATTTCGGTTTGTAGTTTGTTTGCTCGGCAATCCGAGCGGCTTTACCACGGCGTGTACGCAAGTAGTAAAGTTTGGCGCGACGAACACGACCGCGACGGATAACCGTGATGCTGTCGATGTTTGTTGAATGCAGCGGGAACACACGTTCTACGCCTTCACCAAAAGAGATTTTGCGTACTGTAAAAGAGGCTGCAATTGTTGAGCCGCTTTGACGTGCAATGCAAACGCCTTCGTAGTTCTGTACACGAGAGCGCGTGCCCTCAGTAACCTTATAACCTACGCGGATTGTATCACCTGCTTTAAAGTCAGGGATATCTTGGCCTAGGCTTGCAATTTGTTCAGCGTCAAGCTGTGCTAGCAAGTTCATAGTTTTTCCTTTAGCTCGCAGTTTGTCTGCGAAGTTTTGCGCCGTCTCATTGCTCTTGGTCTTTGCTTGGGTCCGCGATGCGCCCACCAGAGATAAGTCGTCTTTTCTAATGTCCATTTATGCCTTTTGCCCAAGGGCGTAACCGCGAAATCACCAGACCAAAGAAATTCTGGCATTTGCAATCAAAGAAAACCACAGACTAATCAGGCAAGCCAACGACTCACCCAAGTCCGCGCGGTATAGAATGCCCACGCCGTGCAATCAAGTCATAAGTGGTGTTTCGCGGCTTAGTCGCAGGGCTTTTTATCGTCGCTTGCCGCTTCATAATCTGCCCATAAATCAGGACGGCGTTCGCGGGTGATCCGCTTTGATTGTTCTTTGCGCCAAGCATCGACCTTGCCGTGGTGCCCAGAGGTCAGCACATCGGGTATTTTGCGCCCCTTCCATGTGGCAGGGCGGGTGTATTGTGGGTGCTCTAACAGCCCGTTGGAAAAGCTTTCTTCGACCGTACTGTCAGCATTGCCCAATACGTTTGGCAACAAGCGTACTGTGGCATCAATCAAGGCCTGAGCGGCAATTTCGCCCCCCGTTAGTACAAAATCCCCCAAGGATACTTCTTGGATGTTGTATTCTTCTAGTACCCGTTCATCGACGCCTTCAAAACGTCCGCACAACAATGTCATGCCTTGGGCTTGGCTGAACTTTTGTGCCATCGCTTGATCGAATGGTTTGCCGCGTGGGGACAAGTAAATCACAGGCCATGCGTTCGGGTCCATCGGTGTGCCGCGCCGCGCATCATCCATTGCGCCGCCGACAACATCAGCCTTTAGCACCATGCCTGCGCCGCCGCCTGCTGGCGTGTCGTCAACATCATGGTGTTTGCCAATGCCGTAGCCGCGTAATTCGATGGTCTCAAGGTTCCACAAACCTTCTTTCAGGGCTTTGCCAGTCAGCGATCCGCCCAGCACCCCTGGGAATAATTCAGGAAACAGCGTGATAATTTTGACCTTCCACGCGCCGAAAATATCAGGCGTGTTGGTCATCAATTCACGTGGCTTCAGGGACGGGCGCACAGCCAAGCGGCCATGGGATTTTGCAGGTTTATCCGTCATCATCTTTGTCCTCTGGCAATGATCCCTCTGGTGGATCCACAATGATGCGTCCTGCGGTCAAATCAACGGTTGGGACGGCTTCGCGGGTGAACGGCAGTAAGGCTGATCCTTTGATACCCTTACCTGTGATTTCTAAAACATCCCCTGCGCCGTGGTCATGTACCGCCATGATCTTGCCCAAGACTTCGCCGCCCGTATCAACGACTTCTAGTCCGATCAGGTCGGCATGATAGAATTCGTCATCTGGCAGGTTGGGCAATACATCGCGATCGACATATAGGCGAATGCCTTTCAGGCCGTCGGCTTCGTCTTTGTATTGAACACCTTTGATCCGACAGGCAAACCCGCCTTTGACGGGGCGGGCGATTTTCAACTTGAATGTCTGGGTGCCGTCTTCAGATGTCAGTGCGCCATATTTATCCAACGCGGCAGGGTCTGCGCAGAAGCTTTTGATACGCAATTCGCCGCGCACCCCAAAGGCACCCATAATGGCGCCGACACATACTTTTTCACTCATTTGCGCATCGCCTTTGCAATTACTTCGAAATCTTGTTGCTCTATTTGAAACAATCCACGGCGAAAGGCCATGCCCCAATACCGTGGATTGGTTATGAAACTTAAATCTTCCAACATCGGCTTGGTGGGAACCTCGCGTATGTCTTCATAGCCCGCGTCATGCACCCAAGCGGTAAATCCTGTATGCGCCCATTTTCGTTGGTAAGGCGCGTTGCTGGTGACTGTGCCAAGCGCCACAAAGGCTTGGATAGTCGCCCCTTCACCAATGCCAGACTTTGGCGCATAGTAAATAAACGGATCGCCCACAGACAACTTATCTACAGCGCTTTGTTTGCCATGTGAAAAGGCACAAACCCGATTTTCAACGGCAATTTTTGCATGATCTCCTGCAACAACACCGATCCAAAACTTTTGGGTCATGACTATCTTTCCAATAAATGCGCCAGCGTAGGATCGCGGGTTTCCCAGCCGATATTTTCTAATTCTGGCGTTAGTGTATCTTCTTTTGGCCAGCCAATGCAAAGATATGCCACCAACGACCAGTTGTCAGGGACATCCAAATCACGGCGCAATTGGTCAGGGTCTAATATCGACACCCAACCCGTGCCTAAGCCTTTGGCACGTGCCGCCAGCCAGAAATTCATAATACCCGCGACTACAGAATAGCGCCGCATCTCTGGCATGGTGCGCGCACCCAAGCCATGACCTTTGCCGGTACCTTCGTCGCAAAAAATCGCAAATTGAACAGGGGCTTCACGCATCCCAGTTAGTTTCATCGACGCATAGGTTTCGGCCTGCGTATCGCGGTAGGCTGATAATGCTTCTTGGTTGGCAACCTCAAAGTTCGCTAACGCGGCGGCGCGGGCACTTTTGCTGGTCACATTCACAATGCGCCAAGGTTCCGACAAGCCAACTGAAGGTGCCGTCTCGAAGGCAGTCAAGCAATCGTTTAAAACGTCAAGGGGAACAGGGTCAGTCTTGAAGTGGCGCACATCGCGGCGCCACTTCATTAAATTTAGCAATTCGGATTGAAACTCTTGTGAAAACTCACGCATAGACCACTCCGAAATTCAGTATATTATTCAGCTGCTTTTTCTTCTGCCGCAGGTGCTTCTTCAGCAGGTGCCGCCGCCGCAGCTGCTGCCGCCGCTTTTGCATCTTCTTCAGCTTGCTTTGCAGCTTCTGCCGCGTCGGTAACTTTTTGCGCTTTTTCTTCAATGCGATCTTGGGCTTTTTGACCAGGTTTCGCTTTGTTTGGGTTGTTACGCTCAGTCTTAGTCAAGACGCCTGAGGCTTCCAAGAAACGTGCAACACGATCCGTAGGCTGTGCGCCTTCGCCCAACCAGTAGTTTACGCGTTCCATGTTCAACTGTACACGATCTTCGCTGTCTTTTGGCAACAATGGGTTATATGTACCCAATTTTTCAACGTAACGACCGTCACGTGGCATACGGCTGTCAGCCGCTACAACGCGATAAAATGGGCGTTTTTTTGAGCCGCCACGGGCCAGTCTGATTTTCATAGCCATGATATATATCTCCTAGATTAGCTATTTGAGGCTTTCGCCGTCATTCTTGATGTTGTTTGTGGTGTTGGATAACTTCGCTGATGATGAAGTTTAGAAACTTCTTCGCGAATTCGGGGTCGAGGCGGGCGCGTTTCGCCAAATCCTCAAGACGTTCTATTTGTTCGGCTTCACGGGCAGGATCAGAGGGCGGTAACGCATGTTCCGCTTTCAGTTTTCCAACCGCTTGGGTGTGCTTAAACCGTTCGCCAAGCGTGTAGATTAAAATTGCATCCAAACGATCAATACTGTCGCGATGTTCTTTCAAAATATCGGCGGCTTTTTGTGTTGTATCGGCCATTATTTTTTCTTCCCAAACCCAGACAGGCCAGGGGGAAGCGATAAACCACCACCCAAACCAGGTAAGCCACCGCCAGACATTTGTCCCATCTGTTTGGCCGCTTGTTCCATCGCTTTAGGATCCATTGCAGACGGATCTAGCCCGGCAGGCAGTCCGCCGCCTTTGCCCATCATGCCCTTCATGGCTTGTTTTAACATGCCACCTTTACCCATCTTTTTCATCATGTCGCCCATCTGGCGTTGCATTTTCAAAAGCTGGTTCATTTCTGGAACGCTTAAACCTGCACCTGCCGCCACACGCTTTTTACGGCTGGCTTGCATCAATTGAGGGTTGGCGCGTTCTTTCTTGGTCATCGATTGGATCAGCGCGATTTGGTGAACGAATACTTTATCGTCAATGCCGCCCGCTTCTTCGATTTTTTTGGACATCTTTTTCATGCCGGGCAACATGCTCATCACCCCTTGCATACCGCCCATTTTCATCATTTGCTCAAGCTGCATCTTTAGGTCGTTCATGTTGAACTGACCCTTTTTGAAACGCTTCATCATGCGTTCAGCTTGTTCGGCCTCTATGGTATCTTGGGCTTTTTCAACCAGCGATACGATATCGCCCATGCCCAAAATGCGCCCCGCAACACGTTCAGGGTGGAATTCTTCTAGCGCATCAAGTTTTTCGCCAAGACCGACAAATTTGATCGGCTTGCCTGTAACTGCGCGCATAGAGAGTGCCGCACCGCCGCGCCCGTCACCATCCATACGTGTTAAAATTACGCCTGAAATGCCGATGCGTTGGTCAAAGTTTTCAGCCGTGTGCAAGGCGTCTTGGCCTGTTAACCCGTCAACGACCAGCAAGGTTTCGCGCGGGTTGGCAATATCGCGTACCGCTTCAACTTCGGACATTAATGTGTCGTCAATCGACAAACGACCCGCCGTGTCCAATATGAACACGTCATAACCGCCTAATGTGGCTTGTTGTTTGGCGCGTTTGGCGATTTTTATAGCGCTTTCGCCTTTGACGATCGGTAATGTGTCGACGTCAATCTGCACACCCAAAATCGCCAATTGTTCCATCGCCGCAGGGCGGTTGGTGTCGAGCGACGCCATCAAAACCTTTTTGCCGTGTTTCTCTTTTAGACGTTTTGCCAATTTGGCACTTGTCGTGGTTTTACCAGAGCCTTGCAAGCCGACCATCAAGATCGGAGCAGGGGGATTGTCAACTTTTAACGCACCCGCATTGGCATTATCGCCCGCTAGAAAATGCACCAATTCGTCGTGGACGATTTTGACAACTTGCTGGCCAGGGGTCACCGATTTGGTCACCGATTGACCGGATGCTTTTTCTTGCACCGCTTTGACAAAGTCCCGTGCAACAGGCAAGGAAACATCCGCCTCCAGCAAGGCCACACGCACTTCGCGTAAGGCAACAGATACATCTTCTTGGGAAAGCGCACCTTGTTTGGTGAGTTTGTCAAAAACGCCCGTTAGGCGATCGGAGAGATTTTCAAACATATCTTGTGCCTTTCGACCCATGCGTTGCGGTTTTGTAGAAAGCAACTGGCCAAACGCAAAAGACACCAGTGGGCGAAACTCGCTGACTGGTGGTGATCTTGGACGCGTCCTTAGACCAGAAGTTTAGAACTTCCTATGAATTACTTGGGTATTTATGCCCATGGGGACGGCCTGTCAACCAAGCTTTTGCATCACCTTTTGTGCGTTTGCCCCCATGCGGCTTAACAAATCCCGCACTTGGCGCTGCTCTTGCTCTGAAAACCCTTCGCTCAGGTGGTCATTCACGCTTTGATAAAAATCCACCAAATGGGATTTTTCTTTGGCTTTCGGGGTTAGAAATATAAAAGTTGTACGCTTATCTGCAACGTCTGATTTTTTACGAACCCAGCCATCTTTTTCCATACGGTTCAAAATGCGCGACGCGGCAGGGGGGTTCACATGATAATATTGTGCGATCTGACCAATGGTTAACCCGTCTTGCCGCCACAAGGCGGACAAGATCACCCAGTGTCGCAAAGACAACCCATGCGGTTCCAGCAATTTTTCGCACAAACGCCCACAAGACCCATGTGCAAACCCAATATAACGCCCGATGCTATCCAAATAAACGGGTGCCTCCTGTCGGTCACTCATTTTTATGTTCCGTGTAATATATTATTGACATAATTTATGTTCCATGTAAAGTTTATTCAGCTTAGAACACATAAACAACTACTCACTACGGGAGAGATACTATGAAAAAAACGATGATAACCGCTTGCGTCTTCGCATTCACAACAACGCTAGCATTCGCCGAACCAGAGGGAAAGCAATTAGCAGGGCTAGGCTTTACGGGCGCGGATGCAAACAGTGACGGCATTCTGACCGCACCTGAAATGCAAACAATGGGGCGCGATATTTTTGTGTCCATGGACGGCGATGAAGACGAAAGCCTAAGCGTAGAAGAATTTTCCAGCTGGGGTTTCGGTATGCGTAATATCGCCGAAGAAACAGGCCGCGTTCAAGCCTATGATACAGCCCTAAAAATCGTATTCGGCCTGTGGGATCGCAATAAAGACAACGCCGTATCCGCATTAGAACACCGCCAAGCTGTCAGTTTTGACATGATGCGCGCCGACCTTAATCAAGACGGCCAGCTCACTGAATCTGAGTTCTTGGGTTCTTTCATTATGAACGTGGCCCTTCGCGCCGCTTTGAAACCAGCAGAATAGGGGCGCATTCATGGGCAAAGGAGTAATCGCGATATTCGCATCAATCTTGGCATTTGCAGTTGTGCATTTCGGATTGTCCGCCAGCACGCTTGACCCGCGCGCTGCCGCCACAACATTCA
>NVSA01000168.1 GCA_002401045.1 Paracoccaceae bacterium
TATGGAAATCAACAGTTTTTTATGGGTAACTTATGGGAAACCATCCATAGTAGCCGTGAAACATAGTTTCAAGCTGCCTCAATTTAGCCATTTTTTAGCTTTTGTTGTTGAAGTCCGAAAACAGACCACAACATATGGTATGCTTCATAGGGTGAAACTTTTTCCCATACAGTCCCATATTTTTTTAGCCGCAAACGGAACATACTGAGAACATTACGAAATTTAACCATTTGAGCCGCGAATCACCCAAGGCTAGTGACACTCGACAAGCCCCCAAAACCCCTGCATGTTAGCCAAAATTACGAATGAACCTATAAATGTCTCTTGCTCTGTCTATTTTACCCGTCGCCTTGACGATGATCGTGGGATACCTGATCTGCGCCACTAAACTGGTACCAAAATCACAATGGGCGGGGATCGAAGCCCTAAGCTTTCGCCTGCTCATACCTGTCGTCCTTATTGTGACCATCACACGTTCTGAGTTGTCGCTGGATAAATTCGGCCTCTTCGCACTGGCGCTTATTCTCGCACTGTGCCTTGCGGGTGTGGGTTTACTCTTACTACGCTGGGCACTCCCCCAAGCACGCCTGCCCGACCCGAAATTCACCACCCTGTTTCAAACCACCACACGCTGGAACGCCTTTATCGCACTGGCAGTGGCAGAACTTTTTATTGGCACACAAGGCATAACCCTGATTGCCGTCGCCATGGCCGTGTTGATCCCGTTCATCAATCTGGTGAATATTTCCATCCTATCGCTCTACGGCACATCCCAGGCCACGCTTCGCACCGTCCTGTTAACCGTCCTAAAGAACCCGCTGGTACAAGGTTCACTGATCGGACTGGCGCTAAATTTCGCCAAGGTTCCCATCCCCGCCGCACTCCTACAGGCGATGGAATTAATCGGGCGCAGTGCCTTTGGCATTGGGTTATTGGTTGTCGGGGCTGGCATAAACATCGCGCGCCTAACCAAAAAATCCCCAGCGATTTGGTTTGGCACCATAATGCGCCTGTTGATCTTACCAATGATTTTTCTGGCCATAGCGACCTCTTTCAACCTGACCCCACTCCAAACACTGTCAGGCATTTTCGTCCTATCGGTTCCCGCCGCTTCAAACGGCTATATTGTCGCCAAACAAATGGGCGGAGACGCCGACCTCTATGCCGACATTCTCACATGGCAAACCGTCTTATGTCTGATGACCTTGCCACTTTGGGCGGTCATGCTATCGGGTTAAACAAACAAAGCAGGATATCCCAATGAACCGTCGAACAGTTTTAAAATGGCTTGGCCTTGGCACCCTTGGCGCGGCACTCGGCGGCTGGGTTGCCCTCAAAACACCTGCCCGTCACAACCCGTATTACACAGGCCCCGTCAGTGATCATTTTGACGGGATGCATTTTTTCAACCCAAATGGCGTAGCGCCTGGTAAAATCACCGACCTGTTGAAATGGAAATTCCGCGAGAAATCCGCCCAATGGCCTGACACATTCAACAGCCCCTACCCCCAAGCCACACCGTCACCGCGCACAGATGCCCTGACCGTCACCATGATCGGCCATGCATCGTTGTTGATCCAAGTGGCAGGGCTGAATATTCTAACCGACCCCGTCTATTCCCAGCGCGTCAGCCCGATATCCTTTGCAGGCCCCAAGCGCCACAACCCTGTCGGCATCGCTTTTGATGACCTGCCGCCCATCGACATCATCCTTGTGTCGCATAACCACTATGACCACCTAGACACATTAACCCTGCAAAAACTCGTCACCCGTGACGCACCCAAAATCATCACGCCTTTGGGCAATGACACCATCATCCGAGACGCCGTTACAGACGCAAACATCCAAACAGGCGACTGGGGCGATGTCATCGAATTGCTCGGCATCAAAATTCATTTTGAACCCTGCCACCACTGGTCAGCACGCGGTGCCAAAGACCGCCGCATGGCGCTCTGGGCGGCCTTCGTGATTGAAACCAAGAACCACAAAATCTACCACATCGGCGACACAGGGTTCCATGCGGGCATCAATTACAAAACCGCTGCCGAAAAGTTTGACGGCTTCGATCTGGCCATCCTACCCATCGGTGCCTATGAGCCACGCTGGTTTATGAAAGGCCAACACCAAAACCCCACCGAGGCCGTCGCAGGCTTTAAGTTGTGCAACACCAAACAAGCCCTTGGCCACCACTGGGGAACATTCCAGCTAACCGATGAAGCCATTGACGCGCCGATTAAAGCCCTAGACGCCGCGCTAAAAGATCAAGACGTAACCGCCGAGACCTTCTTGGCAATGGCCCCTGGGCAGGTTTGGACGGGGTGATTTAAAAATACTGTTCAATTAAGCTGTTCATCTCATTCGTTGATAAAATACGTTTGTTTAAACCTTGAATATTCCAAAGACCTTGTCTTATTCGTGGGTTTTGATGTTGCAAGCCAAGCCAATTTTTCGATGGACTGCAAACCCTGCAAGCTGTGATTGTTGAAAGGAGTGCCGCCTCTACATCAAGCCTTGCATCTTTATCACCGACTTCAAAAACAACAAATGAAAAATTGTCCGCGATATATTGCGTGACCTCTTTTTCAACTTCTTCTTGTCGTTCAAAATTAATAATATCTTTGTACCGTATTCGATTTACTTTCGTCGTTGCGTCTAAATTCCACTGTTCCAAAAATGGATCCTCGGCAAGCAAACATCGACCGATATGTTTTCGAAAAATGCTTCTATCTTTATTGGATTTATAAAGGTGTTCATAAATCCGTTTGCCTAGATTATTTTGCCCTGTATGCGTTCCCACACGGACAATGCGATGATTATCATGTGCAGTTTCACCCTTTTCAAAAACAATATAGATACCGTTACGCAGTAAATCCTCTGTGGAATACCCATGTTGAAACTTTGGCAACCTATTTGCCGCTTCATGTAAAGTACAACATGCATCAGCCATATGATTGTTCCCCAAGCCATTTTAGTTGCTGACCGAATGGCATACCTTCCATAGGTAAACTATAATGTGTAATTGAAGGGATGAGGTTTTCTCTATACTTCTGCCCAGCCAAAAAAGTAAATTTATCATTCTTAACATCTGTTTTATCTTTAAGTTGCTCTAATACGGCTTCAGCCCATTCTTCTCTGTCGTGCTTACCCATTTTATTCAGCGTTTTTTCGTAAGGTTCAATAATATCAGACAAGCCCAACAGACCATATTTAGCAGAAAGAATAAAAATATAATCTGGGTTCTTGCTCTGTGCATATTTCAACATTTTTTTAAAAAGCGCACTCACATACATATCTTGTGCAGGGCAACTATAAGAAAGCTTAGATTTCACACACGACAACAAATATATTTCAGACATAATAATTCCTTTTAGTTTACAATACAAATAACCAATAAGCTGGATGCTATCTACAGGACGCTCTTACAACAACCATTTTTTAGTCGACTATTAGCCTTAAAACCGACGGAACCGCATCGATCAGGCGTATAAGCCAAACAACCATCCCCAACATGCGGAGAAATACAATGTTGAAACGACTGTCCCCCTACTGGCTTTGGGCACTCTTAACAATCCTACCAGCCCTGTGGGTTTACAATGCTCTGACATCGACGAACAGTCGCATCATTCATATTTTGGTACACCCCAGCGGGGAATTCGCCGCACGTGTTTTAATCATCACCTTGATGATGACCCCGCTTGCCCTACTGTTTTCAGGCAAGCCTTTCGCGCGTTGGTTGCGCAAAAATCGCCGCTATTTTGGCGTTGCGGCCTTTGCATACGCCGCCTTGCACACCTATTTCTATTATATCGACAAAGGCTCTGTAGAACGGATGATTGATGAACTGCCGCGCCTGTACATCTGGACAGGTTGGATTGCGTTAATCATCTTTATCCCACTGGCAATCACCTCATGGGATTATTTCGTCCGCCGAATGGGCCCCGCATGGAAATGGCTGCAACGCGGGGTCTACCTTGCCGCAATACTGACGCTGATCCATTGGGCAAGTCTGCATAACTGGGATCACCCCAGCATCGCCTATATCCACTTCGCCCCGCTTGTCTTGCTAGAAATCTACCGCATAGCGCATTGGATGCGGCGGCGTAAAAACCGAGTGCTACAAAAGGTATGAGGTCACTACACCTGACTATTTATTGCTTATGGGTTCCAATTCATACCCAAGTTCCTTTGCAACTTTAAGAAACTTTTCAATATTCCCAACACCCCATTGACTGCATACCGCAATGGTTTCATCTCCAAGCTGAATCAGCTCTTCTGGTTTAATAAAGTGACGTTTTCTACGGGTATCGGTATAGATTTTATTTGCTGCGTGTTCAGCGACAAACACACCTGAGGAACCCTGTGTGTTCTGCGGAAACACTTTAGCAAGTTCAGCAAACGTAATGTTTGGATTCTGCTCTACATGGTGTTTTATGACTTCAAGAACAACGCGCCCTTTATTATATGTTTTTCCGTGAAACTGATATTTTGTTAAATCCCGATTGCTGGCATTAGGTTTCTTAAAAAATACATCCGTAGTGACATAAACATTTCCTCTAGCCCCCCTAAACCTCTCGATTGTAAGCGCCGCAATGGGCGCACCAAAGTATGAATACCCATTAGATATTTTTTCAGCTAATTCAGGTGATATTGAGGAACCAACTAACACACCAACCCATTTGGGCTGTGGATTCACTTCCAAGTTAACTATATCTGGGTGTTTTTCTAAAATCTGTTCTTTTTGAGCGAGGTAACCTTCTAACTGTTTAAGGTGGTCATAGTTTAACCTTCCCATTTTCAATTCAGCTATGCCAATGCATTCTTGCGAATACGTCAGTAATAGATCTAACCGACCATCCTTATTTTTAAATTCTTGACCACCTTTAAGCGCAATCTCATCGTCAAAAACACTAACATCCGTATAGGTGTCCGCATCTAGCTCAAGAACACCCTCGTTCTCTATCAAATATGCAGCCATTGAAAGTTCTCGACGAAAAGGAAATGGCTCCAACTTTTCTTCGTTCGCTGTAAAATGTCTTAAAAGTCGCATATTTTATCTTTCAAATAAATTTCATAAAATCCGTAAATAAAAGACTAAAGATTAGCCTCGCACCTACAAGTCTTTTAGTAAGAAATCTTAATGCAGATGACCTATAAACTGGATCTTGTCATAGGGCTTACGCCCCGTGGCGACCGTTCATCTGGGCGCTAGAACTAAAGCGACCCCGACCGACAAGCGGTCACTCCGTTATTTGGCGGCGGATCAATTTTGAATAGTAAGGACTATCCGACGACGAAGCCAAATCAGTGATTGCCGCGTCCGCATAGCGCTGCTCTTTCGGGATATTTGGATCAAACCCACCAAGTTTCTCAATATAATCGGGCAAATGTCCTGACATAATCAAACGCCAATCAAGCTGCATATCTGGCTTAATCACTTGGGCTAACGGATAAACAGTCGTCGTACAGTTCGCAGTTATCGTATTGTAAAACTTTGGTTTCTCCGCCAGCTGATTTGCCAGCTCAAGATATGAGATAAACAAACTTCGGCGCTGATCTGCATCTAGACTAATCGGGTAAAGCCGCACATCTTCCTTACGGTAATTTGTACGCAGCTTAACAATATCTAGCTCAGTAGCGGCAATGAGTATCAGCTCAAACTGTCTAAAAAAACCGCCCTTAATATTAAATTCTTCATGCGCTTCTTTGCGTGTTTCAACCGAAAATACGACCTGTTTGCCGTCTGAAAAGCCAAAGCTAACCAGCAAATGCGCAATGTCAGGGTTATCCCAAACAGATGTCAGCATGTCGACCGTCGCAAGCTTGGTCAGGTCATAGTCACGGCTTTCCCATGAAACATTCGCAGTAGACGCTGTTTTCCATTCAAAATTTCGCACATCCTCTAAATGTACAATATCACCCGCAATTTGTGCCTTCACATTGCGTTCCACATCAAAGGCCCATTGCCTGTCATGCGAAGGACGGATCGTTTGATACCATCCCGCGCTTGCAATCGCCGACAACAAAAGCATCAACCATCCAAGACGACGCGCACGCATGCGCAGCCCAAGACACGCAACCCCGCAAACAGCGACAATTGCCAGCGATGTATAAAGCAAGCCGCCCGTAAAATGTACCGTAAGGGCTGTTACAGTCCAAGCGGCACAGCCGATCACAATGATAAAGAAGCCTATAAACCGCAAAACGCGACCAATGAATGGCTTTGATAGCTTAATAGAATTCATTGATATTCCCAAAGTAATTTTTTTAAAACAAAGCCAAACCAGTACCGCATCGTGACAGCGTTTGATGAAACAAAAAGCTCTGTATGCCTTCCCCCTCACATCTACATGTACTTGTCGTTCTTGCAAGCTTTTCAATATCTCTCTTTGCCGCGATCCACGATATCGTACAATTATGCTTTGGCGGCATACACCTTGTGAATAACACGGACAGCTGATGTTTATATGCGGATGGCCTGTAAGCCGGATTTTGTCATAGGGCTTACGCCCCGTGGCGACCATTCATCTGGACGCGCTGTTGCCAACGCGTTCTAGCAACCACCCGAACCTGCTGGGGCTAAAGCGACCCCGACCGACAAGCGGTCACGCGGTTCCTACTTGGTTTTGCTTCAGGCGGGGCTTG
>NVSA01000169.1 GCA_002401045.1 Paracoccaceae bacterium
GGCAATCTCGCATGAACTGGTCGCGGCACATGGCGGGACGCTTGAGTTGGTGTCATCTGACCCGCATGGCACATGTTTTTTGATTACCTTGCCCAAAGCGGCGGTCTAAACCTAGTAAATATGTGAGATAATCCCTAATATTGTCATAATCACCCTATATTAAGGGCGTGAAAAGCAGGGGCAAACAATGCAATTAACGATGATTGGGACAGGCTATGTAGGGCTTGTATCGGGGGTATGTTTTTCCGATTTCGGGCATGATGTAACCTGTGTTGATAAGCTGCCTGCAAAAATTGAGGCGCTGAACCGTGGTGATGTGCCGATTTATGAACCGGGTCTGCAAGATATGATGGCCAAGAATGTCGCGAAAAAGCGACTGAATTTTACGTTGGATTTTGAGACTGCTGTGGGGAATGCCGAGGCGGTTTTTATCGCGGTGGGCACGCCAACGCGTCGCGGCGATGGTCATGCGGATTTGACTTATGTCTACGCGGCGGCACGTGAAATTGCCCGTAGCCTGAAGGGCTATACGGTTGTTGTGACGAAATCGACGGTGCCAGTGGGGACAAACCGCGAAGTTGCGCGGGTGATCCGCGCAGAAAACCCTGATGCGGATTTTGATGTGTCCTCAAACCCAGAGTTTTTGCGCGAAGGGGCTGCAATTGAAGATTTTATGCGCCCTGACCGTGTGGTGGTAGGCATTGAAAATGACCGCGCACGGGGGGTGATGGCGAAAATTTACCGCCCCCTTGCATTGCGTGAAGCCCCGATTGTTTATACCGATCTGGAAAGCGCCGAGATGATCAAATATGCGGCCAACGCATTTTTGGCGACTAAGATTACGTTTATTAACGAGATTGCAAACCTATGCGAAAAAGTCGGTGCCGATATACAATCTGTGTCCAAAGGCATGGGCATGGATCAGCGCATTGGCAGTAAGTTTCTACATGCAGGTCCAGGCTATGGCGAGTCTTGTTTTCCCAAAGATACCAAAGCGTTAGCACGCATTGGCCAAGAACATGCCAGCCCTGTGAAAATCGTCGAACAAGTGATTGCTATCAATGAAGACCGTAAACGTCAGATGACGGATCGGATTATGTATCTTTGCGGTGATAAGGTGGCAGGTAAGAAAATCGCTGTGTTGGGGGTGACGTTTAAGCCCAACACCGATGACATGCGTGACAGCCCGTCATTGACGATTGTCCCCGCGCTGGTCGGCGCGGGTGCAGACGTGCATGTGGTTGATCCACAAGGGCGCAAAGAGGGCGAAGAACTCTTGCCGTCGGTGACGTGGATTGAGGATGCATATACGGCTGTGCAAGGCGCTGATGCGGTGGTTGTACTAACCGAATGGAACGAATTTCGCGCCCTTGATCTGGTGAAAATGTCAGGCCTGATGAACGATGCTAAAATGGCTGACTTACGCAATATTTACGACCCCGCCGAGGCGCGCGCGGCAGGGTTCGAATATGTATCGATTGGGCGGTAGGGGACGAGGGCGTGGCTTAATCGTTACTTGTGAGATTATGAGTGTCTAAGTTTTGCCGTATTATTGGGCTAATTTTGAAGTGATTTATAAAAATAACTTTAATTAGGATCAATATAGTATGATTACTATTTTAGGAACTATTAACGACGACATTATCGTCGGCAGTAATTTAGATGAACAAATCGAAGGTTTGGCTGGAAGCGACACTTTATATGGGTCGCTCGGTGATGATTGGTTATATGCTGGCGATGGCGATGATTATTTGTTTGGCGGAGCGGGTAATGATCTTGTAACAGGCGGTACTGGCAATGATACGCTTGTTGGTGGTTTAGGCTATGATCATTTATATGGTTTAGCTGGTGACGATACTTATATTATCAATATAGGTGATGCCCCTATCGGTCTAACAGGGTCTGAATACTCAAGGATCTATGAAGGATTAAACGACGGAACAGACACGTTACGGATGGTTGGTTTTGACCCAAGTGAGCTTCTTGTTTTTCAGAGTGCTAACAGTTCTTACCGAATAAGTATCGGAATTCCAGATGGTTTGGGTGGCTACGGAACCATCCGTTTGAGCGGGTCGACTATAGGGGATTTTTTCCATTATTTTGAACGGGTTGAATTCGACGATGGGACCGTTTGGGATGGGTCAACAGGGTTCTCAGCCTCGAATGGTGATGGAGGCCTTGTAATTGTTGCTACGGATGAAGCTAATCTACGTGAAGGTAGTATTGGCGATGATCTAATATATTTGAATGATGGTTCTGACACTGGTTTTGGCCATGCCGGCAGCGATGAAATATTCGCAGGCGAAGGTGCCGATACTATTTATGGAGGCGCAGGTGCAGATACTTTGCTCGGTGAGGCGGGTAATGATGTGCTTTATGGTGGTACAGGTGATGATACTCTAGATGGTGGGAGCGGAGTAAATATCCTCTTTGGTGGGGCTGGTGATGATGTCTTTATAGGCACTGCGGGCCGTATTATTGGCGGTCAAGGTTCTGATTTAGTTAATTTTTATGATTTTGAAACAGGCATTACTGTTGACTTGACCCAAAGGGGTAAGCAGGAAATTACATCGGATGTTTTCACTGCATTTAGGCAGGTGCAAGATATAATCGGAACTGCTTATGATGATATTATTATAGGCGGTAATGTTGATAACTATATTTTAGGCGGCAGAGGGAATGACAGCCTGTATGGTGGCGCTGGTGATGATGTTTTAGGTAGTGATGGTGGTCGCTATGGAGAAATGGGTGATGATTTACTTGTTGGCGGTGCAGGTAATGATGTTTTAATTGGTTATACAGGTGATGATACTTTGGATGGTGGTACTGGTGATGATACCATGTGGGGTGGAAATGGAAGCGATGTCTATATATTAAGGGCGGGCGATGGAACCAATGATAACACGTCTCTTATTTATGATGATGGTAGTGGTTTTGACACGGATACGCTTCGAATTATTGGCTTAAGTCCTGACCAATTACGAATATGGAATTTTGATGATGATACGCTTGCAATCGGTCTTGAAGATGGATTAGGCGGCTATGGACTACAGCTTATTGGACATCGTGCCAGCGGTTATGATTCAGGCATCTTCTTTTTCGACAGATACGAGAGAATTGAGTTCGATGACGGTACGGTTTGGGATCAATCTAGCGGGCTAGGAATGATTGGTTTGAACACGGATCAATCAATGATTGGAACGCGGGCTGGTGATCAGATCGAAGGTCGTGGGGGGCATGATACCATTCATGGAGGTGACGGAGAAGACCTTGTGATGGGTGGCAATGGCAACGACCAACTTTACGGGGATCGGGATGATGATCTTCTGAAGGGTGGACGTGGCATAGATACGCTGTTTGGAGGTTTCGGTAACGATACGCTTTGGGGCGGTAAGGGGAATGACACGTTATATGGCGATGGTGGCAGTGATCGATTGCTGGGTGGCTCTGGTGATGATGTTATAAATGCTGGTGGTACTGGAAATGTTTTGCGTGGGGGGACCGGTAACGATATTTTGGTGGCGAGTGGAAGCGATAACAGATTGATCGGTGAAGATGGTGATGATCAGCTTATCGGTAGTAATAATGACTTTATGTTGGGCGGAACTGGCGCCGATGTTTTTGTCTTTGGGGAAACGGTAGGGCACAGTACAGTTCAAGATTTTGAACTATTGTATGATACGTTGGATTTATCTGGAAACAGTTATTTGAATGATATTCAAGACGTGTTGGACAATGCAACTGAAGACAGTAATGGAGTATATATTGCCACTGCAGTATATGAATTTGCCGAGGGTCAATTTTGGACACTTGAAACGATATTTTTGAATGGGTTAACATTGACGGATTTGAACGATATTAATTTTGATTTTTAATGGTTCTGCTAATTACGTGGTTTAGACTTAGCTAAATGTCAGGCCTGATGAGGGATGCTAAAATGGCTGATTTACGCAATATTTACGACCCCGCCGAGGCGCGCGCGGCAGGGTTTGAATATGTGTCTATTGGGCGCTGATCTAGTGGTCGTGTGAATGCACCGATTGCCCCCGTGCGATTGCGATGTGGTGGGGTTGGTGATGCGAACCCAGTGCCATGATGCCGAAAAAGCCCAAACCGCGCAGTAAGGCGGCGTCTTTTGGATTTGTCGTTGTGATGATAAGCTGGGCACCTGTGTCGGTTATTTCGGCTTTGGTTTTCCAGTTATATTCGGTGGTCAAAACCCCTGAATGGGCGGGTACCATACGCTGGATTGCACCGATACTGTCTGCATCCCCATCGACTGTAAAGATGATATCTTGATCCAAGATTTGCGTATCAACGGACGCCTGTGTTGTCAGGGTGTTCATGTCGACCAAGTGATCGCGCAGCGCTGTGATGTTGACTTTTGACCAATCAGTCTTGGGGTCTTGCATCAAAATTTCGACGATTTCACCAATAGCGGCAAAGGCAGACTGACCAACCTCGGTTGGGACGATTGCAACCTGTTGATTTGCGTCTTGTTCCATGTGCTTGGCGTGATCCATACCATCCGTGGAGGGGGATTGGGCAAACCCTGCGGTTGGCAGGGTGAGCAAAAGACAGGTGACGATATGTTTCATAATGGGATTCCTTTTCCCGTTAATATTAGCTTGTGCTTACTGGGATTAATATGATTGTAATCATATATGTTACCTTTTCCATTTGAAACTATCCCGCCACAAAACATCCGATCCTTTTCGTGCAAGAAGGGCGGTTATGTTTTCCGTCAGGGTGAGCCGTGTCGGGGGTTGTTCTATCTGGAACGCGGTCGCGTGCAGATGTCGCGGGTGACGCAAGACGGCGCGGTGGTGACAGTGCATAGCGTGAAGGCAGGTACGTATTTTGCCGAAGCTTCGTTGTTTTCAGACAGCTATCATTGTGACGCTTTGGCGCGCAGTGAGTGTCGGGTTCTGGACGTAAATAAAAAAGCAATTTTGGCGGCTTTTCGCACGGATGATACCTTTGCATTGAACGTGCTTGCAGGGTTCGCGCGACAAGTTCAGGGCTACCGCCAAAAGATGGAGGTTTTGGCGATTAACAGTGCCAAAGACCGTGTGCTAGCAGGCATGGTTCTGGGCTGGATGACGACAGACATTGGAGCCTTTGCCAGCGAATTAGGACTAAGCTATGCAGCCACCCACCGCGCCCTGCGCGCGCTGTGCGACGCGGGGAAGTTGATGAAAACTGGGCGGGGTGTTTACCGTGTGATTGAACGGGCTTAGGTTATTGATGAACGTTAGGTTTTTATATAATATATTGGAATGAATATGGATCAACAGGATACACAAATGATTGTCTTTAAAGAACTTTGTATGTTTTTTCACCAAGATGTTTCCGATATTTTTGACAGCCCAGAAGCTGCGCTGAGTATGTTTGTTCGCAATTTAAAGCAAAGTGAAAAAATCGATTTGGTTGATTTTCTTACTTTAAAGCTGCAAGAGTTATCGACGTCTGAGCTAGAGAAACTTTGGCATGATTGTGGATCGGATATTATAATATACGACGATGGGATTCGGGAACTTTTCAAGTATATTATTAAAATCCAAAAAAGAGGACCAGGTCGTCGTTTTTACCTAATTTTGAGCAAAAAACCTTGATTTTGACCCTGTTTT
>NVSA01000170.1 GCA_002401045.1 Paracoccaceae bacterium
ATCCACGACCCTCATTCGACGGCAGAACACCATCGGCGATTAAAAATGAGGTAGAGCGCAAATGATCGGCAATCACACGGTGATGCACATTTTGATCGCCATATGGGTCAATGCCCGTTGCCTGTGCCGAGGCCTCAATCAGGTCTTTCATCAAATCGGTGTCGTAATTATCGTGGCTACCTTGCAAAAGTGCCGCGACCCGCTCAATGCCCATGCCAGTATCAATGGATTGCATTTCAAGCGGCGTTAAAGAACCATCGCCATGTTGTTCATTTTGCATGAACACCACGTTCCAAATCTCAATAAAACGGTCGCCGTCTTCATCGGGCGAGCCTGGAGGGCCGCCCCAAATGTGGTCGCCGTGATCATAGAAAATTTCGGTGCAAGGCCCGCAAGGCCCTGTCGGCCCCATGCGCCAAAAGTTGTCATCCGTCGCAATGCGAATAATGCGGTCATCAGGCAGACCTGCGTATTTTTTCCAAATATCAGCCGCTTCATCATCGGTGTGATAACCCGTGACATAGAGGCGGGTTTTGTCGATGCCAAATTCCTTGGTGATAAGATCCCAAGCATAGATAATCGCTTGTTCTTTAAAGTAATTCCCAAACGAAAAGTTACCCATCATCTCAAAAAATGTATGGTGGCGCGCGGTGTACCCGACATTGTCCAGATCGTTGTGCTTGCCCCCTGCACGGACACATTTTTGCGCCGATGTCGCACGCTGATAGTCCCGTGTTTCTTGCCCTGTGAACAGGTTTTTAAACTGCACCATGCCTGAATTAACAAACATTAATGTTGGATCATTGCGCGGCACCAAAGGCGAACTTTGCACCACTTGGTGATCGTTTTTATCAAAGAAATTAAGGAAAGTAGAACGAATGTCGTTTACGCTGGTCATCTGATGTATCCGCTAGTGTGTTTTAAGGGTTTTAGCCAAGCCCATCGGGGCTGTCTACAGGGCAAATCGCCCTAAACTTTGGGTATGATGCCGCTAGAACACGCGACAAAATGACTTAAAGATCAGATCGGGTGGATGGATCAATCCTTATTGGCAGAAAAAAAGCGGCTTGGGCAATGCCAAACCGCTTTGAATTCAAAATCTTACGGAACTTATGTTTCGACAACAGCGTCATCATCTTTTTCAATTTGCTCTTCTGGTGGCATCTCGAAATCCAAGCCATGTGCCGCACGAATTTTATCTTCCAGCTCCAACGCCAAACGCGGGTTATCTTTCAGATAGTTTTTCGCATTTTCACGTCCCTGCCCGATGCGTTCATCGCCATAAGAGAACCAAGAGCCTGCTTTTTCGACCAAGCCAGCTTTGACACCTAGGTCAATCAATTCGCCGCGCTTTGAGATGCCTTCGCCGTACATAATGTCAAATTCAACCTGTTTGAAAGGCGGTGCTACTTTGTTTTTCACAACTTTCACACGGGTTTGGTTGCCGACAATTTCGTCGCGATCTTTAATCGCACCAATGCGGCGAATATCGAGACGTACAGAAGCGTAGAATTTCAATGCGTTACCGCCTGAAGTGGTTTCAGGCGAGCCAAACATCACACCAATTTTCATTCTGATTTGGTTGATAAAAATCACCATACAACCAGATTTAGAAATCGATCCTGTCAACTTACGCATGGCTTGGGACATCAGACGCGCTTGGGCACCCACTTGGTGATCGCCCATATCGCCCTCAAGTTCTGCCCTAGGCGTCAAAGCGGCAACCGAATCGATCACCACCATAGACACAGCACCAGAACGCACCAAGGTGTCGGTGATTTCCAAGGCTTGCTCCCCCGCATCGGGCTGGGAGATCAGCAACTCATCCAAATCCACGCCCAGTTTTTTGGCGTAGCTGGGGTCAAGCGCATGTTCTGCATCAACAAAGGCACAAATACCGCCTTTTTTCTGCTCTTCTGCAATCGCGTGCAGTGCCAACGTGGTTTTACCAGAGCTTTCAGGGCCATAAATTTCAACGATCCGCCCTTTGGGCAAACCGCCGATACCAAGTGCAATATCCAACCCCAGCGACCCCGAAGACGTAGACGCAATCTCTAATGCAGGATTGTCTTGACCCAATTTCATAACCGAGCCCTTGCCAAATTGACGCTCAATCTGACCCAAAGCTGCTTCTAATGCTTTTTTCTTATCCATTGCTCGTTTATTATTCATTTTAAGTACAGCTGCGCCCATATCATTCGCTCCTAATATTTCACATTGTCGTCGTTTCAACAACGAGTCGTTTGTTCTCTTTGTGTTCCTGATCCCGTTATGAGACCAAAAAGGGAACATTTCAAGGTAAATTTTATGATTATACTTTCGTTCAAGATAGTTTATGATGTGTGAACGCTATCCAAATTAATATTCAGGCCCTTAATATGTTGATTTTCCTCAAAGAAAAACTGGTTTTCTTTTCAATGCCCAAGACAGCGTCAACAGCGGTTGAGATAACTTTGGGCAATTTGTGTGAAATGCGCCTGTCAAAGAATCCACGGATCAAACATACGCCTTATCGTAAATACCAACGTTTTATCTTACCGTTTTTAAACACTGTGATGGACAGCGAACCACACACCATTGCCGCCTTTCGTGAACCCGTTGATTGGCTGGGCAGTTGGTACCGGTATCGCGCGCGGGATGAACTGGTCGGCAAGCCTAACAGCACGCAACACCTGAGTTTCAATCAGTTTATCGAGGGCTATCTACAAGACGACATACCAGAGTTTGCCAAATTTGGCAGTCAGGCAAAGTTTGTTTTAAACAAAGAGGGCGATGTCGGTATGACCAATTTATTCAGGTACGAGCAGATGGATATAATGACTGACTTCATGAAAAAGCGCCTGAAAAAGCAGTTCACCCTGCCCCAAAGTAATGTATCGCCAAAAATGGAACTTGAACTCAGTCCTAAGCTTTTGCAAGAATTGCAAACCAGCTATTCCGACGACTTTGACATCTATGAGAACATCAAACTTTAGGCTGAATGAATGTCATGCACGGTCTGAATAAGCGCTTTGAGCGAAAACGGTTTAGCCAAGAATTTCGCATCTGAAATTTCACCGAATTCCTTGGAAAAGGTTTCCTCGGCGTAGCCCGAAACAAAGATGACTTTTAAATCAGGGCGATCCAGCTTGGCTTTACGCACCCAGCTTGGGCCATCTTCACCTGGCATGACCACATCCGATATCACAACGTCAATTTTCAAATCCAGATCTTTGATCAAGGAAAGTGCCTCTTCGGCAGAGGCTGCTTCGAGAACTTCCATATGTTGCATACGCAAAGCACGCGCGGCAAAACTGCGTACTGGCAACTCGTCCTCAACCAATAAAATGCAGAGACCTTTGAGAGAACTGTTTGAAACAACTACATTCTTTTTATCTTCTGTCACTTCTGGTTTTTTCAAGTTCGTGGTTCGTAACAGCAATCTAAACCGCGTGCCTTTACCAACTTTACTGTCGACAAAAATAAAACCACCTGTTTGTTTGACGATGCCGTAGACTGTCGACAATCCTAATCCCGTCCCTTCGCCGACATCTTTGGTGGTAAAAAACGGATCAAAAATAGCCTTGATGTTTTTAGGGTCAATTCCTGTGCCACTATCGACCACATCAATTTGCACATATCCGCCAGCAGGCACTCTAGCCCCTTGAATGGTCGTGACTTCTGGGTAGGTGGTTGATTGCGTCGAAATGTCGACCTGCCCGCCCTTTGACATCGCATCGCGTGCATTCACCACCAAATTCATAATCACTTGTTCCAATTGACGTTTATCAACATAAACATTCGGCAGATTATGCGCATATGAAAACACCAGTGTCGTTTTCTCGCCCAACAAACGGTTCAAAAAATGCGTCATACCTGACAGGACTTCATCAACAGACACGACCTTAGGTTGTAGCGTCTGTTTGCGTGAAAATGCCAATAATTGTTCAACCAATGCCGCCGCGCGGTTGGCATTCTGATTGATTTGCAAAAGATCGCTATAATCAGGGTCGCCCTTGGCATGGCGTAGCAACAACAAATCACAATAGCCTGAAATAGCAGTCAAAACATTATTGAAGTCATGGGCAACGCCGCCCGCCAACTGACCGATCGCTTGCATTTTCTGGCTTTGAACGAACTGCGCCTCCAAGGTTTTCAACTCGGTTGCATCGCTGATCACAGCCACCAAGTCAGACCCGCCTTTACGGTCAAGGCTCAGCATTGAGACATGCAAAAACATTTCCGATTTCGGCCCTGTGACCTGCACAAGTTTAGGGTCGCCAATCGCCGCGCGTTCGCTGAGTTCATCCAGCCAATCTGTCACCGGACGTGTCATACCTGAGACGATATCGCTTAAATAAGGGGTATCGCCCTCCCGTAGCCCAAGTATCTTGCGTGAGAACTGATTGGTTTGCTTAATCCTGCCGTCTCGGGAAAGACGCAACAACGCAATCGGCAGATCATCGAACAATTCTTGCACCCAGCGTTGTGGCACCATACGCCGGTACAGCACTGCCGTCTTTGCAGTCTCGCGGGGGCTTAAGTTAAAACGACGCCGCATCACAAAATAGGTCATGATAGCCGAGGCCCCCACCGCAATGGGAATGCTATAGACCAAGGGGCGTAAATGAGGGGCCATATTGGGCACAACCCAAACGACGCCTGCCACCAAGGCGATAAAGATCGCCCCTAGAACACCGTCAAGAACCCGCAGGCTCTGCAATAGAGTAGATAGGGCTTTCATGCTTGGTACCTCCTGTGCTCAGAGTGAGACAAAAAAGATATCAACGCAACCTATAGTTGACTTGTTCAACTATAGGCTATCCGCGACTTAGAACCGCGACGAAAAATCCGTCCATATTGCTTAAGGGTTCAATATTACGCTCAGAGTGCATCACCCAACCGCTATTTTGCTCCAAAAACGGGGCAATTTGATCTTGGTTTTCATCGCGCAGTACAGAACAGGTCATATAGATTAGGTGGCCCTCATCGCTGACAAGCTGGCTGGCACGGGTCAAAATCTGTTGTTGGGTGGCGATGACATCAGCCAGATCTGTCGCCGTTAAGCGCCATTTACCTTCGGGGTTACGCCGCCAAGCGCCTGTGCCTGAACATGGCACATCTAAGATCACACAATCGAAATCAGCATCCCCGCCGACAGGGTCTTGGGTCAAAACCTCAATAGACACCCCTGCCCGTTTTGCGCGATCAGGCAAATCGCCCATACGTTTTGGGGCGGCATCATAAGCAAAGAAGGACGCCCCTTGC
>NVSA01000171.1 GCA_002401045.1 Paracoccaceae bacterium
ACCGGCCGCGCGCCTTCGGGTTTACGCAAAATCCGCAAAGTGGCTTCTGTCACTACACCCAACTGCCCTTCAGAACCACAAATTACGCCCAGCAGATCAAGGCCAGCACTATCCAGATAAGCCCCGCCTATATCAACAACTTCACCGTCCATCATCACCATTTTGACACCCAACAGATTGTTGGTGGTCACCCCGTATTTCAAACAATGCGCACCGCCTGAGTTCATCGCCACATTGCCCGCAATGGCACAGGCCAACTGGCTGGACGGGTCAGGCGCATAGAAAAAATCATTATCGGCCACAGCGTCTGTTACCGATAGATTGGTACGCCCTGATTGGACGCGAATAAAGCGATTATCGTAATCTATTTCCAACACATCGTTTAGTTTCGTGACCGCCAAAACCACGCAATCCGCCGTGGGCATCGCACCGCCAGCCAGCGATGTACCCGCGCCGCGCGGCACAACGGGCACATTTTGTGCGCTACAAATCTTTAGAACCTCTGCAACCTCTTGGGTCGAGCTGGGCAAGACCACGACCATGGGCGGACAGCGATAAGCCGTCAGCGCATCGCATTCATAAGCTCTGGTTTCTTGTGGCGCATCAATCACCGCATCGGGTGCCATCACAGATCGCAACTGCGCCACAATCTGCGCTTTGCGTTCCAGAACACCGCTATCTGGCGTTGGCATTTCCATAGACACACCCCGTTGCTAGATTATCTGGCTTATTCTGGGGGTTTCACGACAAATGTCAACATTGGTAATATTATATTACCAATTCAAGAAGGTTTATCCAAAGAGTAGCCAAAGCCACGCACCGTGCGCACATAGTCAATGTCAGACACTTTATTCAACTGCTTGCGCAACCGCCCGATATGCACATCCACAGTGCGCGTATCAACGTCCAGACTGTCCCGCCAAACACGATCGAGCAATTGTTCGCGCGACCAAACCCGCCCGGGGGCTTCCATGAACACCTTCAGCAAGCGAAATTCCAACGGCCCTAAGTGAATAGGTTTTTCCGCAATTGTCGTCTTATGCCGCACCAAATCCATGCTCAGTAAATCATAGATTAACACATCGGTACTGCCCGATGCAGACTTACGACGCAGTCCTGCACGCACCCGTGCCAGCAGTTCCTTAATCGAATAAGGCTTGACGATGTAATCATCCGCGCCGGTATCTAAACCGCGCACTTTGTCTTCTTCTTCACCCCGCGCGGTCAGCATAATCACAGGCGTTGCCTTAGTGGTTTTTCCGCGCTTAATCTGGCGACAAACTTCCAGCCCAGAAATTTCAGGTAACATCCAATCGAGCAGAACCAAATCGACCTCTTGCTCTTGCAAGATCAACAATCCCTCTTCGCCTGTCTCGGCTTTTAGAACCTCATAGCCCTCCACAGACAGATTATAACTCAGCAATTCAAGTTGCGAAGGTTCATCCTCAACAATCAGAATTTTAGGGCCTCCAAATGACATAACAGCCCCTTAATTCTCGAACGTCTCGCCCGTGACCAAGTAATGAACTTGTTCTGCAATATTTTTGACCTGATCGCCTGAACGTTCTAGGTTTTTGGCGATAAACAACAGATGCGTACAAGGTTCGATGTTTCTGGGATTTTCCATCATATAGGTCAGTAATTCACGAAACATCGCGTCTGTACGCTCATTAATATCTTCGTCTGCAAGCCGCGCTTCTTCTGCTTTTTCAAGGTCTTGGTTGACATATGCCACCATTACCATGTCCAACATATCGGCAACTTGGTTCGACATCTTGGCAATCCGTTTCAACACAGGCTTCATCGCAGAAAAGTCATTAACTGCGCGAACGCGGTAGGATAATGTCTTGGCATAATCGCCCATACGTTCCAGATTTTGCGAAATTTTCAGCGTCGAGACCGCACTGCGTAAATCCTCAGCCATCGGTTGGCGCAACGCAATCAAACGAATGGCTTTTTCGTCGATTGTTTTCTCTAGATTGTTAATCACAGTATCCGCATTTGCAACTTTTTCAGCCAGCTCAGCGTCCCCGTGTTTTAACGCACGTGCAGACTCGCGCATCTGAACAATCACCTTGTCAGACATTTGAACCAACAGCGCTTCGATTTCGCTAAGTTCTTTATCGAACCGCGTAACGATATGAGTTTGTACCATAATAACTGCTCCTAACCGATCCTGCCGGTAATATAATTTTGTGTCCGCTGATCTTTGGGTGAGGTGAAAATTTCCTCGGTATCACCAAATTCCACCAAATCCCCAAGATGGAAAAAGGCAGTCTTTTGTGACACACGCGCGGCCTGTTGCATCGAATGGGTCACAATCACAATGCTGAATTTTGACCGTAAATCATCGATTAATTCTTCAATAATCGCGGTTGCAATTGGATCGAGCGCCGAACACGGCTCATCCATCAAAATAACCGTTGGTTGCACCGCAATTGCACGGGCAATACACAACCTTTGTTGTTGCCCACCTGACAATCCAGTACCAGGTTTATCCAACCGATCGGAAACCTCTTTCCATAATCCCGCACGGGTCAGCGCCCATTCGACCAAGCCATCCAGTTCAGATTTTGAACTGGTTAACCCGTGAATACGCGGCCCGTAAGCTACATTATCATAGATTGATTTAGGGAACGGATTTGGTTTTTGAAACACCATGCCCACTTGCGCACGTAATTGCACAGGATCAATCGACGGGTCATAAATATCAACGCCATCAAGCGTAATATCCCCCGTCACACGGCAGATATCAATCGTGTCATTCATACGGTTCAAACAGCGCAAAAACGTAGATTTACCACAGCCAGAGGGGCCAATAAACGCCGTCACAGCATGGTCTTGAATGTCCACATCGACATTCTTGATCGCATGTAAATCGCCATAGAAAACATCGACGCCCCGCGCCTTAATTTTCAAATCTACTTGGTTGGTATCTTTGGCCATTTTGCCCTCTTTCAGGTCTCGGTTCAGATGCATATCTACCACCGACGTTCAAACTTTTTGCGTAAGAACACCGCGAAGGCGTTCATCAATATAAGGAAGACCAACAACACACAAATCGCGGCCGCTGTGCGGGCCTCAAATGCGCGTTCAGGAAAGTCTGCCCAGCGGAAAACCTGCACAGGCAACACCGATGCGCTGTCGGTAATGCCATGGGGAATATCCACAATAAACGCCACCATACCGATCATAATCAGCGGTGCAGTTTCGCCCAAAGCCTGCGCCATTGCAATAATCGCCCCTGTCAAAACACCCGGCATCGCGAGGGGCAGCACATGGTGGAACGAGGTTTGCAATTTAGACGCCCCCAACCCAAGTGCGGCATCCCGAATGGACGGTGGCACGGCGCGGATCGCGGCACGGGATGCAATAATAATTGTCGGCAATGACATCAACGCCAGCACAATCCCGCCAGCCAGCGGTGCCGAGCGTGGCACACCAAACACCCCTAGGAAAACCGACAGCCCTAACAGGCCGAACACAATCGACGGCACTGCGGCGAGGTTGTTGATATTCACCTCAACAAAATCCGTCAGCCTGTTTTTAGGCGCAAATTCTTCCAGATAAATCGCCGAGAAAACCCCGATTGGAAAAGCCAGCACGAAGGTCACGCTCATGGTTAATATCGACCCGATCAACGCCCCCCAGATACCCGCAAGTTCAGGCTCGCGACTGTCACTTGATGTAAAGAAACGCCAGTTGAAATTATCATCCACACGGCCTTGTGCACGTAATGTTTCCAGCCAAATGATTTGGTTGTCAGATGTCTTACGCGCCACTTCAGGCGTGCTGTTTACAAACAGTTCCCACTGACCTGCGCCAACCTGTGTCACATCGCCAATAGGCAACATCTCTTTTGCCAGACCGCCGTTAGGATTAATCTCTATAAACTTGATCCAGCCATCGCCAACACGGGCTAGAATAGAGGGCATAAACTTATCGATCTTACCCGAATATGTCTCGGATTTGGCAAGGGCACGCAAATGCTCTGCTTCAACAATATAGGCATCACGCTTGGCCATACGCGCCTCAACCTGCACTAGAAACTCGGCCTTTTTATCTGCGTTCGTCGCCACATCTAAGCGTTGTTTAAAAACCCGAACACCGTTGTTTTCCTGCCCGATTTTACCGTCCAGCCGCGCCGCACGTTTCAACAGCTCTTGTTGAATTTCCAATGTAACCGTTGCGAAAATCGGCTGATCCGCCTGCACTGAATAAATCCCCGACTTGCCTGTTTGGGCAATCCGAATGCCTTGATCAATGCCTTGATCGACCAGCGTGCCATAAGACCCTTTAAGGTATAAATCAGACACATCGGACGCCAAGAACCGATAGTCAATCGTCTGCCCGATCAATGACGGGTCTTCTATCACCCGCGCGCGCAATTCAAAAGCGGCGCCACTGCTGACCACATCATACAACTGGCGCTTTACTTTACGTTTTTTGACCGTCGGAAAATACTCTCTCAGGGCGGCCTTAGTGATCCCCGAAAAATCCGCTTTGCCGATTTTAGCAGGGTCAATTTTATCCGCCGACAACGTCACAGGCAACGTCACATAATTTTCACGTATCGCCCCTGTTGCATCGCCAATCACCGTCCACATCAAAGTAGCCAGCGCCAACCCAGAAAACAAAACCGCCGCAATACCATAAGCCTTCAGCCGCTTCTGCGCCGCATTACGCTTCTTGACCATAGCAGATGCCCGCTTGGACGTATGGTGCGCTGCAAGATGAGAAAAGTCTGACATCATAAACCCCTAATCATACGCTTCTTGGTATTTACGCACCACGCGCAAAGCCACAATATTTAACAGTAAAGTCATACAAAAAAGCGTAAACCCTAGCGTAAAGGCAGGCCCCGCCGCCGTTGACGCCTCGGTATCACCCGTAATCAACATCACAATTTGCACCGTCACTGTTGTGACAGCTTCCAGCGGATTCACGGTCAAATTCGCGCCTTGTCCCGCCGCCATAACCACAATCATAGTTTCACCAACTGCCCGCGAAACCCCCAGCAAGACCGCAGATACAATGCCTGGCAACGCCGCAGGAAGCACAACTTGGCGAATGGTTTCCGCCTGCGTGGCCCCTAGCGCATAAGACCCGTCACGCAGGGATTGCGGCACCGCATTAATCACATCATCTGACAGAGACGAGATAAACGGGATGATCATAATACCCATCACCAGCCCCGCCGCCAGTAACAGCCGCTGCGCGGGG
>NVSA01000006.1 GCA_002401045.1 Paracoccaceae bacterium
TGTCATGGCAAACCATGCCCGCCGCAACCCCTTGATGTTGCTGCTAGAAAGGCTGAACTTGTTGCCGTTCAAGCCCGCGATCACACAGATAGCCGCCAAACTTGGGACAAGGTATGGATCAGTCGCGATGATAAAATATTTCCCCTCACAAATATGCAAAGAGCATGGCCCAAGACCGCCAACATTTTAGAGCGTCCCCATGTTCCCTTTACCGCTTGGCAAACATGGGATGAGATCATCACATGATACAGCGCAGAGTTCAGCAAAACTTTCAACGCGGGTTTCAYACCTATAATGACACTGCCTATATGCAAAAACATATTGCGGCGAAACTCGCGCGCCTTTTTGCCCAAACAGCCAAAACACCCCATTTTAAAAACGCTTTAGAAATCGGCTGTGGYACAGGMTTTTTAACCCAAGAACTGGTGCCWAAMYTATCGGTAGATCATTGGACGATGAACGATCTTGTCACGGATAGTCAGGCGCATATCGCCCCCATGCTGGGCACGCATCAATGGGATTTTTTAGCAGGGKCTATTGAGACACRACACCTGCCGMACAGCTATGATYTGATTRCTTCTGCATCGGTGTTCCAATGGGTCAATAACACAAAAACTTTGCTRGCAAAGCTCTCAGACAACCTCACATCGGGGGGCTGGATGATCATTAGTAGCTTTGGCACCCAGCATTTTCAGGAACTGCAATCGCTGACCAGCAAACCCCAAACCATGCAATATTTAGACCCCAGTGATTGGCGCACGGTCTTGCCCGACAATCTGACCCCGCATCATATCAGCCAAGATATTCAGACCGCCAAATTCAGTACCGTGCGCAAACTGTTGATGCATTTGCGAAACACGGGCGTTAATGCCAATGCACAACATCACTGGTCACGCCAAAAACTGGCAGATTTTGAACAGGCATATGCCCGTCGTTTCAGCGATCCTGACGGCAATATTTGTCTGACCTATGCCCCTGTTTATGTGATTGCCCAAAAGCAATAAACCAGAGCCTTAGCCCAAACGCTGCAAATGTTTTTTCAGCACCGACACAGCCGTATCACTGTCTTTGCGAATGATCGCGGTCCAGATTGCACTGTGATCGCGGTCCGTACGACCTTCCCAAGTTGAGCGCCATGTCGCCAGCAAATGCCGCGCCCCTAACACCTGCAACTTATCAATTGTCGACAACAATAGCGGCATCATACAGGGCACAAGAATAGCCCGATGAAACTGACGGTTGGTTTGTTCCCATGTAAGCAAATCACCTGCATCATCACAGGCCTGCTGTGCCGTTTTAATCCGCGCCAGATCAGCCGCTGTCATTTTGGGGATAGCATGGCGCAAAGCAACAGGCTCTAACGCAAGACGCATGGCTTTAATTTCCAAAATATCACTGGCATGAAACGGTGCCACACGCACCCCGCGACGCGGAATACTTACCGCCAAACCACGTGCTTCTAGTCGCAACAAAGCTTCGCGCACGGGCACATGGCTGGTGTTAAAATCCTTGGCAATATGATCTTGGCGCAATTTTTCATCGGGCGCTAATTCCCCCCGAACAATTTGATCGGTCAAAGTCTGCTGGATCTGATCAGAAATTGTGATGTTGCTTCGTATGTTCATAATTTATAGATAATTTTTTATGGGTAACGAAGCAACTGATATTCGACATCCTATTTGATTGGATCAATGCGTTAAAAAATCCAGCACCAATCTGTTGTAGCGATCCGCATGTTCCCATTGCGCCCAGTGCCCACAATTATTGAAAACATGAAGCTGCGAATTAGTGATCCCAGTGACAAGACGTAGCCCCGTATCCAAAGGTACAAAACGGTCATTACGCCCCCAAACGACCAATGTCTCTGCTGTGATTTCATGCAAGCGCGGCCCCATATCGGGATATTGGCGCAGGTTCAAATTCTGGCTTTCAATAAAGTTTTTAAGGTGGGTGCCCTGCGACATGATATTGTCAAAACGCAACTTATATAGCTCATCGGTTAAGCCGCTTGCATCAAAGACGAAAACCTCCATCATCTTTTTGATATTTTCAACAGTCGGGTTCCGATACAATCCACCGATCAGTTTGATACCCTCCGTAGGCATGGGCGAAAAAGGACTTGCGCCACCAGTGCCGCCGCCCATAAGAACTATTTTCTCAACCAGGGAAATCCATTAGAATAACGCGATAACCCGCATCGGTCAGCGGGACAATATTAAGGTAAAAATTTGCCCAACTGCTGGCTCCTGGGCCTGAACCATGCAGCATGATTACCGTTTCGCCCCCGATCCCTGGATCACAATCATTATAGTGAACAGTGTAACTCTGTTCGCCTTTTGCAATCAAAACAGTGCTGCTGGTTCCAGCTTCCGTGTATTCTTGACCCATATCTGGATCTCCTTTGTTAGTAACTCTGATTGGTACAGTCTTTCAGTCACGACAGCAGACGCGGAACCTGTTTCCAGATATTATCCCAAGACTTTCGTTAGCCAATTCTAGTGTACAGGTGGTGTCATCCGTCAATAATAAAGGATGAAGTGTGCACAGTGTGAACACATCCATTTCCGAAATCTCTCCCTAAAATATCATAAAAATATAGCACACAATAAATGGCCATTTTAGTTTGTGCGGGACAAAATACCTCAGCTGTTCACCTGGTGCACAATTGCTGGTTCGATGTTTTCCCACCTGAAAATCACCCCTAAGTTTTGGCCATTCACCAGTAACATTTGCATTCACATAGAGGAGCAGAACGTAATGTTGATCGGATCAGTTTGTATGTCCCACAGCCCCTTGCTAGACGGCGTCAGAGCCCCTGTCGAAGCAGAAAAAGGGTTCCGCCAAGCGCTTAGTCGCGTGCATGAAAAAATAGCTAAGTTAAAACCCGACTTGATCGTAATGATGTACCCCGATCATGTAAATGGTTTTTTCTACAGGCTTTTACCCTCTTTTTGCGTTGGGATTGAAGGCGTATCAGTCGGTGATTTTGGCTCTGCTCCAGGTGCATTATCTCTACCTGTCCCTGCCGCTGAAGAACTTGCTGAATTTATCGTACAAGAAGGCGTCGACACAGCTATTTCTTACAAAATGGCGCTTGATCATGGCGCAATACAGCCTCTGGAATTGTTATCAGAGAACCATGAAATGCCACCTTTCATTCCCGTTTTTGTCAATACAGCCTTTGCACCGCGTCCCACCTTTGCACGCGTTCGTGCTTTGGGACGCGCCGTTGGTAAATGTGCCGAGGCACACCCTGAACGTATATTAATCATAGGGTCTGGCGGTTTATCACATGATCCACCGATCCCAGCCCTTGCAGGTGCCGACCCACAAGTTCGCGCGCAGCTCATCAATGGGAATGATTTAACGTTTCAACAGCGGTTCGCAAGAACCAGTCTCGTAATGCAAGAAGGCGAAAAAATGATGAAGGGGGAATCAAAACTTCGGCCTCTCAATCCTGCTTGGGACCAAGCCATGCTCGATGCGTTCACCACATCAAAACTGGATATATTGGACGATATTCCAGACGATGAACTGACCCGCACGGCTGGCCGTGGTGGTCACGAGATCCGAACATGGTTTGCAACACTCGCAGCTTTTGACGTTGTCGGCGGATATGAAGCCTCTGTTGAATTCTATGAGCCAATCGAAGCGTGGCTAACGGGAATGGGTATCCTGACAGCCATCCCCAAACCTGCTGCCTGACACTATTAAGATTAAGAGAGCAAAACCATGACTGACAAGATTATTCAAATAGCGGAAGAAATTTTTTCAGGTCGCGAAAACCTAGCCCAAATTGCCCCGTTAAAGGAGCGATTTGAGGTCAACACGCTAGAGGATGCCTATGCCGTGCAAACGCTCAACACCAAGCGCTGGATCACCAAGGGTCGGTGTCCTGTAGGATATAAAATCGGGCTGACCTCAACAGCCGTTCAAGCACAGTTGGGTGTAGATCAACCAGATTTTGGCACATTATGGGGCGAAGATGCTTATGCATCAGAAGATGAAATCGCCGTTTCACGCTTCATGCAACCAAAGGCTGAGGCAGAAATTGCCTTTGTATTAGGCCAAGACATTAATGATCCTGACCTTAAAATAACCTCTCTGATCTCGGCAATTGCTTATGCACTTCCAGCGATTGAAATCGTCGATTCCGTGATTAAAGACTGGAAAATCAGCCTTATCGATACGGTAGCGGACAATGCATCGGGCGGCGGATACGTCTTGGGAGCGTCACCCCGAAAGCTTGACGGATTAGATTTGCGACTGGCGGGTGCGGTATTATCGGTTAACGCCGAACCGCGTTCTATGGGGCTAGGGGCCGCCTGTATGGGACACCCTTTGAATGCAGCCCTTTGGCTTTGTCGTAAAATGCTGGATTTGGGTCACCCAATGAAAGAAGGCGACTTAATTTTGTCAGGGGCGCTTGGACCGATGGTCAACGTGCACGCGGGGCAGACAATGACGGCAGAAATACAAGGGTTTTCAACTCTTAATATTTATTTTGGAGACGGATGATGGTGAAAAAGATAAAATGCGCAATTATCGGGTCGGGAAATATCGGTACTGATTTAATGATTAAGATCATGCGAATGTCCGACGTTTTAGAGATGGGCGCTATGGTCGGGATCGACCCGAAATCAGACGGCTTGGCACGGGCCGCGCGACTGGGCGTGACCACAACGCATAAAGGAATAGACGGGCTGGTCGATTTGGCGGAATACGCCGATATCCGCATTGTATTCGATGCCACCAGTGCTGGGGCACATAAACATCACAACCAAGTGCTACAAGCCGATGGAAAGCAAGTGATTGACCTAACCCCAGCGGCCATTGGCCCCTTTACGGTTCCGGCGGTCAATATCGATGCTAATCTGACTAAAACCAACGTGAATATGGTGACCTGCGGCGGGCAGGCAACAATCCCCATGATTGCCGCCGTAAACAGCGTCTCCCCCGTGCGTTACGGGGAAATTGTTGCCTCTATCAGCTCAAAATCAGCAGGGCCTGGCACCCGCGCCAATATTGATGAATTCACCGAAACCACTGCTCATGCTATTCAGGCCGTCGGTGGTGCGGATCGGGGCAAAGCAATCATCATCTTGAACCCAGCCGAACCACCAATGATGATGCGCGATACCGTCTATTGCCTCTGCGACGACGCCGATCAGGGCGAAATTCGTACATCCATTCACAAAATGGTTGAACCCGTACAGTCTTACGTTCCTGGCTACCGCTTAAAACAAGAAGTGCAATTCGAACACATTGGCTCAAACGCCCCGTTGCATATCCCAGAAATGGGTGGTGATTTTACAGGTCTAAAAGTGACTATCTTTCTAGAGGTCGAAGGCGCCGCACATTATCTGCCTGCCTATGCGGGCAATCTTGACATCATGACCTCGGCGGCAATGAAAACCGCAGAACGTCTTTCTATCAAACGCAATTGGGTCTTGGAGGCCACGTAATATGACCAAGCTTTATATTCAAGACGTCACCCTTCGTGACGGTATGCATGCTATTAATCATCAGTATGATCTTGGGCATATACGTGCAATTACCCAAGCTTTGGACGAAGCTGGGGTCGATGCTATCGAAGTTGCCCATGGTGACGGCATTACAGGATCAACCTTTAATTATGGCTTTGGAAAGTGTACCGATGCAGCATGGATTACTGAAGCTGCAAAGGCTTGTAAATCAGCCAAGCTGACCACCTTACTGATACCAGGCATCGGCACGATCAAAGACCTTGCACGCCTACGCGACCTAGGTGTGCAATCCGTACGCGTAGCGACACATTGCACCGAGGCAGATGTCGCGCATCAACATATTGCCGCGGCCAAAGAGATGGGCATGGATGTATCTGGCTTTTTGATGATGTCCCATATGAACAGCCCTGAAAAACTGGCCGAGCAAGCAAAACTGATGGAAAGTTACGGGGCTGATTGTGTCTATTGCACAGATTCCAGCGGGCGGTTGACGATGAAAGACGTTGCAGAACGTTTTGCCGCCTTTGACGCTGTTCTAAAACCAAAAACACAGCGCGGGGCCCATATGCACGAAAACCTTTCAATCGCGGTGGCCAACTCGGTTACAGCGGTTGAGCATGGCGCACATCGGGTAGATGTTTCGCTGGCAGGGATGGGGGCAGGGGCAGGAAACTGTCCGATTGAAGCCTTTGTCGCGGTCGCCAACATCTATGAATGGGACCATGGTTGTGATTTGTTCAAACTACAAGATGCCGCCGAAGATCTGGTACGCCCTTTGCAGGATCGCCCAGTGCGCATTGATCGCGAATCTTTAACGCTAGGCTATGCTGGGGTCTATTCATCCTTTTTGTGCCATGCGGAAAAAGCGGCAAAAAATTACGGGCTCGACACGCGCGATATACTTATAGAGCTGGGCAAAAGAGGCATGGTTGGCGGGCAAGAAGACATGATTGTTGACGTGGCGCTGGATATGATACGATGAATTGTCAGCCTCTTAAAAAAGATGACAGCACTATCACAATGGCAGGAGACCGCTGATGAAACTCGTCTATTTCGAAGACATTGTCATCCCCCAGCGGATTGAAGGGCCATCCATGTTTTTGGAACCCTCCGAGATGGTCTCTTTTGCAAAAACTTGGAACCCCTTACCAATCCATCTTGTTGGTGGGTCTGATGGTATTCCAACAGCGTCAGGCGCAATGCTTCTGGCACTGCGTTTGCGCCTGATCCATCAAATGGACACACAACTGGCTGTGATCGTATCGTTTGGATACGACGAGGTTCGTTTCCATCGCCCAGCATATGCCAAAGACCAGCTGACACTGATTATGGAATACTTAGAAAAGCGCCCTAGTTCCTCTAAGCCCGATCGTGGGATTGTTACGATGCGGCAAAGCTTGCTCAACAAAAATCAAGAGACAGTTATGTCACTAATCGACACAATTCTTGTTCGTAAAAGACTGATTAAAGAACCCGATCACTAATCATGAACCCCCTGTTTTTTCTGCTATATTGATGCTGAGAACTTAAGCGTTGGCGTGAATGAAAGGAAACTTGTCAAGATGAGCCAACCCTACCGAAACGTACGAGCCCTTTCTCGCGGTCTTGCAATCTTTGTCAATCACAGGCCCTGCAACGGTCGCTCAGGTTGCACATAATACGACGATTGACAGAACCACCACCTATCGTTTGCTGGGGACCCTACACCAAGAAGGGTACGTTTTTCTAAACGAGGGTTCTCGTGAATACTCGCTGACTTTTACCATCAGACAGATCGCGGATGGTTTTACAGACATCGATTTTATCAGCCAAATTGTAGCTTCTAAACTGGGTAAACTTTTAACCAATGTTCAATGGCCCAGCGATTTTGCCATAACGTCCATGGGCGAAATGATTATCCGTGAATCGACCCATCGCTACAGTCTGTATTCAATACACCGATCAATGATTGGACGAAGCCGAAGCCTGTTCGACAGCGCATTGGGCAAGGCTGTCATTAGTGCGGCTTCGGAAGAGGATCGAGAACAATATATCGAGTTTGCACTAAAATACGAAAAGACTAATTTGTCAAAAAGCGAAATCAAGCTCAAGGTGCAAATCGCCATTTCAGAATTCCAAACGAACGGCTATGCTTCCTCGGTAGATGGAACAGGACGCGGGATTAGCGCGATTGCCTTGCCTGTGCAAAATTTGACCAACGTCATTGGAGCCGTAAATATCATTTTTTTTACCAGCGTCTTAAGGCCCAGACAGGCGGCGAGTCGGTTTCTTCCAGCCCTTACATAAACCGTTGCAAATATCCATTCCGAATTGATCTTGGCGGGAAACAACCAGCTACCTGATATCGACATTTAAACACAACCAAAAGCAATCTCCTGATTTATCCATCCTTCAGAGGACTTTTTAAATCAAATCTAAAATAATCGATTATTTATTGACTTCATTTTTTAGTGCCTATAATCATTAAACTTGACCTTCCGGGGGTCATTCGAGCTGAAAACATGTTGAGACTTAGCCAAAGCGACGGCATTTTTTAATGTAAAATTATGTACGTTGCAAAAATAAAATAATAAATACAATGACTTCCATACATGAACGTTTAAGGAAAGATTGAAAAATGATACGTACTGAAGCCGATATAACCCCAGCCGTTCTTGCCGTGATGGAGCAAACAACCGATCCACGGTTACGCGAAATTATGAAAAGCCTCGTTAATCATCTGCATGGTTTTATTCGTGAAGTTCGCTTAACCGAAGCCGAATTTCGTACAGCAACAGCGATACTAAACGACTTGGGGCAGTTTTCAAATGATAGCCACAACGAACCTGTCTTAATGGCGGGGTCGCTTGGGGTATCGTCTTTGGTTTGCCTGTTAAATAATGGTAATAACGGCACTACGGAAACGACGCAAAATCTTTTGGGGCCATTTTGGCGTATGCATTCACCGCCAACCAAAAATGGCGAAACCCTGGTGCGTTCCGAAACACTGGGAGAGCAGATTGAAGTTGAGTTTGAATTCGTAGACGTAGATGGCAAACCGATAGAAGGCGCCGAAGTTGATATTTGGCATTCATCCCCAGTCGGGCTATATGAAAATCAGGATCCTGAGCAAGCTGATTACAATCTTCGAGGGAAATTCACCACCGATGCCTCTGGCAAAATTTGGTTCCGATCCGTGAGGCCATCAGGCTATCCCATTCCAACAAATACCGTTGTAGGTCAGTTGTTAAAGGCCCAAAATAGGCACCCCAACCGCCCCGCGCATATTCATGCGTTAGCGTTTAAAAAAGGCTTTAAAACGATGATTACTCAAATCTATTCTGACGATGATCCCGTTTTAGAAAGCGATGTCCAATTTGGGGTGACAGCGGCACTTACTGGAAAATTTGAGCGTCACGACACAGCTAACCAAGCAGAACCGACGATGTCTATTCCATGGTTTTCCTTACACCATCGGCTGGTGCTAGAAGCAGGCGAAGCAAAACTTCCGCTTGCGCCAATAAAGTAAGTTAAAGAGCCACTTTTCATCTCAGATGCGTGTCGCCGTAGGCGCTAATAACCACTTACGCGACCGCATCGCGCGTACACTCTTTTGTAAACCTATTTCAAGGTACAGCGTCCTTTTTGTTTCCAAAAAACCCGCAAATCAGCAACAGAAGATCGTTTACACCCTCAAAAACCTATGCTTAAATATCATCTAAATTATAATCGTTTATTTTTATCATCCAACACACCCAAAACCTGCCCAGCGATAGGAACAGAAAGAACAATGCCTGATGTTTCTGACAAGACCCTAAGCAGTCATTTTGAGGCGCTGCTCGATGACGGGAAACGAACCAAAGCCAGTCAGCTTACCGAAACATTGCGCGATGCAATCGTAGACGGAAAACTTGCGCCAAACAGCAAAATAAATTTATACAAAGTGCGCAAAGAATTTGGTGTTAGCCTGACACCATTAAGAGAAGCACTCGCACGCTTGATCCCAGACGGGCTTGTAAGCTTCCAAGACAACTGCGGCTACAGAGTAACTCCTATGTCGGTCGAAAGTCTMAAAGAAGWTWSRWAAWKSWGGSKTRAANGTYGAAMCCKYTRMAYTTCGAGAAGCCTGTCGTATCGGCAATAAAGAGTGGGAAAGTGCTGTTATAAACAACCTGCACATATTGAATAAATGCAAAAGAGATACGTCAAATGTGGCGTCTTTGGCAACTTGGGAAATATTACATCGGAATTATCATCTGTCACTTATTTCTGGTTGTCGGATGGAGCTACTCGAAGGTTTTTGCAGGAAACTAATGAATTTGAACGACCGTTACAGAAGAGCGTTTCTAAGAGAAACCTCTGGCGATTCTAGYGTTGCACAAGAGCACAATGAAATTGCCATGGCGGCAATCTCAAGAGATGCAGACTTCGCTTGTGAACTGCTAGGTCAGCATATTAACCGTACAGGTGAAAACCTTTTTCGGCACATGRCSMGCAGTCAAAATAAGTAATCTCAATTCTTAATACAGTGAACTGAACCGCCACTMRCGCAAACTGGTGGGTGTCAGAGTAGYACAATGGCAGCAATACCCGATTRCYTTAGGGCAGGCGGCTGTTCGCATGATGCACAAAAGCATCGACACCAAGGACGNSCCCCCCTTTGATGCGTTATATAATTTGGATCACATCGCAACTTTAAGGAATCCCATGCCACGTCAACTTTTTGTTTCTGAGAYCCAGAGTGGGAAAAGCGTTTTTGTCTCTGAMGCGCCAATAAAGTCCGAGGTATTCACCCACATTCCCGGCTTTGAACCTGTCGTTGTTTGGGGGACGGAACCNAATGAGAATCGCTCTTGGCRCRGCATCAATTGGTCCATTGAAGAGGCAAGTGTTTTGCCTATGCAGGCTGGAGCTACCCGTCTAATGGTCGTGACTTTCCCACCAGACAGCGATTTTAACCCTGACACGTTCGATCCTGCAAAGGCAGATGCAGAACTAAAATCCAAAATGCCAGGCTTTGCTGAAACCTTTGAGCCAGACAACACGGGTTTGAGGATGCTTCTGGTCTGCAAAGATGCGTGAAAATTTCACGAACGATATAGCGTTTGAGGCAACGAATAATCTCACTTTTGCTTTTACCATCTTTGGTGCGTTTTCGAACGTATGCCAGCATGACGCATGAACCTTACCACAAGGAAATCGGTAGGGAAACCACGGCCAGAACCAGAAGCGTGGTAATAAATATAAAATTTAGAAAAAGAGAAGATTAAATGAAACATCTACTACTCACCACAGCATTACTACTAGCTCAGCCAGTCTATGCCCAGAAATACTTTGATGAGCAGTGCTTAACTGCTGCGGATAAGTTAGCGGATTTAATGCTCGCGGAGCACTACAAAGAGGCGGAAAAAATTGTCCAATTTGTAGAAGAAGGAAAGTTCGGAGATAACTTCGATACTGCGGTTGAGATTATCCTAATAATGAGGGACAGAACTTTAAAAATTAACAAGGCATTGTTAGATTTTACACTAGTTATTTGTACAAGGGAGAGGTAACTGGTGCCGCCACCAAGATTCGAACTCGGGACATCGTGATTACAAATCACGCGCTCACCTTACCACTGGGAAATAGGTAGAAAAACCTGCGGTGAAAACGATCTGTCAGGCCTTCAGGGGATTGGAAAATCTAGCGCGAATGGTTCTGTTTGCCTGCCACATGAAGTCAAAGCAATTTCGATCCTGTTTTAACCGATGCTCGCGAGGAGCTGGAAAAATGGTGGGATGATTACAATTATCACAGACCGCATTCATCAATTGGGAACTTAACACCATCAAAATTTGTGGAGAAAATTAGGCCTCAGGTCAATCTTCAAACCGCAAAATGCGGGGCAGTAGCTGTTTGTACTTAATTTCCGTTTCGTTTTTAATAATCTTCTGTCAGGGCTTTTCCTTCAGTGACTTAAACGGGCGGCGCAGTATATTCGTGAAGTCATCTATAAATGTATAGACTACAGGGATTATAATCAGACTAAGGAATGTCGATGTTATCAGGCCGCCAATGACGACCACACCCATTGGTTGGCGAAAGCTGGAGTCGCCTGAAATTAGGCTCAGTGCAGCGGGTAACATTCCGCCTGCCATGGCGATTGTTGTCATGATGATCGGGCGGGCACGTTTGTGACCTGCATCAATCAATGCCTCGGTGCGGCTCATGCCTTTTTTACGGGCTTCGATTGCGTATTCGACCAATAGGATTGAGTTTTTGGACACGATGCCCATCAGTAATAACAAACCAATAACGGCAGGCATTGAGAATGCAGTTCCCGATATGACCAACGGTAGCAGTGCCCCGCCAAGTGCTAATGGCAAAGCCATAAGAATGGTGATGGGCTGCATGAAATCGTGAAACAGTAATACCAACACAGCATAGACGCAAAAAATCCCGATAGCCATGGCCGAGGCAAAACTGGTGAACAACTCACTTTGGTTCTTGAGTTCCCCAGCCTCGACAAATTTTACGCCTGATGGCAGGTTTTTATAAGCGTTCAGTTGCGAGACTTCCGTCATTACCTCTGACAGGCTTCGACCATTAAGTTCAACCGTGATTGAGATATTACGCTGGCGATCCAGACGATTGATTTCACTCATGGAAGACCCCAGTGAGATATCAGCGATTGTTCCCAAGGCAACATTCCCATCGATGCCAGATACCGAAATCAAAGAGAGCAGTTCTAATGTTTGGCGATTGGTTTCGGCCAGCATGACCCTAATGGGAACTTGACGTTCAGGCAAATTAAGTTGTGACAGGGCACCATCGTAGGCACCTGACGTTGCGATCCGAATGGCATCGGAAATCGCCTGTGACGTTATCCCCAAAGAGGCGGCGAGTGTCAGGTTTGGTATCACTATGATTTCGGGGGCTTGCATGGCGGCTGATGATGTGACGTTGCCAATACCTTGCAGAGTACGAACTTCTACCTCAAGGCTTGTTGCGGTTTCTTCGAGAAGTTCTGCAACATCTCCTGCCAGTGTCAGTTGTAGTTCGGTTCCCGTACCGCCGCCGCCAATCTCAACCCTTGCACCAGAAACGCTTTCTAGAGCGATGCGCAGGTTTGCTTCTATCTGTGATTGTTTGACGTCTCGGTCATCAATTGGCGTAAGATTCACCACTAAGGTCGCCGAGGTTACGGCGTCGGCTCCGCTAGCGCTACCAGGGGGGCCACCACCTGTTGAGGCCGTACCTGTGACCTGAAAAATACTAACCACATGTGCGACATTGGCAATGGCCGCCGCCGCTTGGCGAGCAATTTTGTCAGTCTGTTCAATCGTTGATCCAGGTTGGGTGGTGATTGAAACCTGTGTTTGACTGTTGTCAGATGCAGGAAAAAACCCCGTGGATAATTGTCCTAGCATGACCAAAGTAATCGCGAAAAAAGCGATGACACCTAGAACAGGTATCCAACGTCGCTGTAAAGCCCCCCTGACCAGTGCTAAATAATGGCGCATTATCCAACCGTCTTTTGGTTGTTTGTGGTTTCGCGCCGTCATGAAATAGGCCGCCATCATCGGTGTGATCAGTCGTGCAACCACCAAGGAAAACAGAACAGCAATAGAGGCCGTCAGCCCAAATTGTTTGAAAATAATACCGGGGATTCCCCCCATGAAGGCGGTGGGTAAAAACACCGCTACCAAGGTAAAAGTGGTGGCGATCACAGCAAGGCCGATCTCATCTGCCGCTTCAAATGACGCGTTATAAGGTGTTTTCCCCATATGCAAATGCCGCTCGATATTTTCAACTTCTACGATTGCATCATCGACCAAAATACCCACCACCAACGACAGCGCCAACAAGGTGATTTGATTAAGCGAGTAACCCAGCCAATCCATCACCAGAAAGGTCGGAATGATCGACAGCGGTAGTGCGATGGCAACAAGCAGTGTCGCACGCCAGTTCATCAAGAACAGAAACACCACAACAATGGCAATGATTGCGCCCTCATAAAGCATATCCATCGACGCATGGTAATTGCCTTCGGTCGGGGTGATCGTATCATAGGCTTCTTCAATGATAACTTCGCTGTGTTTCGCAGAAAACCTTTGCATGGCATTGCGGACACCTGCGGTTACCGCGATGTCAGAATAGCCTTTTGAGCGTTTCACCTGTGCGGCAATCACGGGTTTTCCGTTAAGATATGCCAGTGATGAGCGTTCGGCATGGGTATCGGAAATGGTGCCCAGTTCATCAAGCCGAACCCATGATCCATTGGGTAACGGGATGGGGATGGATTTAAGGTCGGCAATTGATTTTGCCGCCGCGAGCACACGCACCGATTGACTTTCACCGCCAATCTTGCCCTTACCGCCAGACAGATCACCTTGGACTTCCTCAAGGCGGGCATTCACATCTTCGGCGGTAACGCCAAGCCCGCTAAGCAGGTTYGCGTCCAGTTCGATATGRATTTCGCGGTCGATGCCGCCCATACGGCTAACCTCGCCGACCCCCTCAACGTTCATCAACGCTTTTTCAAGATCATTGTCGATAAACCAGCTTAACTCTGCCTCGCCTAAATGAGGTGAGCTGACCACATAGGTTACCAAAGGGGATGGGCTAAGGTTCGATTTMGAAACACTCGSTGCAGTCATTTCGGTAGGTAAATCGCCTTGGGCTTGATCGACCGCGTTCTTAACCTCATCCAGTGCAATCTGGGAATCTTTGCCTACTTCAAAAGCTACAGAGATTGAMACCGACCCATCCGTAATTGTGGTGCTGAYGGAATCCAGYCGATCYAAYCCTGTTAGTTTRTCTTCGATCTTCCGCGCGACTTCGGTTTCAAGTTGAGCCGCCGCCGCACCATCGAGCGAAGYGCTGATCGTGATTGTAGGCAGGTCCATATCTGGAAAGTCCTGCACGTCGAGACGGTTGAACGCCATCAGCCCCATAACTGTCAGTAAAATGAACCCAAGAATTGGTGGGACAGGCGTGCGAATGGCCCAAGCAGAAAAATTCATTTAGGGGCATCCTTTTTGGCGGTATCCTGTGCGACACGTACAATCGAACCGCTTGATAAAAATGCACCGCCAKWCWSAMYSANCTGWKYTWMGATGTTGAGCCCATTTATGATTTCTACGCGGTTATCTTGTCGACGGCCAATATCGACCCGTACACGTGTGACCGTCGCGGGATCGCCCTTGTTCAGCGTGTAAACATAGTAATAACCGTCACGCATCGAAAGCGCGGTGGCAGGCACGGTAAGGGCACGGCTTTCACCGATATTAAAACGGCCAGAAACCAATATTCCCGTTTTTGGCGCGGGGAGACCCTCTAAGGGATCCAAGGCCACATATACGATAACCCGCCCGTTGGTCATGGACGCAGTTGGGGCGATTTGGCGAACAATACCCGTTACTTCCCTGTCACCGTTACCGACAGACAACTTCACAGGGGTGCCTTTAGTGATCCGTAAAACTTGTCGGATCGGCATCTCGGCCTGCCATTCAATCCTGTTTTGTCGGATCAGGCGAAACAGTTCTTCACCTGAAGTAATTACATCGCCAAGTGCCACCGAGCGAGAGGATATAACGCCATCATCCACGGCCAATATAGAGGTGCGTTCCAAGTCAAGGTTTTTCGAGTCCAGAACAGCCTCTGCCGAAGCCAAATTCGCCTTGGCTTGGCGCTCTGTTACCAGATATTGAGTAATTTGTTGTTTTGAGATTGCACTCGAACCATTCAGCCCCCGCGCACGGTCGGCATTCGCGGTTGCCTCTTCCAGTCCAGCCGCTGCTGATTGAACGGCGGCCTCTTGTTGCCGAAGCTCATTTTGGATTGTGCCTTGGGACAATGTCACCAGTACGTCGCCTTGCTGAACGCGACTGCCAACATCAACATTCACGCTTTGCACATGCTGACCACTGATTTCAGCCGATACGACTGCTTCTTGCCAAGCGGCAAGCCAGCCATTTGCGTGGATGTCTTCTGGCCAGACAAATGTTTTGGGCGGCGCAACTGTAACGGTAAGTGCCGCTGCGGCCGTTGAGGTTCCCTTGGTCGGTTGTGCCGATGCGGAAACACCGAAAGAAAGACCAATACAAAGAGCAGTCAAAAGGTGAGCAGATATTTTCATGTAACACGTCCTGAATTTATTGGTGTTATGTGTGGTTTAGTCTTCGAAACCTGCCAGCCACCGCCCATTGCCTTGTACAGGGCAATCCATTGGCGTAGGCGTTGTTCGCGCTGGTTTACTTCGGTGATCTGGGCGTTTTGCACCTGACGGCGTGCCTCTTCACGGTTGAGTAGGGTCTCGCCCCCAGCCTGCCAGTTTTTATCGACACTATTGAAATAGCTCCGATAATCCGCAACGGCACTGCTGGCCTGACCTGCGTTGGATCTGGCGGCATTTAGCTGTGTTAACGCAGCTTCGACTTCGGAAACGGCTTCTAGCACGGTAGAGCGGTAGCTTTCACCAGCCGTCACGGCGGTCGCATATGCTTTGGTAACATTTGCCTTACGCGCACCGCCTTGAAAGATTGGCAACGATAAGGCGGGGCCAAAGTTCCAGCTTTTGAGATTGCTCAGYTCCAGCGTGCCGCTAAGGGTTAATGAAGGGTAACGATCCGCTTGCGCCACACGGATATCTTCTAGGCTAGCTGAAAATTCAAGCTCTGCGGCAATGATATCTGGGCGTTGGCGCATCAAGTCAGCAGGCACAGAGGTAACCCGAAACCCTTTGGGGGCGGGTAAGCTGTTGCCTTTTGATAGGAGAGTATTGATTTCGCTTTGGCCAACWCCAACGATGACYGCAAGTCTCTGCGCGACCAGTTGGCATTCAGCAGATTGGGTGTTGATATTGATCCGAGCACTGGCAACATTGGCTCTGGCCAATGACTGCTCGCCAGGCGCACTKATGCCAGCCTTAACCAGATCAGAGGTGGCRCTCAAAGTATTMCMCTGTGAGCCGAGAGCTTGGCGATAAATATATTCTACCTCTCGGCAGGCGCGATATTGCACGAAATAATCTGCCACTTCGGATGATAACGTCACATAGGCACCTGCATATGTGACTGCTTCTGCGTCGGCACGGGYCTTATCTGCCTTGGTCTGCRATAATGCCTTAGAGAACAGGTCAATCTCCCAGCTTGCATCTAATCCGACGTAGTTGGATGTATTCCTAGAAAGAGTATCACTGCCACTGATGCTGTGTGAGACAGAACCGCTGAGCGCGGGAAATAAACTTGCGCCGCTTTTACGGGCAGTGGCACGCGCCGAAATGACATTTGCTGCAGCGGTTCGTAAATCAGGGCTTTGCGCGCGGGCGCGTTCAAGAAGCGCTTTCAATTGTGGGTCGTTGAAACGCGCCCACCAGTGCGTATCGAGTTCAATCGATCCCGCAGGAATTGGCGCAACGAACTGCGCTGACACTGTTTGCTGTGCATCGGGTGTCATGATCGGCACGGCGCATCCTGCCAAAATGGCAGTAGCGACAAGAATAACAGTGTGCTTCATGAGGGTCTCCAGAACGGCTCGGAACCCTTTTGACAGACTCGTGTGTTAAGTTGTGCAAAGCAAAGGTAAAGTTGAGTAAAACTGTCCCACTGCAGGGTCGTAATGTCGTATCGTACTATAAAGGGGACTGATTGAATGACTTCCGTATTATTGATCGACGACGATATTGAACTGGCRTATCTTCTGAAAGAGTATCTTGAGGAAGAAGGGTTTAATGTTTCGCATAGACCTGACGGAAGCCATGCATTGCAAGCCATTGAGGAATGTCAGGCCGACCTCCTTGTGCTTGATATTATGATGCCTGGTCYGAACGGCATTGAGGTTTTGCGCCGTGTTCGTCGAGAAAGTAATATTCCCGTCCTTATGCTGACCGCACGAGGGGATGAGGTGGATAGGATTACGGGGCTTGATCTTGGGGCGGATGATTATCTGGCAAAACCCTGCTCGCCTGGTGAACTTGCTGCACGCCTGCGCGCAATTATGCGCCGTGCGGGGCAGGCTCACGCACAGCCAAGTGCGGCGATTGTCATCGGTATGCTCTCGCTAGATCCAGCCCGTCGAACAGTCCTATGGGGTGACAAAATCCTGAATATGACAGGGGCCGAGTTCAATCTTCTTAATGTATTGGTCAATCAGGCTGGTAAAACTGTGTCACGCGAAATGTTATGTGAACAGGGTCTTGGGCGGCCCCTGACCCGTTATGATCGCGCGATTGATGTGCACCTGTCTTCTATTCGGCAAAAGCTCGGCGAGCTTCCGGATGGTCGCAACCCGATCCTAAATATACGCGGTGTCGGTTATCAGTATGTGATTTCCTGAACATGGTCTTACGCTTTTTCATCTTTATATGGGGGTCTATCGCGGGAACGATCTTGATTGTGGTGCTGCTTGTTGTTGGGCTGAAAATCCCCCCGAATGAGACTATCAGTCGCGAATATATTCGCGACTATACGCTCGAATTACTACGTGAATCCTATGAGCGAGGCGGCGGGGCTGCCGTCTTTGAAATATTCGCCTATCATCCCATTATCGACAAGACCTTTGAGATAACCGTTAGACCCAGCGAGACCAAATGTTCTGAAAACGCCGATATCGGTTCTGCGGCAAATGGTGGCTGTCTGGTTCTATCAGGTGGTATTTCTAGCATGACATGGCTGGATCATATTATGCCAATTTTCCTGCCTTTGTTTGCAGGATTGGCGATCAGCTTTCCTGCGGCACTTATGCTGGCACGTCGGTTCAGCCGTCCGATTGCAATCGTAGGATCAGGATTGTCCGACCTTGCCGATGGCGATTTACACCGCCGAATTCGTCTGGAACTACGCGGCTCAGACCGCGAATTGTTAGGACTTGGCACCGCCTTTGATCGTGCGGCTGAACAGCTTCAAATCCTTAGCGAAAACCGTGAGCGGTTGTTTCACGACATATCCCATGAACTCCGCTCACCTCTTGCTCGTTTGCAAGCGGCGTTGGGACTGCTCAACATTAATCCCTCCCGCCTTGAAGCGATGAAGTTCCGAATGGAGTTAGATATTGATCGGATGAACCTGTTGATTCAAGATATCCTGACCCTTGCACGAACGGAACATGTAACTGAAGAGTTTGAGTTAAGTCAGGATATTGATCTGATCGAGATATTAGCCCCGATCATCAATGATGCCAATTTCGAAGGTCAGTCCCATAATATAACATGTCGCTATCAAGGACCTGATTGCGTGAAAGCACGTCTCAATCCAGAGTTATTACACCGAGCATTTGAAAACGTTCTAAGGAATGCAATTCGGTATTCTCCGCCTGAATCTGTTGTTGATGTTTGTGTAAGTGCTGAGCTTGCGCACATAGAAATACTGATACAGGATCGTGGGTCTGGAGTGCCAGAAGAAACCCTGCTCTCAATATTTGAACCCTTCGAACGGGGAAAAGATTCAACAAGTGGAACGGGATTAGGTCTGGCGATAGCGGCGCGTGCCATACAAGTCCAAGGTGGCACTATCTGCGCATTTAATCGCGAAGGCGGGGGGCTATCCATCAAAATGGTTCTGCCTAAATATACAAAAGGCAATAATAAATAATGATATTTTAGGTTAGTTTCCTAGATGCTAGGATTGCTCATTTGTTGCTGTCATTTAAACTTTATTGATAAAAAATTCCGTTTATAATATGCAATGTGTATTGCGCGGCCAAGGCATCGGGGTGAACGTTGATCTAAGCTGTGCTTTAGCAATATCAAAATACTTACAATATATTTATTTAATGCATCCCAAATAGCTGTTGGCGCACATGTAGAATATGATTGCGCATTTGTTTTGCTGCCATATCAGGATTTCCCTGCATAATTGCAGAAACAATAAGCTTGTGTTGTTGATTGGTGTCGCTGGGGGCTATTTCATGGCCAAAAACTTCGCTTAGGCGGGTTTCAAGCTCTGAGCTGCCTTTGGTGCGCAGGGTGTCATATATTAACAGTAGCAATCCGTTATTGGTGGCGACWGCAATAAGTCGATGCAAAATATCGTCCTGCCGTTTCCAGTGTGCRTAGCTAGGGGCTTTCTCCATAGCAATAATACAGTGTTCCAACTTTTCTATATCGCGCTTTTTTCCTGATATKGCRGCCTGRGCAGCAAGTTGTGGCTCTAGTAATAAACGGGCATCCATGATGTCGTTTAGGCTGATCCCGTCGTGCCAGTTTGAAGGGTCACTCGCGAGATCASGAGGGCCGACAAACGTGCCTTTACCGACATGTCGCCAAATAACATCGTCTTTTTCAAGCTTTGTAAGCAATGTTCTTAATCTGCCCCGAGTCACATCAATTTCTTTGGCAAGCTTGGGCTCAGGSGGCAGTYGTTTTGTGTCTGACGCAGCGATTTTTTCGATTACATCCATTAGTCTTTGAAGGTCTTCACTCATRGAAWTCGCCATTTAATTTTTTCATTCTCWRACATTGTAAATGTTTATTTCGGGGCATCAAGCCMAATCAATTACTTGATTGACACGTGTCTTTGATTAAATTAAGCGTGTTACACAATTAATGAYATATGGATAYTGAGARCGCAGATGACTGAAGCAACGGCAGAAATTGAACACCATACATTACTTTTAAGAGGGGATGATCTGGAGGCGGCTTTTGATTGGAGCACTGCAATTGCCGAATTGACTCGGCAATATGGGCAAGGTGCAAGCGAGGCGATGTTTCCACCACGAACGATGGCGCGGGGGGATGGTATCTGGCTTCGAACCCTGTCTGGCATTGCTCCGTCGGGTGATTTTATGGGCGCTAAGCTGATTGCCGCCAACACAAAGCGTGGTCGGGCTAGTTATCTGATTGCCTTGTTTGATCAAGACAGCATGGAGCTGGTTACGCTAATAGATGGGAACGCAGTGACGGGTTATCGCACGGCTTCTACGACGGCGTTGGGCATCGATAAAATTAGTAAGCCAGGTGCGATCAGTGTGGGTGTTTTGGGGTCTGGTTTTGAGGCCCGCAATCACATTCGTGCGCTTAATTCTATCCGAGAATTAAAGTCTGTTACCGTTTTCAGTCCTAATCCGAAGAGCCGCAAAGCTTTTGCTGAGGCGCTTGCTGATTTRGATGTACYKATTGAGGGGCGCGCGTCGGCGCGTGATGTTGTTGAAGCGGGGCCAGACGTATTGTTATGTGCCGCMCGATCCCGCGATGAACAGCCTTTGTTCGATGGCAATTGGTTGCAAGCAGGTATGACGGTTGCRTCGATTGGTTCGACACTTCCTGAGCAACGGGAAATTGACTCCGTTACGATCRCTAGGGCAAATATTATTGTTGCCGACATGCCCGAAGAGGTCATCGAGGATACGGGCGACATGATCGCTGCGCGCGCGGCGAACGTTGATTTTGATCATAAGGTGGTCAGCCTAGCATCGGTTGTGGACGGTTCTATAACGGCGCGAAAATCAGACCAAGACATCACACTTTACAAATCTGTTGGCGGAGCTTTGCAAGATATCGCTGTTGCCGCAGTTTGCCTGCGGCGTGCCCGCGAGCTTGGTCTTGGTGTTGATCTTGGCGAAACAATCAAACCAGTTTTGAAATAAAGGAGATGGGCGTGTTTACTAAATTTAATGATCCCTCATTGGTGAAAACTGCAGCTTATATCGACGGTAATTGGGTTAAAAAAGGCGCGGGCGGTGTGCATRTTCTTTGTAATCCGTCAACGGGTGCAGAGTTGGCGCAACTTCCGATGTTAAGTGCAAAAGAAGTGGCTGGGGCAATTGACGCTGCCAATAACGCCTTACCTGCATGGCGCGAACTGGCCGCTAAAGCCCGTTCAAAAATCCTACGCAGATGGTTTGATTTAATTGTTGAAAATACGGATGACCTAGCAAGGTTGATCGTATTGGAAGAAGGAAAACCTTTTGCCGAGGCTAAGGGTGAAATAACTTATGCCGCGTCATTTGTTGAATGGTTTGCCGAAGAGGCCAAACGGGTGCGGGGCGATGTTATGGGTGCGCCAGAAACGTCTCGTAGAATTATTGTTCTTAAGGAACCTGTCGGTGTTTGTGCGGCCATCACGCCTTGGAATTTTCCTGCGGCGATGATCACGCGCAAGGCGGCACCCGCGCTAGCGGCAGGGTGTACGATGGTGGTTAAACCTGCTGGACAGACCCCGCTAACCGCTTTGGCATTAGCTGAATTGGCCGAACGGGCAGGCATTCCAAAGGGAGTGTTCAATGTTGTGTTGGGCAAAGCCAGCGTTGTTGGCGGTGAACTTACAAGCAACCCAATTGTTCGTAAATTGACCTTTACCGGGTCGACTGAAGTTGGGCGGCTATTGCTTCAGCAGGTCGCGAATACGGTTAAAAACGTTTCCATGGAACTGGGCGGGAATGCGCCCTTGATCGTGTTTGAGGATGCCGATGTGGACCTTGCTGTAGACGGGTTGATCGCCACTAAATACCGCAATACTGGGCAGGCTTGTATCAGTGCTAACCGCGTCTTTGTCCAAGCTGGAGTTTATGAAGATTTTGTACAGCGCTTGGCTAAAAAAGTTGGGGCGCTTAAGGTCGGTGACGGCTTTGATCCTGACGTACAACAAGGCCCATTGATTGATGTAAATGCATTGAAAAAAGTCGAGTCCCATGTCGAAGATGCTACGTCCAAAGGTGCTAGGGTTATCACTGGGGGCAGGCGGCACGCGCGGGGTGGACAGTTCTATGAACCTACTGTTTTAGCGGATGTCACAGCTGAAATGCTTGTCATCAAGGAAGAAACCTTCGGCCCGATTGCCCCTATCGTTAAGTTTGAGACGGAAGAAGAAGTCCTCAATATGGCCAATAATACCGAGTTCGGGTTGGCCGCTTATCTATTTTCGAAAGACGCGAACCGCATTTGGCGTGTGTCTGCAAAAATAGAAGCGGGGATGATCGGTATTAACACAGGATTAATCTCGAATGAGAKCGCYCCSTTTGGCGGCGTAAAGCAATCTGGAATGGGTCGCGAAGGCTCAATTTACGGCATCGAAGAATTTCTAGAACAAAAATACCTCGCCTGGGAAGGCGCGGGTGAAACACAATAGGAGAGAGACATGGCATCATATCAAAAAAATGAAGCGCGGGCTTGGGCACGGGAAAAATTAGTCGGAGCAATCAAYTGCACGATCCCGTCCTTTTCAGGTGACTTAACAAAGATTAACGAAAAGGGCGTGCGCCACGACGTGTCGCTGGCTAAGGAGCATGGGTTTATTGGCTCGCTGGGGATMTCCGAGGTGGCGGTGTCTTTACCTGAATATATCGACGTTCTTGAGATGATGAAGAATGAGGGCGGTGAWGATTTTGTGGTCGTTCACCATGCCAGTTGGAATACTTTGGAACAGAATATTGAAGCTGTTCAAGCCGCAGAAAAAACGGGCGCCGAGTTTGTTTTGYTGTCTTAYCCGCCAAATTTCTATCCAGAAACYGAAGATGATATTTACGAATATACAAAGGCGGTTTGCGATGCAACAAAYCTAGCCGTTATGATTTTTCCGATGTTCTTGTGGGGGTTTTCACAACGTATTCACCCRTCGGATATTCCCGTTCGTCTTTTGCGTCGTCTTGTCGATGATTGCCCCAATATTGTAGCAATCAAAGCTGAAGGGGGCTTTCCGAGTATTCAAAGCGCGGTCGAATGTCATCGTCATTTTGGGGAAGAAGTCATTATTTCATTGCCGATGGAAGCTGAAATGATTCCGTTGGCGCAGGTTATTCCTGTTCAGCTTTCAGCAACAAGTGACCATGAATTTTACGGCCCTCTAATTCCTAAAGTAATGAAATTATTACGTGATGGAAAATACGATGCGGCGTCGGAAATCTATTGGCAAATGCATCCTGCGCGTAAAGTTAARGGGCAAATGGCCCAGCAGATGAACGGCGGGCATTTTATCAACCGCTACCTTTGGAAATACCAAGGCTGGCTTCAAGGATACAATGGCGGGCCGCTTAGAATGCCAACGCAACGTATTCATGACCCGCAGATGAATGCAATTCGCAAGGCACAGCAGGACGGGGGACTTAACCCCAGCATGGATCCGTTCAAAGAATTTTTCATCGGTCGGAACCCTGTTTAAAGGCAGTTTTGATCTATCAAAAAGACTTTCACTACAACCAAGTTTACGTCTAGGGAGGACATTAAATGGTTAAATTATCACAGATTTTCTGTGCGGCGCTTCTAGCGGTCGCATCAACGAGTGTTACAAGCGCGCAAGAGACGCAGGTTTTGAATTTTGCGTCTCCATCACCACCAACTGCTGGGCTAAATGTTCAGGTTTTTCCGCAATGGGTTGATGCGATTAATCAAGCCGCAGGTGGAGAAATTGAAGTAAAATTGCGCATGGGTGGCCAGATGGCCACGCCGCGTAATGTCTATGAGCGGTTGCAATCAGATGTTATCCAGATCGGATGGATGATTGTTCCGCAAAGTCCGCGTGCGTTTCCGCTGTTGTCTTCACTCGAACTGCCTTTCGTGGTTCCCAATAGTGAAGTTGGATCCGCAGCTTTGTGGAATATGGTCGCAAACGGCGGGCTTGATAGAGATACCGAGGGTTTGAAAATTCTCGGGGTTGTTGCGTTCCCAAACCAGTCTATTCACGTGACAAATGAAATTGGTTCATTGAACGATATTGCAGGTCTGAAAATTGCTGCGAGTGGTCGAACTTCAACGAGTTTAATATCAGAACTCGGTGCGGCGCCAATCTCCATTCTTTTACCTGAGCGGTATCAAGCAATTTCAAAAGGTACTGTTGATGGAACCATTGTTCCTTTCACGGGTGTTCCGAGTTTYAAATTRGACGAAGTTACAAAGTATCATATCAACGGTGATTTTGGTTCAGCGGCCGCAATTGTCTTTATGAAGCAAGATACATTCGATGCTTTGTCACCTGTGGCACAGGCTGCGTTAGAAAAGGCGTCTGGCTATGAATTTAGTAAAAACTTTGGCGCATTCTGGGATCGATAYAGTGCTGGAATTGTTGAAAGGATTGGTCARCGAGARGAYCAAACAATGATYAGCCTRACAGAAGACGAAATTACAAAAATGGGTAAGRTCGARCGRAAATTGTTTGCAGAGTGGTCATCKAAYACCCAAGGTGGTGCGGCTTTTCTTGAGCAGTACCGTGCTGAAGTYGCTAAAATTCAGGATCAACAATAGTCATGGAAGCCTCTGTAATTTTACCAGAGGGAAATACAAAGTTAATGGCGTCAATTGARAAACTTGACGCCATTAACTTTTCAATTTCCCGTGTGGTTGCATTTGGTGGTGTGTTTGGCATTCTTGCGATTGCACTCTTACTCATTGGCGATGTATCCCTTCGTTTCTTTTTTAAGTCACCCATTATTGGCTTAAATGAATATGTAGAGTTGATTTTCGCGGTTGCTTTRKCGGCRACGTTTCCGTCGGCTGTCGCRATGCGCAAYCATTTRAAAATAGAACTCTTGGCTGGATTGAATAAAGGCCTGCATCGGTGGCTAACGGTRTTTGGTTCTGGATGTCTGGCATTTCTTTTRCTGATYGTTGCCTCTCAGGCTTATTTTCAGGCGCAAAGTTCTTTTGATGAAGGGYTGACCTCATCTGTTCATGCACTGCCTTACGGGCCATTCCAYATGGCGATAGCCGCATTCATCTTGGTTGCTGCGCTGAGTCAAGTTGTTGTATTTGTTGTGGACGCGGCACGCTCTAATGTGGATCAGTCTGGCCGCTTGAATTGGTTGTTTCCATTTTGCTTGATCGCAAGYGTTACCATTTCTATGRYATTATTTTTCTTTTTCGATGGCTTTGCKAATTCAATGACTGGGTTTGCATGGGATAATATTGGAATTCTGGCAGGAGCCGTGTTCTTTTTGATCTGGGTTYTGCTTTTGCTTTTTGTGCCKATTGCCGCCGTGACTGGATTATTGGCCGTTGGCGCTTCGTCTATGTTGATCGGCACCGCGCCTGCRCTTTCTGTGATTGGGAGTGAAGCCATTGGCTTTCTTACGAATAGTGAAGTATCTGTGTTGCCGCTCTTTTTAATTATGGGCATTCTGGCAGGTGCCGCTGGTATTGCGGATGATGTTTTTCGTTTAGCCCACGCGCTTTTGGGGCATTTACGCGGTGGTCTTGCGCTCGCATCTATCGGTGGTTGCGCAGGTTTCGGTGCGGTTACAGGCTCTTCAATCGCCACGGTGGCCACGATCGGTGGTGTGTCTTTGCCTGAGATGAAAAAACGCGGGTACTCTGAGACATTTTCTACAGGTTCTATTGCCGCGGGGGGTACGCTTGGGGCGCTCATTCCGCCTTCTGGAGCCTTGGTGATTTACGCACTTCTAACAGAAGAATCCATTGGTCAACTTTTTGTAGCGGCCTTAATACCCGCGGCAATAGCGGTGACTTTATACCTAATTACAATTTTTATTTGGGTCAGAATAAGCCCTGAAGCAGGTCCTGCAACGTCTACATTTAGTTGGCTTAGAGTGTTTCAAGCATTGAAGCAAAGCTCAGCGGTTATCTTTATGTTTGCTGTTGTGATGGGCGGGATTTACTCAGGCATTTTCACAGTGAACGAAGCCGCCGCCTTTGGGGCGATCATCGCGTTTTTAATTGCTTGGTTCCGAGGAGCTTTAAAAGGAAAAGTATTCTGGCAAGTAATGGGGCAAGCCGCTAGCCTTACGGCAATGATCTATGCGCTTATCATTGGCGGTCTGACAATGTCATTCTTTGTGAGCACGACGGGCCTGCCACAATTGCTGACGGATTATGTTTTCAGTTTAGGTTTAGCCCCCTTGGCAACGATTGCTTTGATCTTGGTCTTCTACATTCTATTGGGCGCTATCATGGAAGCCTATGCCATTATGATCATAACAGTGCCGATTGTATCGGGATTGATTACTGGCATGGGGTACGATTTAGTCTGGTGGGGTATTATTATGCTGGTCGTGTTGGAAATTGGCCAAATTTCCCCACCGTTTGGTATGAATGTTTTTGTCCTCAAGAGTATCTCTGGGCCTGAAACAAAATTGACGCAGGTATATAAGGGCGTTTTACCATTCTTGGTGGCGGATTTAGTGAAGCTAACCCTTTTAATCCTCTTCCCAGTGCTATCTCTCTGGTTACCAGCGATGATGTTTTAAATAAGGAACGGTGAGTTTTCGTAGAATTATTGCGGCCATGTTTATGCATGGCCGCAATAGGATCTACATTTATTAGGTTCTCAGAACATCGGCAAACCAGTTGGAAACCTTAGTGTTTCGATCCGTTCCATGATTGTAAATCGTGTGTTCGCCATCTTGCCAGCTTAGAACACGCGAACGGGGATCATTATTCCCAATCAGAAAAGCTTCTTGAGATCCCATCGGCACAAGCGGGTCTGTACCGCCTTGGCAAATCAACACAGGGCAGGGCAGTGCTTTTTGTGCCCCGTTAAAAGTAAGAGACGCAAAGGTATGCGCGACCTTTTGTGCCGCATCAGGGGACTTAACATCATGCACGCCGCACATCGCGGCCATTTGTTCACGGGCGGTTCTAAAATCAGGATCGATAAGCTGTGTCGGGGCTCCGTTGATACAACAAGCCATGATTTCAGAGTTTGCCTCGGCGCTGATCGCAGCAAACAGGCCGCCCATRCTATTACCCCATATTCCTATAGAAGATGTACCCGTCGCATTAAGCGCCTTGATGACTGCGGCAATGGCGGCAGGGAAACTTGATTGTAAACAAAGCCCCCCCTTGATYCGCGTTTCACCTTGCCCTGGACCATCGAGTAGCAAACAACGCAACCCCTTTGAATTTAACGCCTGCGCGACTTGCACGAAAGAGATGGCCCATCCGCTCATCCCTCCTATAACAATCACCGTGGGCGCATTTTTGACGTTGTCAGGSTGGAAATCCCAACYAAATAGATGTCCTTCAGCATGGTCGATTTTGAACTGGGTAATACCGCAGTCTGCATTTTTTGCCCATTTACTGAAGTCATCTATCGAGGTGCTGAACAATGCCATGCGTTCCGCTGTGTCAAAGTTGCTGGCCATTTGGGCAAARTTCATGGCCATAGCGGCTTGATAATAATGTCCAGCAGATCGCGCGCGTGTGGCCAGATTGACTAACGTCTCTTCCCAGWGGGTTCCSGTTTTAATGCTTGTATGAATGTCTAGAGCATATGCCCGATCCAATCCATAATCGACCATTCGGCTGACAGGCATTGCGCGGCACAACGCTTCGTTACGTTTGGTTAATGTATCCGACATCAGGTAGACCCCCCAAGTGTTTGTYGTAATTCATCGAYCAATGCTGAAAGTTCTGCCGCTGTTTGGGCGAGGCCGAAAAGATTGTTGTCTGGGCGCAGGATCATAGCTGAACATTCGGTCTTTACTAAAAAGCCTGTAAAACGTTGATCTAAATCGCACATTACAGGAATGTCGCTGGGGGCGGCACCGTTTTCAAGTACAAAGAGCTTGCAGCCGAGTGTATCAAGGAACTCCTTTTGCTCTGTCGTCAGGCCGCTCAGAACATCGCCTTTGGTTATGATTGAGAAAGCATACCCTGAGACAGTGTCGAACCAGCTAACATGTCCCTCAATTTCAACCTGCCCATGAGGTGGGACGCCGCCTATTTCTTTGGCATAGTGCTTGCCTGTGGCATCTTGTTTTATCCCAGCCCCTAGCGGGGGAAACGGCGGGGGTGGAGGCAGGATATTTAGTCGAAAAACAATATCGCGGATAAAAGCGGCTAATTTGTTATGGGTGTTTGCGACTTTGCCAAAACCCACAGCGGCCTTTTGGATGTGGCTAACATGCGGTCTGCGTTCTGCCTCATAAGTATTAAGCAGTGAGTCTGGCGCTTGCTTGCGTAACACAAGATCGAGTTTCCATGCAAAGTTCGCGGCATCTCGAATGCCAGAACAAGCCCCTTGTCCAAGGTATGGCGGCATGGTGTGTGCAGCATCGCCACCAAGAAAAACATTGCCCTTGCGCCATGTCTTGGCAGTTTTGCTCTCAAACTGGTAAACCAGCTTACGTTCGACAGCGAATTTTTCAAAATCTAGGTTGAAATGCTGTTTGAGAAGCTTCGCGACGGTTTCATCTTTCATCATCTCCTCGGAATCTTCCCCAGGCAGCAAACCAAACTCAATCCGCCGTCTTTCGTGCCCGATCGGCATAGACATACGCCCACGCGCTGGATCACAATGTTGCACTGCCTGATTATAAACTGGATCAAGAGTGCCATGATAAATTCCGTCGATGTTAAGCCATCGTTCGTTAAACCCAAAATCATCGTCTTGTTTGATACCGCAGGCCTTTCGCACAAAACTGCGGGCTCCGTCCGAGCCAAAAACATAACGGGCGCTGACAGAAGCGGTATCTCCGTCTTTTGGCTTATAGGTGAGTGTGACCCGTTCTTGTTCCTGTGACAGGCCTGTGACCTCATAGCCCTGTAGGACTGTGACGTTGGCACATGACTTTATCCGCGCATCTAAGGCATCTTCAATATGGGGTTGGAAGATCGAAATGTGATCTGGGTGCCCCATCGGAGTTGCCGCAATAGCGCTTGCATCCAATAATTCGCGACCTTTTGCATTTAAGAATTTATAAGACGCGATGGGCGATGAATCCCTAAGTGCATCTTCAAGGTCACAACCAAAGCTAAGCAATCGTGCGGTTTCCCCGTCAATATGGGTAAGCCGTGCCATCCCATAGAGCTGAGGCCATCGTTCTAGTACGATTACTTTGTGTCCCTGCTGTCCAAGCAGAGATGCCAACATTAAGCCTGTCGGACCATATCCGACGATTGCAAGATCGAAGTGTTTCATTGTGTTTTCTCCCAGTTGCCAGAATTTTATCATTTTCTGGGATATTAATAAAATTAATTGTATTTATCTTAGAAATAAATACTATGTATATATGAGATTCCATGGCCTTGATTTAAACCTTCTTGTTGTACTTGATACTTTATTGATCGAGCGCTCGATCACCGCGACGGCTGTCCGCCTTCATCGAACCCAGCCAGCCATTAGTGCGGCGTTGCGACGTTTGCGCGATTTCTTTAACGACGATCTTTTTGTTCAGAATGGCCGCGAGTTTATTCCAACACCTTTGGCGCTTACGCTGGCAGATCCCATACGGGAATCGCTGAACCGTATTCAAACCGTTGTCATTGGGAAGTCTRAATTTAACCCTGCCGAARCCTCTCGGCATTTYCGCATTATTATGTCCGATTATGTGGCGACGGTRTTTTTCGCTGAAATTGCCCGCCATGTTGTGACGGTSGCCCCCSGTGTGRCTTTTGAAATTTTCCAGTTTGATGACGAATTYGATGCGCCGCTTAATCGCGGTGAGGTGGATTTTCTGCTTTTCCCAGACATTTTTCTTTCTGAGAAACATCCATTTTGTAAGCTATTCGAAGATGAGCTTGTTGCGGTTCGCTGGTCTGAGGCGGCATCCGAGCCATTGACCCTGTCCAGTTACTTTGCTGGAAAGCACGTCATGACAAAGTTTGGCAAAACCCGTAAACCTTCGATTGAAGAGTTTTTGATGACTGAAGTCGGTCTGCGTCGGGACTTGGATGTTGTGGTTTCGAATTTTGCACTGCTTCCCCAGTTTGTGGTGGGGACAGAGCGTATTGCGACAATGCACCGACGCCTTGCTCTGCATTTTGCAGAGTTTTTGCCGCTTCAAGTGGAACCTTTGCCGTTTCGGTTGCCTAATGTTCAAGAAGCATTGCAGTGGCCACAACTCAATCACAACGATCCAGCAAGTATCTGGCTGAGGGAGATTATTACCGCATACACATTAAGATTAGTTTAACTTGAGTAATATACGGTATATCTTCAATCTTAACTTAAAATTTGCAATATGCGCTTAATGTTAATTATGTTAAGCGGCGTTTCAGCCCCTATGAACCCAGAAGATTTTCGGGAAATGGTCGCAGGCCAAATTAAAACTTGGAACGAAGTTATCGACTCGGTCGGTATTGAACGCAGATAAAATACGATACCCCGCAGCATAAGCTGCGGGGTTACATAATAAGCGAGAACAATATGACGGATACAAAAACTGAGACTGAGATCACGCAGCAATTACTTGGACTCGAGTTATATGTGATCGAAACCAGCCCTGCCCGTTCGGAATACACGCAAGCCGTTCTTCCTGAGCATATTGAGCATCAAATTAGGTTGGAACGGGAAGGTATCCTATTCGCTTCAGGACCTATTTATTCCGATGAAAGCACGGTCCCTTCTGCTGGTATGATTGTCGTTTGTGCGGCCAGCCTAAAGGATGCCAAACGGATAGCCGATAGCGATCCGTTCCATATCAAAGGGATTAGAACCTATACAATTCGGAAATGGATTATAAACGAAGGGTCTATGGACTTTAAAATACTCTTGTCAGACCAAAGAATAAAATTCAAATAACTATTACGTTTTAATCGTTGTAGTTGTTCACTTTTCAAACATCAGATTTCTATTATTCTATAGCAGCGCTGATAACTCCATTTTATCAAAAAACCACCCAGAGCCTATATTTCAACCTGACAGAAAGCTCGATTAATCTCGGGTCATTACGCCATTTTTCTACGAAACACCTTTGCGAACACATTCTAGCAAAACCGCCATGGCATGCGCTTTATAGCTAACATTAACACAGTTCAGATCTGCCCCTGCACGCTATTAGCCCGATCCGAAGGGTCGACAGTTCTGTCGATTGTCCGTTGGTATTACGCTCATTAGATTGGTCAACAACGGCGGGCCAGCTCGCCGCATATCATCAACGAGGAGACCCAACCATGAACCGTCGCGACCTTTTTCTTTCTTCGATTAGTGCCCTTGTGGCCAGCCATATTGTTAGCCCCGCATGGGCGCAAAGTGACCCTTTGAAACTGGGTTTTCTTATTCCCAAATCTGGCCCCGCAGGTATTTTTGGTCCATCCAGTGAAGCCTGCACCACCCTTGCCATAGAGCAGATCAATGCTGAAGGCGGCATTCTGGGGCGTAAGGTTGAAGCGTTTTTCGGCGATGCAGGCGGCACCCCGTCGGACACCGTGCAGGCTGCACAACGTCTATGGCGACGCGACGGGGTTGAAGCCCTGATCGGTCAGCACGACAGCGCATCACGCGAAGCGGTCGCGGCTATGCTGCGCGGGCAATTAACATATGTCTACACTCCCGTGAACGAGGGCAGTTATTGCCACACCAATACCTATAGCTTGGGCGAAACCCCACAGCAGCAGTTAGCTCCCGTCATTCCATGGCTGGCCGAACAGCGCAACGTATCGAAATGGTATCTGATTGGTAATGATTATGTTTGGCCGCGCGGCACGAACGCAGCTGCCAAAAATTATATCACTGAAGCAGGCGGCGAGGTCGTGGGCGAGGAATACCATCCCTTCACGGTCGACAACTTTGACACTTCGTTGACCCGTATCAAAGAAAGGGAAGACAATTATGACTGGATACTACCGATTATTACTTACGAACTGCAATTCATTACCAATGATAGAAGTCTGGATATCTCTAACCTAGAAATGCTTAAGTCAGAACCCGTCTGTGTATACAGAGAGTCTCCTGCGGAGTTTAAATTAAAAAGCCTAGGGTTCACAAAGATCAGGGCGAAAGTAAAAGAACAAAAGTGTTACTTGGCTTTAAAAAATAAATCAGAAATGATAAAACATGATAGTCTTAATAGAAAATCACTTCAAGAAGCTGTTTTATATTATATGCGAGAGAAAATTAAACATAAAGGAACCTACGGATTAATGGGACCTACCATTATTTTAAAGACGAGGAACTTAAAAGACCTACAATTTAAATTAGATTTTAAATTAGCCATTTTTTAAGTATAATT
>NVSA01000007.1 GCA_002401045.1 Paracoccaceae bacterium
CTTGGTTTTTCCTATCTCGGGCCGATTGATGGTCACGACATGGAACAGTTGCTGAATGTTTTACGTACAGTAAAGCAACGGGCAACGGGGCCTATGCTCATCCATGTGATTACCAAAAAGGGTAAAGGCTACGCCCCCGCCGAAGCTGCCAGTGATAAATACCACGGTGTTAGTAAGTTCGATGTGGTGTCTGGTAAACAGCATAAGGCTAAACCAAATGCGCCTAGCTATACACGGGTTTTTGCAGACAGCTTGATTGCGCAGGCAACAACGGATGATAAAATTGTGGCGATTACAGCCGCGATGCCAGATGGCACAGGGTTAGATTTATTCGCGGAACGGTTTCCGTCACGGTGTTTCGATGTGGGCATTGCCGAACAACACGGTGTGACCTTTGCTGCTGCTCTTGCGGCGGGTGGGATGAAGCCGTTTTGTGTGATGTATTCTACGTTTTTGCAACGCGGATATGACCAAGTTGTGCATGATGTTGCCTTGCAACGCTTGCCTGTTCGTTTTGCAATTGATCGTGCTGGTTTGGTTGGTGCTGATGGTCCTACTCACGCGGGTAGTTTTGACATTGCCTATCTGGCAAACCTGCCTGATTTCGTTGTTATGGCTGCGGCGGATGAAGCTGAATTAGTACATATGGTGGCAACCGCCACTGCGATTGATGATCGCCCCAGTGCATTTCGCTATCCACGCGGAGAAGGTGTGGGAATTGAGCTACCAATAAAAGGGGAAGTGCTTGAGATTGGCAAAGGGCGTATTATTACTGAAGGCTCGACCGTTGCGATCCTGTCTTTTGGCACACGTCTAAATGAAGTTTTGAAAGCTTGTGAAGCGCTCAAAGCGCGGGGTATTACGCCGACTGTTGCTGATGCACGATTTGCGAAACCTTTGGATACCGATTTGATCACCCAGCTTGCCCAAAATCACGAAGCAYTGATCACCATTGAAGAGGGYGCCGTGGGSGGCTTTAGYAGYCATGTYATGCATTTCATGTCCGAGGCAGGATTGCTGGATCACGGATTAAAAATGCGYTCWATGGTTTTCCCAGATACGTTTATTGATCAYGAYAGYCCTGAACAAATGTATGCGATGGCRGCAATGAATGCCGAGCATATTGAGCAAAAAGTGCTGTCTGTYCTAGGGATCGCGTCCATTAGCCAACGYGCGTAAATTGCGCGGCTAACTCGATGTGTTCTGACCAGCGGAATTGATCAATGACTTGAACCCAGTCAAGTTGGTAGCCGCCTTTGATCAAAACCTTTGCATCGCGCGAAAAGCTGGCGGGGTTRCAAGAYACAAAGGCAATTTTTGAYACCTTTGATTTCGCTAAAACCTTGSATTGCTCAAGCGCCCYTGCGCGAGGTGGATCGATGACCACACCGTCAAYYTTTTTGAATTCATCAAGCAATAAAGGACGCTCATACAGRTCGCGYCTTTCGGTTGTGACTTTTTTGAAGCCACTGGTTTTGCGCCATGCTRCATCAATGCTKGCRACCATGGGGGCGACCGCCTCAACGGCGTGGGTTTCGGCGAATTTGGCGATTGGAAAGGTGAACGTTCCTACGCCGCAAAATAGATCGACGACGTTCTTACAGCCCTCAAGGGCTTGGGTTACAGCATCGACCAATGCGGCTTCGCCTTGTGCGGTRGCTTGTAAAAATGCCCCATCAGGTGGCAAGATTTTTGCGCCTGYAAAGTCTTGATAGGGTGGGTCAAGTTGGGCAACYAGCTCACCATTCCAACTAACACGCGCAACTTTATGTCTGGCGGCAAGYTGGGCGATTTCCATGGTTTGRGCTTTTTCTAATTCTTTGGCTTTGGTGACCGATACATCTAATCCATTGGCGCTGACGGTGGCGCAAATACGTATTTCGCTTTTGCGTGAACAGCCCAAGATGGTCAAAGCTTTGAAAAAATCAAAGCCAGCCATGATATCGGGGTGTGCGATTGTACAATCCAAAATATTGATAAGTTCATTTGATTGGCGTTTATGAAATCCGACTTCGGTGGATTTTTTTGTGCGCTTTGCGGTCAAAACAACCCGCCTACGGCTATGGGTGGGCGATGTTTTAATGGGTCGAATCTCGGTTTCAATATAATTGAGTGCAAGCGTTTCGCGCACAACATTGGTTTTCCACTCGGCGACCAATGCGTCATTGGCATGTTGTAAGTTACACCCGCCACATTTTTTGAAATGTAAACAAGGGGCTTTTACGCGATCAGGTGAGGGGACGGTGATCCGATCTGTCTTGCCATCACGTACAACTGTTTCACCAGGCAGACTGAAGGGTACGAAAATATCTTCGACACCAACGGTGGCAACGCCATCGCCGTGGATACCTAGTTTTTCTATGATCAATGTTGTGGTCATTGGGAATGCCTTGCGCAAAGATGCTGGGTTCGTACAGCACATAGGTGCAATGGGGGGGAAGGTTCAACCTTTTGTTGGTGAAATATCCAAAAGCGCTGATTTTGACAGTGTGAATTCTGATTGTACCCATGCCGCTTCAAGCTGTTTTAGCCATGTGCCAAGCTTAGCACCGACTAAATGGCTGGGCGCATCTGCGGCTCGAATGGGAAATTGAGCCTGCGCGCCAAGGTGGATATCTTTGATCATTGCTTGGGTGACAGGGGTGGTCATGTGGGCATTAAAAATTAAAAGCGCGTCTAGGCCATGTTCTGCGCCTAGATGATATCCCATTGATTTCGAGCTTGCCCCAGTGCTGGCGTATTGTGTGATTGCGCGTAAATTACGGGCTTCAACTTTGCTAAGGCGCAACATGTCCTTGGCGTTTTCTGTGTTCATAGAGGCAAGGCGCCGCAACCAAGACGGCGGCGTTTTGGTCGTTTGTTCCAGATGTATCAGCGGTGCTAAAGAGCTGTGCATGGCATTTGGTAAAATTGCATGTAGCACCCCGATTTGTGCCATGGTGGCTATGCTTGGTGCTGGATCATATGCGGCTAAAAGCTTGCGTATTTCTTGACCGATGCGTTCTTTGGACAGGCTGGCTAAACCATCAATATTACGGGCGCAGGCATCTAATGCATCAGGGTCAAACCCGTTTGCGGGATCGCCGTAAATTGCATGAAAGCGAAAGTAGCGCAGGATACGCAGATAATCTTCGCGGACGCGTGCCTGAGGATTTTTAATAAAACGTACAGAGCGGTTTTGCAGATCAGATAAGCCTGACAATGGGTCGATGACCGTGCCGTCTAAGTCAGCGTAAAGGGCGTTCATGGTGAAATCTCGACGCTGGGCATCTTGGTCAATCGAGGTTGAAAACTGCACTTGCGCATGACGTCCATCAGTTGTGATATCGGTGCGAAAAGTGGTGATTTCAATGGGTGTTCCGCTGGAAATTGCTGTAACCGTCCCGTGATCAATCCCTGTTGGAATTGTGCGGATATTCTGTGCGGCAAGTGTATCAATGACCGCTTGGGGAGTGGCGGCCGTGGCCACATCAATATCCGTTGCGGGTGCTTGCAAAAGCGCATTCCGCACACATCCGCCTACAAAGTAGGTTTYAAAACCTGCATTTTGCAGGGCTTTTATAACTACAATTGCAAAGGGGTTATGAAGCCAATCCGCCTTAATTTGCATGGTCATTATTCATAATTTCGGCAAATAAATGCAAGATACGCGCGGTCGCACCCCATACGTAATAAGGCCCAAAGGGTACGGTCAAATAATGGCGTTGYCGCCCATCCCATATGCGGCCTTGGACGGTATAATTTTCCATATTGAGCAGGTGRTTTAGYGGTACRGAGAAAACTTCAGCGACTTCGCCCGTCTCGGCAATGGGGCTAAAATCAGGGTCGACCAACCCGACAAAGGGATACATTTTATAGGCAGTGCCCGTTTGATGTGTTGGCAGTTGCCCCAGTAAAGATACTTGATCCGGGTGCAGGCCAATTTCTTCGTGGGCTTCGCGYAGSGCRGTTGCGCTTAGGGTTTTGTCRSYGTCRTCTTGTTTGCCACCTGGAAAGGCAATTTGACCTGGATGATTTCGCATCTTTGGTGAACGGCGGGTGAAAATCATATCGTAATGCGATTTGCGCTCGATTAAGGGTATTAAAACGCCTGCGGTGCGAAAGGGACGTTTAGGGTAGGGTTGCGCAATGGTGTCGACATCATAGTCAGAAGATGGCGCATAGTTTTGTGCGCTCATCAACTGTTGGGTTATTCTTTCGATTTCTTTGCGTGCATCAAACATATATATTCATGGCCTAGTTCGGGTGATGTCGCAAGCGTTCAGTCTTGGGATGGTTTCGCATCAAAGCCTAACGTTTTAGGATCGAGTTCGTAATGTGATCCACAAAACTGACAGTCAGCCGTGACCATGCCGTTTTCGGCGGTCATCGTTTCGATATCCTTTTGGGAATACATCGACATTGTTGAGCGGACTTTTTCCGCGCCGCAAGAACAGCCGAACTGAACTGGTTGTGTGGGGAAGATACGGGGTTGGTCTTCGTGAAAGAGGCGGTGAAGAAGTGTTTCAGGTGAGACGTAAGGCCCTACAAGTTCGGTTTCTTCAACCGTTTGGATGTGCATTAAGGCGCGGCGCCAATTATCTGTTTGATCGCCTAAATCAAGGGTTGGGCTGTCTGTACTCTTGGCAACAAAGGGGGATGCTTTGGGCATCATTTGCACCATAATACCGCCCGCACGCCATGCATCTTTTTCTGTTGGTGTGGAGGATTGGCCGATGGAAATGGCGAATTCAGTTGGCAATTGTTCGGACTGTGCGAAATAGGTGCTTGCACATGCGGATAAGGAGCCACCCGTTAGGGGGGTGATGCCTTGGTAGGGTTTCATGTCTTCGCCTTGGTCAATCAAAATTGCAAACATGCCTTTACCGATTTTTTCAAAGGCGGAACCATTTGCAGCTTTTAAGGCGTCTTCATCGAAGCTTGCATAGGCGCGAATACGGGCAGGTTTGCCGTCATCAGTGGGGCCGTAGTAGTCGGTTGCAAGTATTCGGATGGGACCGTCGCCGCGAATTTGCAGGGATAGTTTCCAGCGTAATTTGATCGACGGGCCAATAAGGGCGGTTAAGGCTACGGCTTCGGCTAGCACGGCAGAAACTTCTAGGGGGTAGTTATGTTGCCCCAGTATTTCATTGAGCAATCCGTCTAGGCGCGCGATACGGCCACGGACATCTGATTTATCAAGCTGGAAGGGCAGGATCGTGTCGTCCCAGTTGGTATGTGGTTTATTTGTTGGCATGTGGGTTTCTCAAGTTTGTGCTTCTTTAAATCCTTTTACGCCTATGAGCAATTCATTGCTGTTATTTATAGCTGGATAAGGTATTTGAAGAATATGCGAAGATATGGCGAACCTCCTTTAAAAGATCAAATTTATACACCGCGTCCAGGTGCATATGGTGTTCTTGCGTATCAAGGGCGTGTTTTACTGACCCATCAGATTTTACCAAAAGCAGAAGTGCAACTGCCCGGTGGCGGTATTGATCCAGGCGAATCGCCGATACAAGCATTGCACCGTGAGTGTTTAGAAGAAACGGGTTGGCGGGTGAATATTGTGACGCGTTTGGGCGCTTATCAACGCTATACATTCATGCCTGATTATGAACTCTGGGCACAAAAAATCTGCCATATTTATTTATGTGTTCCAACCATGAAACGGGCTGAACCGACAGAGCCGCACCACCGTAATCTTTGGGTATCCCCTGATGAAGCTTATGAGGTGCTAAGTTCTGATGGTGATCGTGATTTTTTAGAAACAGCTTTATTGCGCCGTTAACGGGCTGTTCGAGATACCAAAACCCAATCATCCAGAGTGTTCTCTGATTTAAGCTTTGTCACGATATCCATCACGTTTGTTATGTTTACTGTTTGAAATGGTTCCGCTGTTTGCAGCGCTCTGGGCAGGGTGCCATTTGGCGCGTTTACGAGCGTACACAGTACGGTTTGAACCTCGCCTGAAGTTTCAAATGTTAATCTATATCCATCCGTTGCCCCCGCTATAGTCTGCGTAGAGTTTTTTATCACCCGTGATTTCGCCTGTGAATGACTGGGTAGGATACGACTGATTTTGCCGTGATTTGTTTGTTGAAAACAATACAAATAACCAGCCTTGGCCGTTCGTAAAATAGGTTCAAAATTATCGGCAGAATGGTATGTTGATTTGATATTTTGAAACGAGAGATACCTTTTAAATCTTCGGTTATTTACGGGTGGCTTTTTCAGTACAAGAGGCGCTCGGCCGTTTACGGGGTAGCCTTTTGTTTTTTGTTTTAGTCGTGTGTGGGTGTCATAGTCTAATTGCCCTGTTGCAATAAGTTTTTCACTTGCCTGAAAGCTTGCGATTGCACGGTGGGTTGGGCGATCAAGCCGGCCTGAGGGGGCGGTGTTTAGATGCCCTAGTTTTTTTAGAATTGATTGTGCTTCATGTATCGCTTGGGGCTTTGAGTATMGCAGGTATGCGTTACGTTTCTGATTTTCTAAACGTTCACTGRCAGGTTGGATGTTTAGGCAGTTCCAATAGGGTACATTTGCTTGTCTTCCCAACAATTCAATGACRCCCAGTTCGATAAGATTGCGTACAGCTTGGCCAACACTTTCYACACGATTGAATGCAATYGACATGTCAAAACCAGTCAATTTAATRAGACCMGAGCTGCCCGTGCCAAAGCTTTTGTTGGTGATAACCATAGAGTTTGCAATGGAGCCGCCCGGTAAAACTATTTTGTTTGGGTAGGATACCAGATRTAAATCTACAGAAACGATAGAAATACCGCGACCTAGGCTGGGGGATGCGTCTTTTAGGGCACCGCCGTTGATTGYAATCGGATGCGGTGCGTTGCTGARATCCAGATCAAAGTTGATGCTATCCGAGACTGTTGCGCTATCCAGTTGGGTGATTGCGCCCCGAAAATAATAGTGCGGTTTTGGCCCTCTTATGATGGGGCTTAGCAAATCGATTTGTCCTGGATCTTTTTCATAAGACTGATCAATAAAAACAAAGGCTTTGCTTTTGACGTTCATTTGGTTGATCGCGTTAATCAACATTTCATCGGCACCGACTTTAACCTTGGTCGACTTATCAGTAATACTAGTTGAAGAGAGCCGTGTTCTAGGCGTGCCTTTTTGTAAGATGAGGGTGTCCATACAGCGTAGAGATGCGGAAAAAGATGTGAAATTACGTATAGGGCGGTTGTCGGGTTGCGCGACATGTTTTGCCATATTTGCGTTTATTGTTGTACAAGATGACAGCGCAAAACTAAGTAGAATTGGGGTCATTATTTTACAAAGAGTGTTCCAGTGTCGGTAGGTCAATGTGGATCCGTCGTTTTGATACGACCTTGGGCTACCTTTGTTTAAGTTTTGTAAATTTAGTCGGTTATCTGTGAGGTTTATTTGGAAAATTCAAATAAAATTGCAGATAAATCATCGTATAAAGCGTGCCCATCAGCGAATTGTGTCACGTCCCAAATGATATCGTTTAAATATTCTAATCCTTTATGATCTGTATGATTAAGTAAGCTTTTACAAAGTCGATCTTCGTCATAAAGCGCATCTTTGCAGTTTTGGCATTCAGTAATCCCATCTGAATATAAGAATAAACGATCGCCTTGTTTTAGCTCTAAAGTTTCGGTTACGTAGTTCGCGCCAGAGATTAAGCCAATAGGAGGCCCCCCTGTTCCGACCAGTTCGGTGGTGTTGTTCGCGCGCACAATAATTGGATAGGGGTGCCCTGCTTGCACAAAGGAAGTGTGTCCTGTCTCAAGGTCGATATCAGCGTAAGCCATTGTGAAATAGTGTTCGGTTTCCATATCTTTGAGCATACGTTTGTTTAAAGATCTTGCCACTTGCGCGGGGCTGCGTGGCTCGTATCCGCCTGAAGGTGTACGTTCAAAAGCAACGTTTTGGGCTTTGGTATTCGGATTTAGATAACCTGCCAGTCTGGCCGTCAAAAGAGCGGACGAAATACCATGCCCGGACACATCAATTGAATATAGTCCAAGTCTTGTTTTGCTGATTTTGAAAAAACCAATAAGATCACCACCGACATGCCCAGAGGATTGGAATAAAATCGAAACATCGCCCTGTTCAAGCTTGGTAAGCGGTTCGGGTAGCAAAGACATTTGCAAATGCTCAGCTTCGATTAAATCCTTATGGATTTCATCATGTAGCGTTTGCAATTCATTTAAGGTGTCAGTGATTTCTTGGTTCTTAGCCTGTAATTTTTGTTGCATGCCTAAGACACGTTGGCCTGCTTGGATGCGGGCGAAAAGTTCTTCTTGATTAACAGGCTTGGACAAGAAATCGTCGGCCCCTTGGGCGAGACCTTCAACAACCTCTTCTTTCGCGGATTTTGAGGTAAGTAATATGAAATAACCATAACGATCTGTTTCGAGTTTTTTGAAAGCCTTACAAAACTCTAACCCATCCATTTCTGGCATTACCCAATCACTAATGACCATATCAAATTTATGTTTGTGACATTTTTGCAAAGCGTCTTTGGCGCTGAGGCAGTGGACAGCGTCAAAGCCCCATTTTTGCAAATAAGCCCCGACGATTTTAAGTTGTAGTTTGCTGTCATCGACCAGCAAAATTTTTGTGTCATGCGCAAGGTAATCAATGGATTGTTGCAGTCGCTTGAAATCTGACACGAGGGGCTCTTTTTATGACTAAGTTTGTAAAATCCACTTATTGGTTTAAAACTGTGTGAAGGAAAAAAAATGAAAAAGAAAAATTTTAAGTAACCAATATTTAGGAAGGTTTTGCGACAAGGTGGGGAATGATTGCAAAAGGATGTGCGATGCGGCCCCTAAAAGAATTTTATTTTTCAGCGTTTGAAGAGCGACAGCCGAATGCGCCTTTGCCGCATTGCCGCAAAATTGAATTTATTTGGCAGGTGCTGGCCAGTTGTGCCGTGGCGTTGGGCGCGTGGTATCTGTCGTGGCGGTGGCTGCATTCACTAAATATGGACAATTTATGGTTTTCGGTTCTGGTGGTGTCGGCGGAAACCTGTGCCTTTATTGGGTTGCTTCTGTTCGTGCATAACCTTTGGTCGATAAATGACACACCACAAACGCCACCGCCTAAAAAGCGTTCTGAAGTTGTACCTAATGCAACTGATGAGTTGCCGATCAGTGTTGATGTGTTCTTGCCGACCTATAATGAAGACCCTGAATTGACGCGGTATTCGATCCGTGATGCGAAAAACATTTCATATGCGACACCTTTGGATTTACGCGTGCATGTTTTGGATGATGGCAATCGATCTGAAATGAAACGCGTCGCAGAGGAGGAAGGTGTGAACTATATAACCCGTGCGAATAACCTTGGGTATAAGGCTGGGAACCTTCGAAATGCGATGGAGCAAACTTACGGCGATTTTATCGTTATTTTGGATTCAGACACCCGCCCTTTTACAACATTATTAACCCATACTTTGGGGTATTTTCGAGATCCGGATGTTGCTTGGGTGCAAACCCCGCAGTGGTTTTATGATATCCCACAAGGTCGCCCGTTGAGTTGGGAATGGGGGCATAAATATGGGCGTATGTGGGCTTTGGCTGCCAAAGGTTTTGAAAAATGTATCGGGCATATTTGGGTTGGCCGTGACCCATTCGTGAATGATACAACGATGTTTTATGATATTATTCAGAGACGTAGAAATGGTGCGAATGCCTCTTTTTGCTGTGGTGCAGGGTCTATTCATAGACGCGAAGCCATTATGGAGGTTGCCTTAAAAGATTTTGCGGATTGTATCGACAAACATGCGGCGCGGTATTGCAGTTTAGCAGATAAAGAAGACCAACTCGTTTTGAACCGTAAACTCAAGCAGGCGTTTTCTCTAACAACGGAATTAACGCCTTATAAGTTTCATGTGTCCGAAGATATTTACACTTCTATTTTGTTGCACAGGGATACAAACCGCCAATGGAAATCAGTTTATCATCCAGGTGTTGAAAGTAAGATGTTATCCCCCTTGGACATTCAAAGCTGGGCAATGCAGCGGTTTAAATATGCAGGGGGAAGCATTGATATTTTATTCAATGATTGTCCACTCTTTCGCGCAGGGCTAACGATGCGTCAAAGGCTGATGTATGGGGCAACTTTCTGGTCATACTTAAGTGCTTTGTGGACTATTGTTTTTATCGCTGCTCCCTTGATGGCACTGTTGTTTAGAATATCACCAATAGACGCATATTCGGTTGAGTTTTTTGCACATCTTTTACCGTTTTTAGTTCTGCATGAATTGGCCGCAATGTTTGGAACTTGGGGGGTGGATAACAGACAGGGGAAAATGCTAAGTATCGCGTTCTTTTCGCTCAATTTACGTGCCATATGGACAGTTTTATGCGGCAAAGAAATACGTTTTAAGGTAACGCCAAAAGAACGGGTTGAAGATCGCCATTTACAGGTTATCTACCCCCAGATCATCGTTGTGATTTTAACCGCTATTGCCCTATTGTTTGCAATTTTTAACGTGTTTCTGGATCCTGAGCATACAGATATGGGTATGTTGGTCGTAAATGGATTTTGGGCATTTTATAACGCCTACGCAATGACGATATTGATCAACGCAGCTTTTTGGACCCCTCACAGAGATCACGCCATGGCCCTTGATGTGGAAAATTGTATTACAAAGGGTAGCGTTGTATGAGTATTGTGGATAATATTGTGCGTGCACGCAGTCATGTGTCCTTTATTATCGGGTTATGTTTGGCTGCCAGCATTGCAATTACTTTGGACACCCAATTCGGTTCTGCATATTTTTCACCTAATACCGCAGTTATTGTGCGTAGTGCTGATCAGACAAAGCTGGCTGCACATGCGCCACTTAGTGTTGCAGATATCGAAGATGCGCGTGTTGCATGGCAATATTTTGATCGCAATTACAATTCAAAAACAGGCTTGGTTAATTCGGTTGATGGCTTCCCGTCGACGACCATCTGGGACCAAGCATCGTATTTACTCGGGATGATTTCCGCATACCGTATTGGAGTTATTTCGGAAGATGTGTTTGATCAGCGTCTTGCTCAGGTTTTGGCAACACTAAATGACTTACCTTTATTTGCCGATGTTTTGCCAAATAAAGCTTATAATACTCAGTCGCTTATGATGACTGATTATTCAAATAGGGCTACCGAGAGGGGCATTGGTTGGTCTGCATTGGATATCGCGCGTATGACCGTGCCGTTAAATATAATTCTGTATGATTATCCAAAGCATAGCGCCTTGGCGGCACAATTGTTAACGCGTTGGAATTTTCAGGCAATGCTAGAGAATGGTCAATTACAAGGTGCACGCCTGCATGCCGAAACAAATTTACCAGAAACGATACAAGAGGGGCGTTTAGGCTATGAAGAATACGGTGCGCGTGCTGTGAGTCTACTTGGATTAGATGCCATGACTGCTAGCCGTTACGATGATTATATAGATTTTGAAACTGTTTCAGGGCAAGAAATTGCTGTGGATAGCCGCCGTTTTGAACAGTTTGGTGCGCCTAATTATGTTGTTAGTGAGCCGTATATATTGATGGCGATTGAATTCGGCCTAGACCGCGAGGCGCAAGAATTAGCCCACCGAATTTATAAAGCACAAGAAACCCGCGCACGTATAACGGGCACCCTGACGGCGGTAAGCGAAGATAATATTAACCAAGAACCGTACTTTCTATACAATACGGTTTTTGCGAACGGGCAAGCTTGGAATACTGTGTCTGAGGATGGCACATCTTACCCTGATTTACGTACAGTTTCGACCAAAGCGGCCTTTGGTTGGCACGCGTTATACCAAACGGATTATACAAACCTTTTGATGCAAGAAATTGAGCGTACAAAAACGCCTGATCGTGGTTGGGTCTCGGGGCTCTATGAAAAAGACGGTAGTTTAAATGATGTGGCAACCGCAAACACCAATGGTATTATTTTAGAAGTTCTTAATTACAAGGCAAATGGGCCTTTGTTGGCCGCGCGATTTATGAAGGATAAATAATATGATTGATTGGATACAATTGCGTCAACTGCAAAGTGATGTTGGTAAAGATGAAATGGATGAAGTGGTCGAGTTGTTTCTAACGGAGGTTGATGAAGCGATTGAAGTCTTTCAAAAAAATGTTGGAGCGATGGCGTTTGCAGATAAAGGTGCCGCCTATCATTTTTTAAAAGGTTGCGCTTTCAATTTGGGGTTTCAAGCGTTTGGTGAAAAATGTTCAGAGGGTGAAGAGGTTAGTAAGCAAAACAAAAATCCAGATATATCTTTGTCAGACTTGGTCGCACTTTACGCTGCCTCTAAGGATGTTTTTCACCGTAATTATAAAGCCGAGATGATTCTATAGGTTAGGCTAAAAACCGAGAAACACTTTCTAAAAAAGGCCTGGGCGCTTCAGCATGAAGCCAATGACCTGCCCCTGCGATTGTTTCAATTTCTGCAGGTGGAAATAACTGTTTGATTTGGGCGTGGTAGCTCGCCTGAACGTAGTCAGATAAGCCGCCTTTAATAAATAAAGTTTCCCTTGTGTATCGCCCAGAGACATCTGGAAACCCGACAATGTTATTCATGTTTTTGGACAGGGCAGGCAGGTTTAGTTTCCAGCTATTCCCTTCGCTTGAAAACATCAAAGATTGCAAAAGAAATGCGCGGGTTGCAGAATCATCTAAATAGCGCGCCATATCTATATCGGCCTCAGATCGGCGTGTGTAATYATGGATCGGTAGTTTTTGCATGATATCAATGTTAGAGGTTTGCGAATGACTGTAGGCAACAGGTGCAATATCGGCGACAATTAAGCGGTTCACTTGGTCTGGGTTTTTCAACGCCAATATCATTGCAGCCTTGCCCCCCATAGAATGCCCTAAAACATCCATTGGTGACCCAAAGTTTTCAACAACSCGYAATAAGTCGTCTGCTAAAGAATGGTAATCGTTTTCATCACTCCAAAAACTGTCGCCATGGTTGCGCATATCAACGGTAATTACTTGACGGTCCGCGCTTAGGCGCTTGGCAATTGCACGCCAATTCCTCCCCGATCCAAATAAGCCATGCACAATTAGCAAGGCTGGTTTCGTGGCCGCTGTGCCAAAGGTCTGTGTTTCTAAAAYTTTCATTATATCAAGAACTGCGCTAAAGTTTCGTCGTTGGTGATGTCGCGGTAGGTAAACCCTGCGGCAGACATGCGGTTGAATAAGGCGTCAAARCCTTKGGGTGATTTGGTTTCAATRCCTAATAAAACAGARCCAAAGTTGCGAGCTGATTTTTTCAAATATTCAAACCGTGCGATGTCATCGTCGGGRCCCAGTAAATTCAARAAATCTTTTAATGCCCCTGGGCGTTGCGGTARTCGCAATATTAGGTATTTTTTYAAYCCTTCGGATTTTAAGGCGCGTTCTTTTACATCTGGCAGACGCACAAAATCAAAATTTCCGCCAGAGGTYACACAAACGACGGTCTTGCCTTTGATCTGATCACGTAAATCTTTGAGCGCATCAATGGTCAAGGCACCTGCAGGTTCGAGAACGATACCTTCGATATTTAACATCTCGATAATTGTCGTGCATAAACGGTCTTCATCCACGCTAAGGATCGCACTCAAAGCTGTATGTTTTAGTATCTCAAAATTGGCTTTACCAATTTGGGCAACAGCGGCACCATCAACAAAATTATCGACAGTTTCTAATCTGATTAATGTTCCAGCACGCACAGCTTCAAACAGGCTACGCCCGCCAGCGGGTTCAATCAGGTAAAATTCAGGTGTTTGTGCTTTTGCTTTGTAATATTTGACCAATGCAGATGATAAGCCGCCGCCGCCAACGGGTAAAATGATTATGTCTGGGCGCTGATCAAGCTGACCGTCTAATTCAAAACCAATACTCGCTTGGCCTTCGATAACATCTTCGGAGTCAAAAGGGGGTAGAAATATAGCACTTTTTTGGTCTGCATAGGTCTGTGCTGCAATTAAAGTTTCATCAAAATAATCGCCCTTTAGCTGTATATCTATACATGATCCACCAAAGGCGGCTGTTTTCCCTACTTTTTGCGCTGGTGTGGTCACGGGCATAAAAATCATGCCTTTGACGCCAAAATGCTTGCAAGCATAGGCCATTCCTTGGGCATGATTCCCCGCCGATGCGCAAACGAAAACGGGATCTTTTAACCCTGCGGAAAGTGCTTTGCGCATGGCATTGAATGCGCCGCGAATTTTGTAAGATCGAACGGGGGATAAATCTTCGCGCTTTAGGTATATATTTGCATCATATTTTGCCGATAAGTATTCGTTCTTTTGTAAAGGTGTTGATGGAAACAAGATACGCATTTGGGCGGTTGCTTGTGCAACATTTTCAAGAAAATTAGTCATAAGGTTGAAGTCTCAGCTATCAGCGTTAATAATTTGATTTCACCAAGGATAACAAACATAGAACCCGTGTCGACATAAAACGATCACAAGTTTATGCCCTCTTGCTCGCACCTTGAAAAACGAATAAACCGCGCAACAGAAACGTATTGCTGGAGCTGTCTCAATGTTTGCACCTAAAAAAGTTGTTCTTGCCTATTCAGGTGGTCTTGATACCTCAATCATTTTGAAATGGTTGGAAATAGAATATGGTTGTGAGGTCGTAACATTTACGGCTGACTTGGGGCAGGGTGAAGAGTTGGAGCCTGCACGTAAAAAAGCAGAGCTATTAGGCATTAAGCCAGAAAATATCTTCATTGAAGATGTCCGCGAAGAATTTGTCCGTGATTTTGTATTTCCGATGTTTCGCGCCAATGCGGTTTATGAAGGTTTATATCTATTGGGCACGTCAATTGCGCGCCCTTTGATTTCAAAACGTCTTGTAGAGATTGCTGAAGAAGTCGGTGCCGATGCTGTAGCGCATGGTGCCACTGGCAAGGGTAATGATCAGGTGCGTTTTGAATTGTCAGCCTATGCATTGAACCCTGAGATTAGGGTGATTGCGCCTTGGCGTGAATGGGAATTGTCCAGCCGTACAAAATTGTTGGAATTTGCCGAAGAACACCAGATTCCGATTGCAAAAGACAAGCGTGGCGAAGCGCCATTTTCTGTAGATGCCAATCTTTTGCATACGTCATCAGAAGGTAAAGTTTTAGAAGACCCCGCAATGACTGCGCCTGAATATGTTTATCAGCGTACGGTTAATCCTGTAGATGCGCCTGATACGCCTGAAGAAATTGAAATTACCTATGCGACAGGTGATCCTGTTGCGTTGAACGGTAAGGCGCTTAGCCCTGCTGAAATGTTAACCGCACTGAATGAGCTTGGCGGCAAACATGGTATTGGCCGTCTTGATCTGGTTGAGGGGCGTTATGTTGGTATGAAATCACGTGGTGTTTATGAAACACCGGGGGGTACAATCATGCTAGAGGCGCACCGTGGCATTGAATCAATTACTCTGGATCGAGGTGCCGCACATCTAAAAGATGAGTTTATGCCGCGTTATGCTGAATTGATTTATAACGGTTATTGGTACAGCCCAGAGCGTGACATGTTGCAGGCTATGATTGATAAAAGCCAAGAACATGTGAATGGAACGGTACGTTTGAGGCTTTATAAAGGGTCTGTAAATACAATTGGACGTTGGTCAGATGACAGCCTGTATTCGGAACAGCATGTAACATTTGAAGATGATGCTGGTGCATATGATCAAGCGGATGCTGCTGGATTTATTAAGATCAACGCTTTGCGTTTAAAGCTTTTGGCCACACGTAATGCGCGATCAAAATAGAGCTTAATAAACCTGTGTAGGGTGCTGTTTTACCCTAAAAATCAGTAAATAATACTGATGAGATATTTAATTGACGGATTTTATGTTTGCTCATAGAGTGCGCCTAAAGAAATGGAAACTAACTGTTTCCGATATAGAATTTAAATAAACATTGCGTAGTGAGNTTTTTTTAAGAACGCAAAGTTGCAATAARATAGTGTAACTTGTGTTCAGGGGTAGGCGGGTAATGGATAATGATAAGGCAGGTCTAATTTCTGCCAACAGAAGTACTTCTTCTGGACTAATCCGGGCCGGTCTTTTGGGCGCTTTGGTGCTGTTGGCTGTTTTTGGGCTTGTGTCGATTATTGGTAATACTCTCGGCTTTACACGTAATAATATGGCTGCTGTYAAAGCACCTGTGACAGCAGAGTTTGCCAGTGAAAACCAGTTTAAAGTATTATCTTCTGAATGGTTAAGCGCCCGAAATTCTTTGCAAAAATCTATTGATAGAGAAAAAAAAGCCAATAGCTTAGTTGGTGAGCTTTCGGCAAAAACCATTACGCAAGAAACAATTTTGCGTAATGCAGAACGTACATTTACCCAATCAATTGATGCCGTAAGCAAGTCTGAGCAAAGCGCCGAAGAAATTGATGTAGAGCTTAAATTACTAAGCGATGATAGCTTAGAGCAACGTGTCGCGCGTGCGTCAAAAACATTCGAAGCCGTAAAGTTACAACGCCAAACTGCGGAGGCAGATTCAATTAATGCCAACGCCGAAGTTGATCGGATTGAGAATGCTGTTGAGAAACTATTAGAAGCTACCGCTGCTGCTACATATGCTGCTAAAGCCAGCGCTGAATTGGCAAGCATTGCAGATTCAGCGCAAATTGCGCTTGATGAAAATACAGATATTTTCTCGGAAAAAGACGGGATAACTTTGCAAGTTTTGCGCGAGGATTTTTTTAATGAAGCAAAATCGCAGGCCGATGCGTCAACGCGTGCGGCGAGTGCCGCATCCCGTGCGGCGACTGCAGGTGAGAAAAAATTGAAACAGGCCCAAGCGCAAGCTGATACTAAATTACTAACTGGGGCTGATGCGGTTGAAAATGAAAAGCGTGCTAAACAAGATTTAGCCGCCTTGGCGAAACAGTTGGAAATGCTTCAATTCAAACGGGTAAAAGCACGTAATAAGTCGGCCATTTCATTGGAACGAATTGCGGCAGGAAAAATGCGTTTAGAAAAACGTCGCACTATATTGCAGACGGAAACTTTAAAGTTAGAAGATTTAAAAAATGACCGTCAAGAATTATTGTCAAAGCGCAATGATGCACAGACAGTAATAAAAGATGCTCAAGAAATTTATAACACAGCAGAAATGAAATTGCGTGATGCGCAAAAATTGCGTGCTAAAATTATGGCGTCAAAAATTGCAGAATTAAATTCTGTGATGCACGATAAGTTGCGTAAAACCCTTGGAAATTTACGTATTGAAAATCCTGAGCACGACCGTTTTATTGTGCCTAGCGAGGCGTTGTTTGAATCTGGTTCGGCTAAAGTCGGCGCGGCGGGTCAAACGCTTATTACTGACATTGCAGAGGTGGTGAAAGAGGTAACACAAAGTTTGCCAAGTGATGTAAATTGGATGTTGCGGGTAGATGGCCACACGGACAATGCGCCAATCAATGGCGGTAGTTTCAAGGATAATTGGGGGCTTAGCCAAGCACGTGCGGTTGCGGTTGTACGCCACTTGGTTAACGAAGGAAACATCGCACCCAACAGATTAGCGGCGAATGGTTTGGGTGAATACCAACCTTTAAAATCGGGCGATAGCGAACAAGTCCGTGCTGAAAACCGCCGTATCGAATTGGCGCTGGTGCCGCGTTAATTATATAAATTATTGTTGATCACGACGCGTAGAGCGTAAATTCCAATAAATAAAACAATCGGTGAAAAGTCGATGCCACCTGCTGATGGTAAGATGCGTCGTAGTGGGGCATAAACGGGCTCTAAAATACGGTTCAAACCGTACCAAATTTGGGCAACCAGTGGCTGGCGTAAATTCAGGACATCAAAGTTGATTAGCCAGCTCATAATGATGTGAGCAACCAAAAAGAAATAGGCAATATCAAGAATAAATAACAGAATTTGTGCGAGCGAAGTCATGTAGGTTGATCCTTATCGTGTTGTTAGAGACCTAAGTTGTGAAGCCGAGCTTGGCAAGAGCCGCAAAGTAATATCGACGAATTAGTGATATCTACATTTTAACTTGCTTGATGGGACAATAGCTTGTTCATTGGTGGAAAGTAGGGAAAATTATGACGACTAAAGCGGATAAGAAAGCGATTTTTAGCTGGATGTTGTTTGATTGGGCAGGTCAGCCATTTCACACGTTGCTGGTGACGTTTATTTTTGCACCTTATTTTGCGGCTTATGTTGTTGGTGATCCCGTCCAGGGGCAAATACAATGGGCAACTATGATGGCTATTGCAGGGCTGTTTGTCGCTATCATATCGCCATTTTTAGGCGCRATTGCAGACACGATTGGCCCGCGCAAGCCGTGGATGGCGTTGTTTGCAGCGTTGTTTGTYTTAGGGTCATTCCCGTTGTGGATCGCGACGCCGAATATGGATAATACGACGCTTGTGTTGTTCATCATGGGGGTAGGGTTTGTTGGTGTTACCTTTTGTGAAGTATTTGCCAATGCAATGTTGCCTGAGTTGGGCGAACGCGAAGATATGGGGCAACTGTCTGGCTCTAGTTATGCTTTGGGCTATATCGGTGGTTTGATCGCCTTATTTCTTATGTTGTTGCTGTTTCAAGCTGGCGAAAATGGTAAAACCCTTATTGGCTTTGATCCGYTGTTYGGGCTTGATCCTGCCACKAAAGAGGGCACACGTATTGTAGGCCCGCTTGTCGCAATTTGGTTTATGGTCTTTATGATCCCATTCTTTAAATGGGTGCCTGATGTGCAAAAAAACAACCTGCGYAGCGGGGCTACATCAGATGCGATAAAACAGTTGTTTSTAACACTTAAAAAAYTGCCTTCGAACACCAGTTTATTTTCGTATCTTGGGTCGTCAATGTTTTACCGCGATGCGCTGAATGGGACTTATGCTTTTGGCGGAATTTATGCGATTGGCGTGCTGGATTGGTCGATTACCCAAGTGGGTATATTTGGTATTGTAGGCGGTTTGACGGCTGTTATTTTTAGTTATTTTGGCGGTAAACTTGACCGCAAAATTGGCCCTAAAAAGGTTATAATTATTAGCGTTATTATCCTCATTTTTGCCTGTATGTTGTTAGTGGGAACGGCGCGTGAAACATTCTTTGGGGCGCAATTGGTGGATGCGTCGACCCTACCTGATAAAATCTTGATGTTTTGCGGCGCTTTGATTGGTGGCGCTGGGGGCATGTTGCAAAGTGCATCGCGTACCATGATGATTTTTCAAGCAAACAAAGAACGCATGACCGAAGCTTTTGGACTTTATGCCTTGTCAGGTCGCGCAAGTGCTTGGCTGGCACCGGGGCTTATTGCGTTGTTCACAGAGCTAACCCAAAGCCAAAGATTGGGGATAATGCCTGTGATTTTATTGTTTTTGATCGGGCTGGTTTTACTTGTTTGGGTGAAACCTGGCGCAGAATATGAGTAGGGTTTTATATGTTTAAAAAATGCATAGTAACAGTTTTCGGGACTTTAATATTGAGCATGGTATGGGGCATAAACCCATCGATTGCACAGACAAAGGCCAATAAGCTTTTTGGGGCAAAGTCTGCGCCAAGTCATCAAGATGCCAGCCCGTTTGGATCCTATGCAAAGGGATGCTTGGCGGGGGCGCAAGAGTTGCCGCAAACGGGGGCAACATGGCAGGCAATGCGTTTGTCGCGGCACCGTAATTTTGGTCACCCTGAAATGATTAGCTTTCTAAAGCGCCTGTCCGTTAAGGCGGCACAGGTGAAGGGCTGGAAGGGGCTTTATGTCGGTGATATTTCACAACCTCGCGGCGGTCCTATGCTGTCTGGACACCAATCCCATCAGATGGGATTAGATGCCGATATCTGGATGTTGCCGCCTAAACGATTAGATCTCAGCCGTGCTGAGCGTGAAAAACTGTCGTCGATTTCGGTGCGCTCTAAAAATCTGCGCAGGGTGAATGGTAATTGGACAGCAGGGCATATGGCGGTGCTGAAAGCGGCTGCCAGCGATCCTGCAGTTGACCGTATTTTTGTGACAGCACCCGCTAAAATTTGGATGTGTAAGAATGCACGTGGCAACAAAAAATGGTTGCAAAAAATCCGCCCTTATTGGGGACACCATTATCATTTTCACGTGCGCCTGAAATGCCCCAAAGGATCGGTTGGGTGTAAAAAGCAGAAACCGACGGTGGCACAATTATCGAAGAACGCCACGGGCTGTGATAAAGATTTGAATTGGTGGGTAACGGCGGCATTACAGCCCCCTGATCCCAAAGCGGCGAAAAAACCCAAAAAACCACGGGTGAAAAAACGCGGTGCGCGGGATTATGTGATGGCTGATTTGCCAAACCAATGTAGACGGGTGCTCGCTTCAAAATGATTAAATGGGTTGTCGTACTCATGTTGCTTGGCTCTGCTGTGCAGGCCGATACCGCCACGTTTTTATCCAAAAAACGTTGGACTTTTGATGATGAAAACTTCGGCGGCGTGTCTTCATTACATATTCTAGAGGACGGCAAGAGATTTCTCGCAACAACAGATCGTGGGCAGTTTGTGCAAGGGCATATTGAACGCGCTGGTGATGTGATGACAGACATTATCGTGGATAAAATGTTCCCAATCCGTGATCCCGCTGGGGTGCCTGTTAAGGGTTGGAAGTCAGATAGTGAAGGTCTTGCCGTGCGCAAAAATGGCCGCATTTATGTATCATTTGAGGGCTATCACCGGGTTTGGACTTATAGCAGTGTCACATCCAAAGCCGCGTGGTTGCCGCGTCATAAAGATTTTAAAACGCTACAAAACAATTCATCGTTAGAAGCATTGGCGATCGACGCTAAAAACCGTTTATACACTTTGCCAGAWCGTTCAGGTAAARAAACGCGCCCYTTYCCCGTCTACCGTTATGCCGGTGGCGCATGGGATAAAAAATTCAGCATTCCACGTAAAGGCGCGCATTTAGTTGTGGGGGCTGATTTCGGCCCAGACGGCAAATTTTATTTGCTGGAACGCGCTCATGAATATCCCATAAGCTTTTCTGCGCGGGTACGTCGCTTTACGCTGGATGCGAAGGGGTTCTCAAATGAGGAAACTTTGGTTGAGACCCGCTTTGGTGCACATGACAATCTTGAAGGTATTTCTGTTTGGCGGGATGCACAGAACCGTATCCGAATTACCTTGGTCGCAGACGACAATTTCAGGTTTTTTCAAAACACCGAAATTGTCGAATTTGTGGTAAACTAGTCGGTATTTTCAGCGTCCCATTCGTCAAGAATTTTGATCGCATCTTTAGCGGTTTCTGCAAATTTAAACAGGTCTAAATCATCTTCTGATATTGTACCTGCATCTGCCAAAGCTTCCCAATTGATAATGGAGCGCCAGAATTTTTCACCAAACAAGATCACAGGAATACGCACCATTCGTTGTGTCTGGATCAGCGTAAGTGTTTCAAATAATTCATCCAAAGTGCCAAAACCACCTGGGAAAGCTGTGATCGCTTTTGCACGCATCAGGAAATGAATTTTCCGCGTGGCAAAATAATGAAAGTTAAAACACAATTCTGGTGTGCAATATTTATTGGGGGCTTGTTCAAACGGTAGTACGATGTTCAGCGCAATAGAGGCACCCCCTGCATCCACAGCACCGCGATTGCCTGCTTCCATAACACCAGGCCCCCCGCCTGTAACAATCACGTTTTCACGCCCGTAACTTTCCATACTGCGCTCGGTCATGATACGGGCAAATGTACGCGCCTCGTCATAATATTTTGACAGGTTTGCCAGCGTTTTGGTGCGGGCTTTTGATTTGTGTTCAGGGTCAGGAATACGCGCCCCGCCAAACATTACAATCGTGCTTTCAATGCCTCGTTCGCCCAAAATTAATTCAGGTTTCAGCATTTCCAACTGAATGCGTGTGGCACGTAATTCATCACGGCACAAAAAATCATCATCCGCAAAAGCCAACCGATATGCAGGCGCACGGGTCTGCGGTGTGTCGGGTGTTTTTTTCAGTGTAGACAGATCGTCATGCGCATTTGGAAAGCTTCCTTGATGTCGAGCCATATTGTTTTCCTAATCCCCTATCGGTCGCGGATTGCGCCCAGTTGCAATAAGACTTATAGCCTTCTGTCAACGCGATCCAGACACGAATTGGAGATATCATGTCAAACGAACAGCTAGAAGTGGCGATTGAAGCCGCATGGGAAGCCCGTGATACAATCACACCGTCAATAACAGGCGAAACACGCGAAGCAATCGAAGCCACGTTGAACGCGCTTGATAGCGGTTCTTTGCGTGTAGCCGAGCGCCAAGAGGATGGTCATTGGCACGTCAATCAATGGGCTAAAAAAGCCGTTTTATTGGGCTTTCGGATCCAAGATATGGAAATTCAAAATAATGGCCCCCAAGGTGGTACTTGGTGGGATAAAGTTGACAGCAAATTTAAAGGCTGGGGCGAAAAAGAATTCTCAGCGGCAGGCTTTCGCGCTGTGCCAAATTGTATCGTCCGCAAATCAGCATTCATCGCGCCAAGCGTGGTTTTGATGCCTTCTTTTGTAAACTTGGGTGCCTATGTTGACGAAGGCACAATGGTTGATACTTGGGCAACTGTTGGCTCTTGTGCGCAAATCGGTAAGAATGTTCACTTGTCAGGCGGCGTTGGTATTGGCGGTGTTTTGGAACCCATGCAAGCAGGGCCTACAATCATCGAAGACAACTGCTTTATCGGTGCACGCTCCGAAGTGGTTGAAGGCTGTATCGTTCGTGAAGGCTCTGTTTTGGGCATGGGCGTTTTCATCGGCCAGTCTACCAAAATTCTTGATCGTGACACGGGCGAAATCATGTACGGCGAAGTGCCGGCAGGTTCTGTTGTTGTTGCAGGTTCTATGCCTTCGAAAAACGGTGTGCATTTATATTGCGCGGTGATCGTGAAACGTGTTGACGCACGCACCCGTTCAAAAACATCCATCAACGAATTGTTGCGCGACTAAAATTARATAGATTGAAAACTCAGAGCTGGCCAAATTGGCTGGCTCTTTTTATTATCTTTGCGCCAAACAGCATGTGAGCTATACCGCCGTCATGAGTGATATAAAAAAACCTAAACGTCCCCAGCAAGTTTTTACCCTGCTTGTTCAGGTCGGGCGCAATGACAATGACGGCTTGCCCAAAAATGCAACGGGCGGTGCCATGATGTGTTTTGCCAGTGGTGTGGATGAGGCCGAAGCTGTGCGTGAAACCGTGGCCTTGCTGAAACGCGCAGATCTCGCGCCACTYGATGTGACGGGTTACGGTACGTTGGACGAACGCCTTGCCGAAGGCCACGACATTAACGACGAAGAACGCAATCTGATGCAACAAGCCTTGGATGAAAACTCGGTTGTTGTSTATCAACTGACCCCTTTTTACGATTAGGATCACGCTATGCTGACGATATTTTTTGATCTTGATGGAACACTGCTAGACAGCCAACGGGGGATCATTTCATCGCTGCAATACGCCATGTCTGAACTGGGCGGCGAAGAGCCGAGCACGGTTGAATTGCGTGGCTTGATCGGTATGCCGTTGCCATATATTTTCAGCCAACTCATGGGTGAAACGGCGGATGTCGGTGAAGCAGTTGATTTGTACCGTGAGCATTACACCACAGACGCTATGTTTGATGCTGAGGTTTATGACGGCGTTGGCGAGATGTTTGATGAATTGCACCGGGTTGAAGCAAAGCTTTATATCGCGACTTCAAAACCGCAGAGCTACGCCCAAGAGATTGCCGAAAACTTTGGCCTGCATGCGCATATCGAACGCCTGTTTGGATCAGAAACTGATGGTACGCATGCCGATAAAACGTCGCTGTTACAATTTGCATTAGATGAAACGGGTCAAGATCCCGCCAAATGTATTATGGTCGGTGATCGGCAAGTGGATATTTTCGGGGCAAAGAACAATGATATTCCGAATATCGGCGCACTTTGGGGCTATGCCGATGACAGCGAATTGCACATGGCCGAAGCGGATATGTTGGCAGGGGCACCTGAAGAAATCCCAGAAATTGCCTTTGATTTATTAGGGATCGAAACTGAATGATTTCATGTGACGTTCTCATCGTTGGCGCAGGCCCTGCGGGTCTATCTGTCGCGTCAGAGCTGTCCAATGATTTGACGTCTATTGTTGTCCACCAAGATACAGAAATCGGTAAACCCGTACGCACTAGCGGCGGCAGTTTTCTACGTGATATGCAAGAGTTAAATATACCAAATAATCTGTATCAACAGATCAACCAGCTGGATATTTATTCTGATAATGAAGCCGCCCACTTTGATGTGACAGATGATCAAATGGTCATTCTAGACATAACTGGATTGTATCAATACTTGGCTGGTTTRTCCAAAAATAAGCCATGCCAAATTTTGACAGGCACTAAATTTATAGACKGTCAAAAGCAATCAAGTGGAACCTATCAATCCATCATTCGGACCCGTGACGGGCAGCAACAAACGATTGCTTCGCGTTATATTGTTGATGCCTCTGGCTGGCATTGTGCGGCCTTGAATGCTTTGGGATTAGCCAAACCTGGAATGCGTCAGGGCATCGGTACAGAGTACGAATACCCTATTGGGGACTATGATCCTGACCGTGCGATTTTGTTTGTTGGTACGCCTGTTTTGTCTGGGTATGGTTGGGTTTTTCCGACGCATTACGGCACGTTGCGCCTTGGTGTGGGGGTGATTAAACCCGACACGAATGCCAACCCAAAACAGTTGATGACCCAGCTTTTGCAGAGCGATTATTTGACGCGTTTGGGGGTGCCCTATCCGAAAGATTATGAAGTGAATTCAGGTATTTTGCCGTCTGTGGCGTTTGATCCGAAATGTGTYTTTGGCAATGTGATCCGCGTTGGCGATGCGGCTAATTGTGCTACGCCTATCGCGGGTGAAGGCATCCGTATTGCGATTGAACAAGGTCGTGCGTTAGGTCTGGCATTATCGCAAAAAACTGCTTTGGCACTTACACAGTTTGAACGGGCTTATGCGAAAAAATATGCACGTAATTACCGTATAGGGTTTTGGTTGAATTCCCGCGTTGCAAATTATGTAGCTTCTGATTGGGATAAATCCGTACGCCGTATTCAAGCGATGAATGCATCACGATTTACACAACTCTTGCGTAGCCAGTTTCATTTTAAGCGTCTGATACGAACAGTGTATTTGCACCTGAAGCATAAGCTGTTCAAATAAAAAGGCGACCCGAAGGCCGCCTTTTAGATATTGATTTCAAAACCCTTATACGTTGAATTTTAGCGGTTTGATTGACTTGAACAGACCTGTGTCTTTTAGTTTTTCTAAAACGATATCGCTTGGCGCTTCGTCAAGATAAAGCAGGGCAATTGCATCGGTTCCAACGTCTGAACGACCCAGTGTGAAGTTTGCGATATTCGCACCATTTTCACCCAATGTCTGACCCAGAGCGCCGATGATGCCAGGCACATCGTCGTTGGTTGTGTACAACATGTGACCGCCAACTTCAGCGTCGATGTTGATGCCTTTGATTTGGATGAAACGAGGTTTTCCATCACTAAACACAGTCCCGGCAATCGCGCGTTCACGCGTTGCAGTTACAACCGTTACTTTGATGTAGCCATCAAACGCGCCTGATTTATCCTGGTTCGTTGTGCTAATCTGAATGCCGCGATCTTTTGCGATCACAGGCGCAGACACCAAGTTCACATCGGGGTTCGCTTTCTTCATGATGCCCGCCACAACAGCGCAGTTTAGCGCGTCTAGGTTCATCTCAGAAACTGTGCCGTCATACAGGATGTTGATCGCTGTGATCGGCTCGTCTGTCATCTGACCCGCAAAGGAACCAAGATGGTCAGCCAATTTGATCCACGGCCCCATAACGATTGCTTCTTCAGCCGTTACAGAAGGCATGTTCAATGCATTGGTAACAGCGCCCGTTAGCAAATAGTCAGACATTTGTTCCGCAACTTGCAGTGCTACATTTTCTTGTGCTTCTGATGTTGCCGCGCCCAAGTGTGGTGTGCACACAACATTGGGCAGACCAAACAATACGTTTTCTTTGGCAGGCTCTTCTGCATAAACATCCAGTGCAGCACCCGCAATATGACCTGATTTCAATAATTCTGCCAGCGCAGGCTCATCGATTAAACCACCGCGTGCGCAGTTAATGATCCGCACGCCTTTTTTGGTTTTAGCCAAGTTTTCAGCAGACAGAATGTTACGTGTGCCGTCGGTCAATGGCACGTGCAATGTGATGAAATCAGCACGGGCTAATAGATCGTCTAGCTCAACTTTTTCAACGCCCATTTTAGCAGCTTTTTCGTCAGACAAAAACGGATCAAACGCGATGACCTTCATTTTCAATCCGCGTGCACGGTCACAAACGATGCCACCAATGTTACCCGCACCAATCACGCCCAAAGTTTTGTTTGTCAGTTCAACGCCCATGAATTTTGATTTTTCCCATTTACCTGCATGTGTTGATGCGCTGGCTTCTGGAATTTGACGCGCCACGGCGAACATCATTGCAATCGCGTGTTCAGCCGTTGTGATCATGTTGCCAAACGGCGTGTTCATTACGATCACACCTTTTTTAGATGCGGCCACTTTGTCGATGTTATCGGTGCCGATCCCTGCGCGCGCGATGACTTTTAGATTGGTCGCGGCCTCTAGGATTTTTTCAGTTACTTTTGTTGCTGAACGAATGGCTAGGCCATCATATTCGCCAATTTTGGCCAATAGGGCGTCTTTGTCTTTGCCAAGATTTGGTTCAAAATCTACTTCAATTCCGCGGTCACGGAAAATTTGAACGGCGGTTTCAGACAGTTTGTCAGATACGAGTACTTTAGGCATGATATGCCTCCTTTAATGTGGGGAAAAGTTGGCTTTATGTGTAGGGGCCAACGAAAATTACAAAGTTGCGATTTGGGTTTCAAACGCCCAGTTCAACCAAGGGCAAAGTGCCTCAACGTCAGCCTGCTCAACCGTGCCGCCCGTCCAGATGCGTAAACCTGCAGGGGCATCGCGATAAGCACCAATGTCATAGGCAACGCCTTCGGATTCTAGCAACTTGGCTAAACCTTTGGCGAATGCTGCTTGGCCATCCGCATCAAGTGCAGTTACACGTGGGTCGCTGATTTTAAAGCAAACAGAGGTGTTTGACCGAGTGGCGGGTTCTTGTGCCAAGAAATCAATCCAGTCGTTCGCGGCAACGAAGTCAGCTAAAACGCCCATATTGGCATCTGCTTTGGCGATCATGCCATCTTTGCCGCCTTGGCTTTTAGCCCAGTTCAGCGCGAATAAATAATCTTCAACAGCCAGCATTGATGGTGTGTTGATCGTCGCACCTTTAAAGATACCACCGATCAATTTGCCACCTTTGGTCAGGCGGAAAATCTTTGGCAACGGCCATGCAGGTGTGTAGCTTTCCAAACGCGCAACAGCCCTTGGTGACAAAATCAACATGCCATGCGCGGCTTCACCACCCAGAACTTTTTGCCAAGAAAAAGTTGTAACGTCCAATTTGTCCCATGCTAAATCTTGGGCAAATGCCGCAGAAGTCGCATCGCAAATTGTTAAACCTTCGCGGTCGTCAGGAATAAAGTCTCCGTTTGGAACCTTCACGCCTGAGGTTGTACCATTCCACGTGAACACAACATCATTGTCAAAGTTCACTGCAGATAGATCAGGTAACTTCCCGTAGTCCGCACTGTGATGCGTGACATTTTCAAGCTTCAGTTGTTTAATAACATCCGTAACCCAACCCGCACCAAAGCTTTCCCATGAAAGTATATCAACACCGCGTGCGCCCAATAATGACCAAAGTGCCATTTCAACAGCGCCTGTATCAGAAGCAGGAACGATACCGATTTTGTAATCAGCAGGAATGTTCAGGACGTCGCGTGTGGTTTCAATCGCGGCAAGCAATTTGTCTTTGCCAATTGCGGCGCGGTGCGACCGACCAAGAGCGGCATCGCTTAGTGCATCCAGCGACCATGTGGTCGGCTTGGTGCAGGGGCCAGAAGAAAATTGGGGGTTGTTCGGACGGGTGTCCGGCTTAGAAATCGTCATATGTGTATCCTCACAGATAATGCGCCCTTCGTTGGGGAAGGGTGTCCCACTTGCGCGTTTAAGCCTGTGCGGCCTACTTCGCAATACTTAAGGCTGGTCATTGCGACGATTTTTCCACATAAGTCGTCGCAAATTCGTCGATTTGTTCACGATAGGAAATTCGAAAATGTATGTAGCCACACTTATCGCCAATCCAACGCGTGCCAATCTGACTTCTGGCTTGGTCTTCAAGATCGCTCAACAGCTGGGTATTCAGGGCTTTGTTTGGCTCAATGAAAATATCGCTGCCGATATTGTGACCCCGCATATGCCTGAAAACTTCGAAGACATCTGGGAAAACCTGCAATCTGAAAACATCGATTTTATTGTGCAACCGATTGAAAATCGCCGTAAGAAAATCCTGCTGGCGGATATGGACAGCACGATGATCGAACAAGAATGCATCGATGAGCTGGCCGTTGAGGCAGGCGTTGGTGAACGGGTTGCAGGGATCACTGCGCGTGCCATGAACGGTGAGCTGGATTTTGAAGATGCCCTGCGCGAACGTGTCGGGCTGCTTAAAGATTTAGACGCGTCGGTTATTCAAAAAGTTCTCGATACCCGCATTACCCTTATGCCTGGGGGGCTAGAACTCGTGGCAACCATGAAAGCCAACGGGGCTTATTGTGCATTGGTATCAGGCGGGTTCACCGATTTCACCCAAGCCATCGCCGAAACATTGGGCTTTGACGAAAACCGCGCCAATACGCTGATACAAGCGGGTGGTAAATTAACTGGCCAAGCAGGCACGCCAATTTTGGGCCGTGCCGCCAAAGTGGACGCCTTAAACGACATCACTAAACGCCTGAACCTATCGGCAGATGACGTGATCGCCGTGGGCGACGGGGCAAACGATCTGGGCATGTTAACCCTTGCAGGATTAGGCGTCGCCCTACACGCCAAACCCGTCGTCGCCGCCCAATGCAACGTGCGCCTGAACAATGCGGATTTGACAGGGTTGTTGTATGTGCAGGGGTATAGGGCTTCGGATTTTGTGCAAATCTAACGCTTGGTAATTGTCAGCGCTGTATTTTTATGTCCTAGTATAAATATGAGATTATCTTGGAATGAAATTAGAACCCGCGCTGCAACTTTCAGCACTGATTGGTCAGACGCCCATTACGAAAAAGGCGAAACTCAATCCTTTTACAACGAATTTTTTGAAATATTCGGGATCAAACGCCGTACCGTTGCCCGTTACGAAGAATCCATTAAAAAACTGAATAATCGCCAAGGGTTTATTGACCTATTCTGGCCTGCAAAACTGATCGTTGAACAAAAATCTGCGGGGCGCGACTTGTCCAAGGCCGCCACACAAGCAGGTGAATATTTTGACGCGCTTAAAGACAGTGAAAAACCCCGCTATCAATTGGTCTGCGACTTTCAAAACTTTGAACTGCTGGATCGCGACACACGTGAAATTACCAAATTTGCATTGTCAGATCTGCACGAACATGTTGAAAAATTCGGCTTCATCATGGGGGTTGAAAAACGCAATTTCAAAGATCAAGATCCCGTTAATATTGAGGCCGCTGAACTGGTTGGAAAACTGCATGATGCGCTGAAAGAAAATAATTACACAGGTCATAAACTAGAGGCATTTTTAACCCGCCTTGTGTTCTGCCTGTTTGCCGATGACACGGGTATATTTGAACCCCGCGACATCTTTCTGGATTTTCTTGAAACCCGTACAAAACCAGATGGTTCTGATACGGGGCCCTTAATTGCACAATTGTTTCAAACCCTAAACACCCCTGAAAATCAACGCCAGACCAATCTGGACGAAGACCTTGCCGCCTTTCCTTATGTGAATGGATCCCTGTTTGAGGGCGGTTTGGATATTCCTGCCTTTGACAGTGACATGCGTGCGCACCTGATTGCCGCATCGCAATTCAACTGGTCAAATATTTCACCTGCGATTTTTGGATCGCTTTTTCAATCGGTGATGAACGCACAAGAACGCCGTGCGTTGGGGGCGCATTACACCACCGAAAAAAACATCATGAAGGTGATAGAACCGCTGTTTTTGGATGACCTGCGGGCTGAATTTGAAATCATCAAAGCCCGTAAAAATAAACGCAAAGAGTTTTTGCGTAATTTCCAAGACAAACTGAGCAAGCTGACATTTTTTGACCCCGCCTGTGGTTGCGGGAATTTTTTGATTATTGCTTACCGCGAATTGCGGCTGTTGGAAATTGAGGTGCTTAAACAGCTAAACCCGTCCGCGCAACGCTTGCTGGATGCCCAAGTGCTGTCCAAAATTGACGTAGATCAGTTTTACGGCATTGAGGTCGATGAATTCCCTGCCCGCATCGCCGAAACCGCGCTGTGGATGATGGATCATATTATGAACAGCCAGCTAAGTTTGGAATTCGGCCAAGTGTTCCTGCGCATCCCGCTCAAAAAATCCCCCCACATCTTGCACGGCGACGCGCTCGATACTGATTGGGCAGACCATATTGACCCTAAAAAATGTAGTTACATCATGGGCAACCCGCCGTTTATTGGGGCAAAGTTTCAGTCGCCTGAACAGCGTGAACAGGTGCGCGGTATTGCTAATCTTGGTAAATTGGGCGGCACGTTGGATTTCGTTTGTGCGTGGTTTTTGAAAGCAGGCGCATATGTGCAGGGGAATACTCGTATTGCTTTTGTATCCACCAATTCAATCACCCAAGGCGAACAGGTTGCCCAGCTTTGGCCAATATTATTTGACCGTTGCAAACTAGAAATTGCCTTTGCCCACCGCACATTCGCATGGGGGTCAGAGGCGCGCGGTAAGGCCAATGTTCATGTGGTTATCATCGGCTTTGATCGGGCGGAAAATGCGCGGGCAGTGAAGCGTTTGTTTTCCTATGAAACCGTGAAAGGTGAGCCAGAGGAAAGCCTGCATAAAGTGCTATCCCCTTATTTGTTTGATGCCAGTGGATTGGGCAATCCGCATTTGGTTGTTGCAAATTCGCGCCATGTAACTTCTACTTTACCTAAACCGTCTATTGGTAGCCAAGTCATTGATGCTGGACATTATATATTTGAGATAGAACAAAAGGAAAAATTTGTTCACGCGTATCCAGAGATAGAAAAATATTTTCGACCATATTTTGGCGCACGTGATTTTATATACAATTCACATAGATGGGTTCTTTATTTAAAAAATATCTCCCCAAACATATTAAAAAAGATGCCCATGGTTATTGAGCGGATTAAACTTGTTAGGGAATTTCGTCAAAACTCTAAACGTAAGGCGACGCTTGAAGCGGCTACACGACCTACAGAATTTGCTCTTGATACTGCACCACAGAACGCTTTTCTTGTTTTACCCCGTGTTACGACACAGCGTAGGGATTATGCACCTTTTGCATTCAGTCAACCGCCTGCGATTCCCAGTGATGCAATCACATTTGTTGAAAATATTTCCTTACCAGATTTTGCCCTCCTAACATCTGCTATGCACATGGCTTGGCTTCGTAATATCGGCGGAAGGTTAAAATCTGATTACCGTTATTCAATCGGTCTCGTCTACAACACCTTCCCCCTACCTATCGGCAAAGACTTAACCAAGCTCGAAGCTTTTGGGCAGGCCATTCTGGATGCCCGTGCCAATCATCCCGATGCCACGCTGGCCGATCTTTATGATCCCGATGTGATGCCTGTTGATCTGCGAAAGGCGCATATCGCCAATGACCGCGCGGTGGACAAGTTATATTCCCGTGCGGGGTTCAAATCTAAACGGGATCGGGTGGAACATTTGTTTGCAATGCACGAAAATCTGGTGGCCCCGATGCTGGCCAAACCCAAAAAACGGCGGTGATGGGGGCCGTGTGATGGGGGCAAATGCTATAGGCAAATCATGCAAGCCTTTTGCACACATTTCGCGCTTGCGAAAATCCGAACTTGTCCATAAAAGCGGCCTTGGAGACGTGGCCGAGTGGTCGAAGGCG
>NVSA01000008.1 GCA_002401045.1 Paracoccaceae bacterium
AAGTTGATGTTGTACGCGACGGCAATGATTGGGGGGCAAATATCCCTGATTATGTGACGCCAGAATTTGTGCGCGATGAAGTGGCCGCAGGTCGGGCGATTATTCCTGCCAATATCAACCACCCCGAAGCGGAACCGATGATTATTGGGCGTAATTTTTTGGTTAAGATTAACGCGAATATGGGCACATCGGCGGTTAGTTCTTCGATGGAAGAAGAGGTCGACAAAATGGTTTGGTCGATCCGCTGGGGTGCCGATACGGTGATGGATTTATCAACGGGGCGCAACATTCATAACACGCGCGAATGGATTGTGCGTAATGCGCCGATCCCGATTGGCACGGTGCCGCTGTACCAAGCGCTAGAAAAGGTAAACGGTATTGCCGAAGACCTGACATGGGAAGTGTTTCGCGATACGTTGATTGAGCAGGCCGAACAGGGGGTGGATTATTTCACCATCCATGCGGGTGTGCGCTTGCATATGGTGCCGATGACAGTGAACCGTGTGACGGGGATTGTATCGCGCGGTGGGTCGATCATGGCGAAGTGGTGTTTGCATCATCACAAGGAAAGTTTCCTGTATGAGCATTTCGAGGAGATTTGCGATATTTGTCGGGCCTATGATGTGAGTTTCTCATTGGGCGACGGGTTGCGGCCTGGATCAATTGCCGATGCCAATGATGAGGCGCAGTTTGCTGAGTTGGAAACGCTGGGCGTGTTGACCAAAATTGCTTGGGCAAAAGATTGTCAGGTGATGATTGAAGGCCCTGGCCATGTCGCCATGCATAAGATCAAGGAAAACATGGATAAGCAGTTGGAATGCTGTGATGAAGCGCCGTTTTATACCTTGGGACCACTGACCACGGATATTGCGCCTGGCTACGATCATATCACGTCAGGTATTGGTGCTGCGATGATCGGTTGGTTTGGCTGTGCGATGCTGTGCTATGTGACACCGAAAGAACATTTGGGATTGCCTGACCGCGATGATGTGAAGGTCGGGGTGATTACCTATAAGATTGCTGCCCATGCGGCAGATTTGGCCAAGGGAATGCCCGGTGCGCAGGCGCGTGATGATGCCTTGAGCCGTGCGCGGTTTGAATTCCGTTGGRAMGAWCAGTTYMRYYTGTCGCTGGAYCCTGAAACGGCGCGGGATTACCACGATCAAACCTTGCCTAAAGAGGCACATAARACRGCACATTTTTGTTCWATGTGCGGGCCTAAGTTTTGCTCAATGAAGATCAGCCATGATATTCGGGCAGAGGCGCAAAAAGAAGGGCTGGAAGCAATGGCTAAAAAGTTCCGCATTGGTGGGGATTTRTATYTGCCTGTGAAAGAGGAYGCTAGTTAGACGCAGTACCGTTTGGCCTGAACATAAAAACGGGGTTCAGAAGCCCCGTTTTTTAGGCGCGTTATTGGTCAATGCTCTCAAGGATAAATTGCTGTTTATTTTTTTGAATTGTGGAAAATGAAAACTGCCCGTGGGATGTTGGGACGCAATAGACATCTATATTGTCTAATGTCGGGCGGGGAATGCGTCGGTTTATGTTGTAAGAATCATATGCTATAARTTTTGCGTCTTTCCCTTTGAAAAGAAATAAAAATGTTYCTTCATCAAGAGGCAAAATATCATTTTCAATGAGGTTGGAATTTTCAGATTTAGAGACGTACTTGCTTAGGTCGGATGTGTAGGGACTGACTTGGCAGATTTGTTTTATATCAGGATTTATAAGGTATTTTTTTACTGGTAAATTGGCTGCAACTTGCAGTTTTGCATCTGCAATCAAGCGCTGCCAATCGATCATATTACTTGGGGGCAGGCAGTTAAGGCGCAAAATGATAAAGTAAGAATACTATATTGAAGTTGCATTTTGGTCTCGTAATTAATCTAGCATATAATTCTGACTATTTTAGTAAGATTATTGAGTCAAGAGAGTAGAGGTATCGCTACGGGCGGGTTATCGCAACTTTAGCTTAACGATTCGGTAGTCCAGTTGAGCGCGGGTTAGGCCAAGCTTACGAGCGGCCGCTGAAATATTCCAATCACATTGATCCAAGGCTAGAATATAAGCGTCGGTCTCAATGTCTTGCATTGTGCGTGCGCCATGCACTTCAAGGATTTTTTTGGGTCTGTAGATATCACCTTCTCGTTGCATTTTTCCAAAATATTGGGGGGTTTTTTCAATCCCAGTGAAGATTTGATTTGTCTCGATTTTGGCACCTGGTTCCGCATATATGACGCCCCGCTCGATCATATTGGACAGTTCGCGCACATTGCCCGGGTAGTCGTAGCGTAACAGCAAATCCAAGGCGGAGCCCGACAATTCTGGCAAAGGCCGACGATGGCGCTTTGAATGAAGGCGTGTGAAATGGTCGATCAGTGCGGGCAGGTCATCGCGTCGTTCTCGCAGGGGAGGGATCGTAATGGGTAGCAAGGATAAATGGTAGTACAAGTCCGCGCGCATTTTTCCAGCTGTTACGGCTTCGAGTGGAGATTCGCCCGTTGCGGATATCAGTCGAAAAGCACCTCGTTTGTGTTTGGAATTTTGCAATAACATGGACAGTCTTGCCTGTAATGCTGGCGGTAGGGATAGAACGTCGTTGAGAAACAGACTGCCACCTTTTGCTTGGTCAACAAATCCCCCTTGTCCGAACATTGATTGATCGGGGGTTGACGGTTCGGTTGAAAAGGCGGTGCAGTTCACTTGAATGAAAGGGCCTTTTGAATTGTCGCCTAACTGATGGAGTCTGCGAACAAAGTGCATTTTACCTGTTCCGTTTTCGCCTAGAAATAGAACTGGTTCAGACAGGGGCGCTACTCTCTCCATTAATTTATGTGCGCGGGCGAAGCTGGTTGATCGGCCAACGATATCATTTGCAGAAACTGGTTTTACAGCCTTCGGGACGTCTCGTGGTGGAGACCATGGAGCCGTTTTTTCATTCTTTGCCCCAGTCAGGCCGAAAAGCTCTAGTTCGGGTAGATCATCGTCCCAGGATTTTGCGTCTTTCCCGATAAGAACGCAGCGTTCCGATCCTTTTGCAATGCACTCAATTTCACGAAAAATGACTGGAAAGCCTAACAACGTAGTAGAAAATCCGCTCGGAACAGCGGCCTGCATCCAACAGGCTGGGCAGTCACTTGTGCCGAAGTGATGTAGGTGTTCATCTGCTTCTGTACTGTCGAACCAATGAAATTCGCCTCTGTAGTATTGCTTTGCTACGTCAAACTCAAATCTCTTGGTGATGATCCGCGCAAAGCCCTTCATGGTGTGTAAACGCGGGCCTGCTGCGAGTGCTGCGGTCAGATTGTCTTGCTTAAAGCGTTTGGTCACGAGTTTCGCAAGGTGGATCCCTTGCAACCAGCCGTTAAGTTGGAACAGTTTGCGGGTGGTATTAAGGCCGACAGCGTCGATCATGTCCTTACGCAACGCCCCCAATGTATTGGTATGCATAAGAACCATCCGCTCATCATTTAACCAAATGCGCCCGTCACCAAGTGCAAACTGTAGGGCGTCTGCAAGATCAGAAAGGGTTGGTGTTGCACCATCATTGAGGAGTTGGCTGTCGCCGCGTTCAAGAATTCCCGGGGCGCGTCGGTAGGCTTCTATCAAGGAAATTCTTTTTTGCATTTCAGGTTATCATGAATGATTTCAAGGTATATTCTTTATATGATGAAATTGTAGGGCAAACAAGATACCTAATATTTTTATTATTAACAGTATGTTACGTCTAAGTTGGCAATTTGGGTGAAAAATTATTGTCAGTACGTAAAACGGCTCGTATGAAAAATAGTCTCGAAGAAAGTGGTGGGCATTCAGGCCTCGATTGGACTTCTGGACATGTTGAAAGTCAAAGGGCGTCATGCCCTCTTACAAGAGATTTAATGCGGGAGCCTAACGATGGATGGATCGTCAATACTATTTCTGGATGATGCGATTTGGGGTGGCAAGATGTATTCAGGAAGCTGGATGGCCACCTCTGCCGCCGCCGAAGACGTCACCTCACCCGCTGACGGTTCTTTTATCGGAAAGATAGGTAAAGGTACCGCCGCAGACGTCACCACAGCCGCCGCTGCGGCTCGTGCGGCACAGCCCGCTTGGGAGGCTACTCCCGCCTCAGAGCGGGCTGTGATACTTTGTAAAGCCGCTGATATTCTGGAGGCTAATGGTGAAGAGTTGATCCCTTGGATTATTCGAGAATCTGGTTCGACTGGGGCCAAAGCCGAGATTGAGGTGGAAGACAGCGCGGGCTTTTTGCGCGCTGCCGCCGATGCTACGTTAGAGCCAACAACGCAAGCGATCAAATCCGTTGGTGGACGCGACGAGGAACTGATCCGTGTCGCCCACGGAGTTGTTGGGGTCATTTCCCCGTTTAACTTCCCTTTGATCCTATCGATGCGGGCGATAGCTGCTGCACTGGCCACGGGTAACGCTGTTGTACTGAAGCCAGATCAACGCACGCCGATTACGGGCGGTGTGATAATTGCCCGCGTTCTAGAAGAGGCGGGTTTGCCTAAAAACCTGTTTCACTTTGTTCCTGGTGGTGCAGACGTTGGATCAGCGCTTTGCGAAGATCCCAACATCGACATGGTGTCCTTTACGGGCTCCCCTGGTGTTGGATCAAAAGTGGGCGAAGCTTGCGGTCGCAATCTTAAGAAAGTGCAATTGGAACTGGGCGGCAAAAACGCCATTGTTGTCATGGACGATGCGGATATGGATATTGCGGCGTCAAATTGTGCGTGGGGCGCGTGGTTGCATCAAGGACAGATTTGTATGGCGGCGGGGATCCTGTTGGTTCCTGCAGCACATGCTGATGCACTGGCCGAGACCTTAGCTGCCAAAGCCAGACAACTGCCTGTTGGCGATCCGTTCATTGAGCAATGTGCCCTTGGTCCCTTGATCCAAGAATCTGAGGCTAAACGTATCAGTGAGATTGTTCAGGATGCCGTTGCCAAAGGCGCTAAGTTGCTGGCAGGGGGTACGCCCAAAGGTACTATGTTTCCAGCAACGGTGTTGTCTGGTGTGATACCTGGCATGCGGGCGTTTGATGAGGAAATCTTTGGCTCCGTCGCCGTTGTTGTTGCCTATGATACGGATGACCATGCCGTCCAGTTAGCCAACCTGACCGAATTTGGTCTGGCTGCGGGTGTTATTGGCAAAGACCTTCACCGCGCGCGCTCCCTAGGGGATCGTTTGCGAGTTGGCCATCTGCATATCAATGATCAAACCGTCGTCGCCAGCCCTTTTGCACCGTTTGGCGGGCGTGGCCGATCTGGGAATGGCAGTCGAATATTTGGCCCCGCTATTTGGGAAGAGTTTTCGCAGTGGGTGTGGGTCACAACAAAGCCGATCGCCACAGCCTACCCATTCTAGAGTTACTGAAAGCAAAAACAATGCAAATTAAAGCTGCTATTGCACGGGGCCTTGATCAGGATCTTGTCATCGAAAACCTTTCTCTGGATGCGCCGCGTAAGGATGAAATTCTTGTCAAAGTTGTTGCAACGGGTGTGTGCCATACCGACCTCGTTGTTATTGCGGGTCTTTTGCCCACACCAATGCCAGTTGTCTTGGGTCATGAGGGTGCGGGAATTGTGCAAAAAATCGGTTCTAATGTGACCAAGGTTAAGCCAGGTGATCCTGTTGTGATGACCTATAATACCTGCGGTAGCTGTCCGTCTTGCCGCGACAACGATATGGCTTATTGTGCTGAGTTCTTTCCGCGCAATCTCTTTGCCACGCGTCCTGATGGATCTGTGGGTTTCAGTAAGGGATCGGATCAAATCTATTCGAATTTCTTTGGTCAGTCATCCTTTGCCAGCCACGCCCTGTGCCATGAGCGCAATGTGGTCAAGGTTGATCCTGAGGTCGATCTGGAACTGCTGGGTCCGTTGGGTTGCGGCATCCAGACTGGAGCAGGTACCGTCATGAATGCGCTTAAGATCGAAGCTGGGAAAAGCTTTGTTGTGTTTGGTGCGGGCGCTGTTGGACTGTCTGGTTTGATGGCCGCTCGGATACAGGGTGCCACGACGATTATCGCGGTTGATCTACATCAAGGTCGTCTGGATATGGCAAAAGAGCTGGGTGCGACCCACATAATCAAGGGTGATGTAAAGCACATTGTTAAGCAAATTATCGATATCACCGATGGCGGTGTGGACTATGCGATGGATACTACGGCCAATGGCGCGGTGATCCGCAATGCGTCCGATGCGCTTGGGATCAGGGGCGCTCTTGCACTCGTTGGGGTTCCGCCCTTGGGCGCAGAAATTACGCTGGATAACACGCATATGATGTCTGGTGGGCGTAAGCTTATCGGTGTGGTCGAGGGGGAATCTGACGGAGATACCTTTATCCCGAAATTAATAGAGCTTTGGAAGCAGGGGCAGTTTCCTTTCGATAAGCTGGTGACGTTTTACAATTTTGAAGACATCAACACAGCGATCAATGACAGTCGTTCTGGAAAATCGATCAAGCCGATTGTGCGGATGCCATGACTTGGAACAGCCCGCAAGGGCACATTCGATTACTGCCAAATATTGGAAAATGGCGGCGGTGATGTATGCGTCTTAAAGTGTATATTTTGTTTTAGAATTATTTTTACTTTTCATCAGTTTTTCTGAAATAAATTAACATGCGTATAAATGGCATAAATATTTTGTTTTTAACTTATTTTAATCAAAATAGCGTCTTGATTTATTTATTTTAATCCCTAATGCTTAACTTATTAAGTATAATATATGATTCCTTGGAGGAGGTACCTATGAAGATATTAGATAGAACGACTGAAGGCAGCCCTGTCACCAAAATGGTTACGAAGCCATTTCCAAAATTTGTTCATGCAAATGAAATTCCTTGGATGCCTTGGGTTATGCCAGGCGTGGAATGTAAGTTGCTTTCCGTGGACAATAAGTCTGGGGGATTCACCTGTCTTCTAAAAGTTGCACCAGGCGAAAAAGCACCAGCACATCACCATTTGGGTGGGCTTGAGATTTTGGTGGTTGAGGGCGACATGTCGTATGAATCTTCTGATGTTGGCAGAGCTGGCGCATACCTGTTTGAACCAGCGGGTGACATACATCAGCCGATATGTGAGGGCGGAAGCATATTGTTCTGCGTTTTCCATGGCCCCATTGCTGGTCTCAATGACGATGGAATTATCGAGGGAATCTCGAATAATACGTCCATGATTGAATGGGCGAAAGAGCAAGGCGTTATTGATCACGTGGTTAACGCCTAAAAACCGGCATCAACTCGATTAGTCATGTGGCGTTCTTTATCTGAGACCGTGCAGTATCCGAGTTGTGCCAAATGGCCTTGGCCGTGAATTTGTTAGTCGAAACTGGCTGCGCCTTTTTATGCAGCGTTAAAAGTAAAATGGACAAAGGAAAAAACATGAAAACTAAAGCACACACAAGTAGCGTTTTCCAAGAAATCAGTAGACGTACTCTTTTGAGAGGGGCCGGCGCTGTCGTTGCTGGTTCCGCTCTCACTGGATTAAGCTCTCCAGCGATCGCTCAGTCCCGAACAATCAAGATCGGCCTTGTTATGCCGCAAACAGGCCCGCTTGCATTCTTTTCAGAGCATGTAGAGTTTGTTTTTGGCCAGCTTGAGAGAGCTTTTGGTGGAACCATTGATGTCGATGGTCGCCAGATTGCTTATGAAATCATTACCCGTGATAGCCAGTCAAACCCGAATAGAGCGTCTGAAGTTGCATCAGAGTTAATTTTGAATGATGGCGTCGACATGATGCTTGCTGCGGCTACACCAGAAACAACTGTGCCAGTCTCTGATGTTTGCGAGCTTAACGGTATTCCATGTTTGACTAATGACACACCTATTGAGCCTTATTTTGAGGCACGTGGCGGCGATCCTAAAAAGGGTTTTGATTGGACTAATCATTATTTCTTTACTGGAAGTGATGCAGGGGGCTCTATTCTAAATATGTTCCAGCAGATTGAATCAAACAAAAACGTTGGTGTTCTATGGGCAAACGATGGTGACGGAATCACATATTCTAAGATTCAGCCGCCGATTTTGAACGAACTTGGATTTAGTGTTACGGATCCAGGACGTTTCGATATGCCCCTTTCGTCTTATGCCGCCATTGTGCGTAAATTTCGTGAAGCGGAAGCCGAGCTGGTTTGGGGTGTTATACCGCCCCCTGATTTCACTACATTTTGGAATGAAGCTGCACAACAAAGATACCAACCAAAGTTTGTCTATTGCGGTAAAACCAATGAGTTTCCAGCTGCGTTGGAGCCTTTTGGGGAACGGGCATACAACATGACGACCGAAATTTGGTGGGCACCACAATACCCGTATTCATCCACCCTTACTGGTCAGACCTCTGCAGAACTTGCGGCGGAATATGAAACTGAAAGTGGCAGACAATGGTCTATGCCACTCGGGTTTCGCCACTCAATCTTTGAGGTCGCATTCGACGCGCTGAAACGTACGGAAAATCTTGATGATCCAGCCTCTATCCAAGCGGCGATCAGTACCACGGATATGGTTACGGTTTGTGGTCCGGTTAATTTCAGCACGGGTCCGTTGCCGAATACGAGTGCGACACCACTTGCTGGCGGTCAGTGGGTGCCTGGAGACAAGTATTTGCTTGATCTTGTTATCACTGAAAATGCGTTTGCCCCTGATGTCGATGTTCAGGCTCAAACACAGCCGATGAAATATACATAACATTACACAACAGAAGTTGCTGATGTGTGGCGCACGAATATTTGGTGCGCCACAAACAAGTCAAAGGGAGGGTTAAGAGTGTCTAACATTTTGGAATTCCATGAAGTCGCCAAGAGTTATGGGGGCGTGGAAGTCTTTCGCTCGATTGATCTCGAAGTGAAAACGGGCGAACGTCTTGGAATATTAGGACCTAACGGAGCGGGAAAAAGTACGCTTTTTAACCTCATTTCTGGTCTAACGCGACCAAACAAAGGAAAAATCCTGTTTGCGGGTCACGAAGTTGGAAAAATGCGGCCTTGGGCGGTGTGCAGATCTGGCATTGGCCGTACTTTTCAAATTCCACAACCGTTCTCAGACATGACTGTGCTGGAGAATTTGCTGGTTGGCCTTACCAATGGTGCAAATATGAGTATGCGAGAAGCCCGATCCCGTGGCGCTGAAGCGCTGGAAGCTACAGGGCTTGCGTATGTTTCAAAAAACACCGCAGGAGAGTTGTCACTGCTTGATCTCAAGCGTCTGGAACTGGCACGCGCAGTCGCGCTTAAACCACGGCTCTTGTTGCTGGACGAAATCGCAGGTGGGCTAACCGAAGTAGAGTGCGACACGCTGCTCGACATCCTTGCAAATGTCACTGACAGCACAATGACGGTGATCTGGATCGAACATGTCGTTCATGCTCTGACGCGTTATGTGAACGAAATCGCTGTCCTTGCTGATAAACGCATTATTACGCGGGGCGGCATCGATAACGTCTTAGCGCATCCCGAAGTGCGAGAACTTTATTTCGGATCTACGGAGGAAGTATGACAAATCTTTTACAAGTTTGTGATTTAACGCTCCATTATGGCAAATTCCTAGCCTTGAAGGATATCAATATTCATATTGAAGCAGGTGAAATAGTTGCTGTAATCGGAGCTAATGGTGCAGGGAAAAGTTCCTTGATTAAGGCGATTACTGGTTTAGCGCCACCCTCGAGCGGGAGCGTCCTCTTTGAGGGAAAAAATTTGACCAATAGCCAAACCTCTTCGGTTGTGCGCGCTGGAATTGCAGTGGTACCTGAGGGGCGACGCATTTTCCCGTCGCTGTCGGTTGAAGAGAATATTCTCATGGGCCGTGACGTCGCGGGGCTGACCGATAATAGTGGGTCGCCATGGACATTGGAACGCATCTACGACTTGTTTCCCGTGCTAGAAGAAAAACGGAAATTATCTGGAACCCAACTTTCTGGCGGGCAACAGCAAATGATTGCCATATCCCGCGCGTTGATGACAAACCCTCGTGTTTTGCTGTGTGATGAGATCAGCCTTGGGCTTGCCCCAACAATCATAAACCAACTTTACGATCAGCTTAGGCTTCTCGTCAAAGAAGGGCTGGCGGTTCTAATCGTTGAGCAGGCAATGCGTACCGCGTTGTCTGTATCTTCCCGATATTATTGTATGCTTGAGGGTCAAATCTCCTTGAGTGGTCTTTCATCGGATGCGGATGAAGAAGCTGTCATTCGAGCTTATTTTGGGAGGTCTGTATGACTATTATTCTGGATACAATTATTCAAGGTTCGCTACTCGGCGGATTGTTTGCACTCTATGCTCTTGGGTTGTCTTTGATCTTTGGCGTTATGCGCATCGTTAACATTGCCCACGGTGATTTCATTGTCGTCATTGCTTATGTCGGGTTGGTTCTGATGCAAACTCTTGGTCTGCATCCGCTAATTTCGATCCCGTTGGTCATCGTGATGGCCGCCGCGCTTGGCTGGATATTGCAAGCAGTGCTTTTCGATTTTGTGCCTAATATCGATCCTTTGCCGTCAATGCTTGTTGCTTTTGGTCTGCAAATTATCATTCAAAATACGCTCTTGTTAGGCTTTGGCGCAGACCCGAAAAAACTATCTGCGGGTCCAATTGAGGTGATGAGTATTGAATTGCTGCCTGACATTTTTGTCGGTGTGTTGCCTTTGATAATTTTTGCGACGGCAATTATTTTGATCCTTATTTTGCAGGCAATTATTTACCGAACTGGATTTGGGCGGCAGATACGCGCCGTGTCAGACAATGAGGAAAATGCGAGAATGATTGGGATTGATACCCCTAAGATTTTTCGCAAGGCCTTTGCTTTGGTTCTCGTCACAATAGCGATTTCTGGACTTTTAATGGCAGTCAAAGGCAATTTCACGCCTGCATCTGGCCCTACCTTACTGCTCTTCGCATTTGAGGCGGTAATTATCGGCGGCATGGGCAGCCTTTGGGGAACTCTGGTGGGGGGAATTGTCATCGGAATAGCACATGTTGCAGGGGCACAAATAGACGCGGGTTTTCAGACTTTAGCCGGGCATGCCGTATTTTTGCTCATACTCGTTTTTTACCCATCTGGCTTATTTGCCAAACAGGAGGATTGATCCGATGGAACGTAATCATTTCCTAATACAACTTTTCTTCTTGCTCGTGGTAGCTGGAGTGTTTGGTGTTCTTCCTCTGTTTGTGGACAATGGGACGATGCGGTTTCTCACAGACTTTTTCCTCTTAATAGGCATTGCTCAGCTTTGGAATTTATTGGCTGGGTTCGGTGGGATTGTTTCGATTGGCCAGCATTTATTTTTAGGAGCTGGCGCTTATGCCTTTTTTGCGATGACGTCCATTCTTGGTATTCATCCCTACGTGTCACTTCCACTTGCTATTCCGTTTGGGGCTGCTTTGGCGGTGCCTGTTTATGCAATTCTGAGCCGATTGAAGCTGGCCTATTTTGCCATCGGCAGTTGGGTGCTTGCAGAGGTTATGCTGTTATTAGCTGGGAAAATTCCAGGCTTTGGCGGTGGATCGGGCGTCAGCCTGTCGCCCTCAATTGTAAAGACATTCGGTACTTCGATCGGCGACAGGATGTCTAATATTTACTGGCTAGCGCTTGGTATCACGGTGTTCATTATTTTGTTGATCATAATATTGCTTCAGTCGCGACACGGATTAGCACTTAAGGCCATGCGTGATAATGAGACGGCGGCGATGGCTGTGGGCGTTAATACTGTCTTTGTTAAAGTCCTGTTGTTTCTGATTTCGGGCGCGTTCCTTTCGCTTCTTGGTGCGGTCGGCACATTGCTAAGATTGCGGATCAGTCCAGCCGCCTCGTTCAATATTACCGATGGAACGATTTTCATAATATTCATCGTAGTCGTCGGCGGTATCGGTCGCGTGATAGGGCCCGTATTGGGCGCAATTATTTTTCTTGTCTTGCGCGAAACCCTTTCGGCCTATGGTCCAATTTACATGATCATTCTAGGCGGCCTTGCCATTGCGACGATGCTCATCGAACCAAAAGGTGCGGCAGGCTTATTTGGCCGTATCTCCAAAAAAATCAGAAATGCTGGATAATAAAAAACTTAATATGCCCTAGATTTTGGGCGAATATGAACGAAGAGGAATTTAAATGCTTACCAATAAATCCATTGTTATTACTGGAGCCGCCGGTCTCATTGGGCGAAGGACAGCACTCGCTTGCGCCCAAGCAGGGGCAAATGTGTTCCTTGTGGATATCGATTCCAAAGGCATTGAAGAAACGCGCGCACTCTTGGCCGATACGGATGTATTGGTAGAAACAACAATCGCTGACTGTAGCAACTGGGACGAATGTAAACGGTATGTTCAAGAGGCATTAAATGTCTTTGGGAAAATTGATGGCTTTTTCAATAATGCTGGAATTGAGGGCGACGTAGGCTCAATTACTGAACTGACAGAAAAACAATGGCGGCAAGTTCTTGCCGTAAACCTAGATGGTGCATTTTTTGGACTGCGCCATGTTCTCCCTATAATGGTTGATCAAGGTGCTGGAGCAATTGTGAATACTGGTTCATTGGCTTCGATGCGTGGGCTTCCGATGACTGCGCCGTACGTTGTTTCTAAGCACGGCATATTAGGTCTTACTCGTTCCGCAGTATCCGAAGTTGCCTGCAAAGGCGTTAGGGTAAATACCATCATGCCAGGAATGATCGAAACCCGAATGCTTCGATCTATTGCAAAGAGCGTCGGAGACGGTGATGAAGATCTTGGCTTGAGATTGGCGGCTAAAGGCGTTCCGATGTCAAGAATTGGGCAAGCAGATGAAATTGCGCGCGTTGTCACCTTTTTGCTAAGCGACGATGCATCCTACATGAACGGGTCTGAAATTGCCGTTGATGGTGGTTTTCTGGCTGTAGGGTTTAATGGAGGATAAGCTTCTTGCGTATTGCCGTTGTGTTTTTAGCATTATATTATAGCGGTTATACCGTGAAAATAGGATGTTGAAATGGCTGTGCCGATTGATTTAAATGCTTACCGTTTGGCGATCCGCTTAGATGAGCCGCCTGCGGAAGTTGGAGCGTTGGATCCATCGGCATATGTGTCTGCGCTGGATCGGGTTTTGGCGTTTTTGGCGACGGAAACGCGGCGTGATGTGTCTGCGTTAGGCCAAGGTGAAAAACTGCGCGCGGTACGGTTTTTATTGACCATTCGTGCGCCCAAGGCAATTCCTGCGACGATTATGAATGATTTGGATCAATGCCTAAAGACCCGTGATCTGCATGGATCGGTTGCGGATGCGCAGGGCTTGGCGACGATCCGTGATACTTATGCGGGCTCACAGTATCCTGCGGCGGATCACTGTGTGATTTGGCGCGGGGATATTACGCAATTGTCGATTGGGGCGATTGTGAATGCGGCTAATTCGCAAATGTTGGGCTGTTTTGACCCGTCGCATCTTTGTATTGATAACGTCATTCACTGGGCGGCAGGGCCGCGGGTGCGGCAAGACTGTGCGACGATTATGGATTTGCAAGACCAGCTTGAATCCACGGGGAATGCAAAGATTACGCGGGGATATCATTTGCCTGCGGATTATATTTTGCACACAGTAGGCCCGATTGTGCGCGGGGCATTGTCTGAGGATCAACGCCAAGATTTAGCCTCGGCCTATCGGTCTTGTTTGGATTTGGCCGCGCAGGTTGAAGGTCTGAACTCTATTGCATTTTGCGGTATTTCTACGGGGATTTTTGGCTTTCCAAAACCTGCGGCGGCACGGATTGCTTTGTCGACGGTTGCGCAATGGTTGGCGGATAATCCGAACAAAATCGACCGTGTGGTGTTTAATGTATTCTCACAAGAAGACGCAGAAATTTACAGCAAAGCTTTGGGGGAGTACTGAGGATGAGTTTTGATACCTTGCGCTCTTGGATCGATGAAAGCAGCCATGTTTTAGTTGCGGCTGGGGCAGGGATGTCAGCGGCGGCGGGGCTGGATTATGGCGACCAGAAACGATTTGCAGAATTGTTTCCAGCCTTTGTGTGCAAAGGGTTCACCGCGCGGTATCAAGCGATTGGCTATCAAGGTTGGACGCCGCAGGAACATTGGGCGTATTGGGCCATTCATGTTGCGGATATTTGCAAGGGCGTGCGCAATGATGCGCCGTACCGTCAGTTGCTTGAGGTCGTGGGCGACAAGGATGTTTTTGTCTATACGTCTAATGTGGATCGGTTGTTTCCGCGCAACGGGTTTGACCCGCAAAACCTGTTCACGCCGCAAGGGGATTACGGGCAGATGCAATGTTGCCGTGCCTGTAAGCCTGTCACATGGGACACTGCGCCGATTATCCAAAAACTGCTTGATGCGATGGATCCTGTGGAACAGGTGATTACCGACCTCAATGCTTTGCCTCGTTGCCCGAATTGCGGGGGCGAGGTATTCTTAAACGTACGGGTCGATGGGAATTTTGTTGAAACACCTTATGCGGCACAGTCTGAACGGTTTCAGGGCTGGTTGGATGAAGCGTTAGACGAGCGGTTTTTGGTGATTGAAATCGGCGCGGGTTATAATACGCCCAGCGTTATTCGCTATCCTTGTGAAGGCTTGGTTGCGCGGCACCCAACGGGGCGGTTGTTGCGGATCAATCAAGAGTATCCAGATGTGCCCAGAGAATTAGGGGGCCGTGCGATGGGAGTTAAGGATGACGCCGCAACTTTCTTGGCAGATTTTCTGGCGTCATTTTAAATGAATTTTTAAAATGGGGACTTATGCTGTCTTGTTAAGAACGGCAGGGGTCGGGGTGAAACAGCATATTTGGTATTCTTATAACCCCGTAAAGAATTGAATGATGAAGGCGTTGGCGAGGTCTACGAAGAATGCTGATACCAACGGCAGAACTATGAAGGCGAGCGGGGCAGGGCCATAGCGTTTGCATACCGAGGACATGTTGGCAATTGCGGTGGGTGTGGCGCCTAGGGCAAAGCCTGCGAAACCTGCGCTTAGGACTGCGGCAGAATAGTTTTTGCCGATGAAGCGGAACACAATGAACAGGATAAAGGCCACGGTCATTAGGACTTGTAGGATTAGAACAACAATAACGGGGCCGCCCAATTCTGCTAATAACCACAACTTCATACTCATCAGTGACATGGCTAAGAAAACGGATAGGCAGTAGTCTGAAATAATCGCCAGTCCGCGTCCGCCTGCGGGCCATTCCAGTTTGGGAAAAATATAGGGGATGGTATTGGACATGATGATCCCAACAAGCAGGCAGGGAACAAACAGCGGTAGCTTCAGGCCGATACTGGCAATATAACTATGGACAAAATAGCCAAATAGAATTGCCATATGCGCCGCTAACATACCCTGCATAAGGCTGATTTGGTTGACTGTTTTTTCAGGTTCGCCTGCAGTTTCAAATTCAAGCCCAATAATAGGCGTTTCATCTTCGGTGGATTTCAATTGATTTTTATCAATCAGGTGTTTGGCAATGGGTCCCCCGATGAGAGCGGCGCAGACGAGGCCAAGGGTTGCGCAGGCTATTCCGAGTTCGGCGGCTGATGTGAAACCAGACATTTCGGCGATTTGAGGCCCCCAGGCAATGGCGGTGCCATGCCCCCCAATAAGAGAGGCAGAGCCGAGCAATACGGCAACGGATGTGGGAAGATCAAAGAATGTGACACCTAGCAAAGCAACAAGGTTTTGGAGCACCATAAAACATAATGTGAGACCTAGAAGTGTTAGCAATAATCGGCCACCGCGAAATAAATCAGCAACTTTTGCGTTCAGCCCAATGGTGGAAAAGAAAACCACCAGCAGGTAGTCACGGATGGCCAAATCAAAGATGATTTGTTTATCGGTCAGCAGGTAGAAAGCCCATGTTGCAAGGGCGACTGTAATGCCKCCAGAAACGGGTTCAGGGATATTATAATCGCGTAAAAAAGAAATGCRGCGGGTTAGTGATGCGCCMARAAAGAAAACGATRAATCCTAATGTRACGGAWATGAATGCGGGAAYTTCAATTGTAGACATRGGTGACCTTTTGCGTRTTYAAAGCGGGTKCGTCTTATGGKGWAATTGTTTTTTGCAGTTTCATCTTGGCGATGAAGCTTGGTGACGTGGCGATGGTRAAATGATTGAGKYTATCGCCGTCTGTAAATTCGGATATATCAAGGATTTCGATGTCGTCRGAGTGAATTYTTGCGGTGTTCATATTGTCGCCCAGGCGTACGGTTTCACCTGCAATYCGTTGCATYAGGCCTAAAGCTTTGTCTTTGCGTGACCCGACAATGACAAAGGGTTGGGGTAGGGGTGTTATATCGGCAATTTGAGTATTGAAGACGTCGACATCAAGGTCCGGGGATAACAAAATAACAGAGTTTATTTTGGATTTAACGTGGGGGTCTGCGTCGTGGTAAATCTGGCGAAGGGTCTCCATTAGAAGTGCTGAACCTAAGGAATGCGCTACAAGGGAAATTTTGCCGACATTTGCATCGGCTAAATTGGTGAGCAGTTCTTCTAACCCGTTGCGGGCGAATAAAACGCTATCTCGGTCGTAGGCGTAAAGACGCAAGCGTGCGGCAGAGGGCCATGCATACAGTACAATAGGGGTTTCGGCCTGATAGTCGTATTTGAGCTGTGCCACGCGGTACAGGCTCTCGGCATAATTGGTGTTAAAGCCGTGTACAAAAACTTGAATTTCGCGGGTTTTCGCGGCGGTCATTGCCTGTTTTATATTTACTTTAAAATCAGTGGTGGATAACGCGGGGCTAACAGAGGCAATGGCGAAATCAGTTTCGGGGTCGGGCTTTGCGTCTGGCCATTCGATGTTACCAGTCAGGTGGCTTGGCGGGATCGATATTTGGTAGCGGTTGTAGGTCAATTTATATGATCTGCCACGGTTAAAACGGTTGGATTCGTCGCGCAGCCTGCTGGTTGCAACGAAAACGGTCTCAACTTCTTGCACTTGGTCTGGGGATGTCACAAAGCCCAATTCGCCCCGCGCGCCACAAGCGCCCAAGAAGGTCAGGACTATAAGCGCCAATCTGTGGGATTTATGGGTCATGATGATCTCGGCATGAGTTGAGCAAAATATCCAACTAGAAATGCGGTGCTTATGCCAAAAACAAGAACACCTGTGACGGCTTCCATGGCGGCAAGTGTTCTAAACCCTTCGGCTAGAATAATGTCGCCGTATCCAAGTGTGGTATAGGTTACCAGTGAGAAATAGATCGCGTCTTGGAAGGCCGAGATGCCGCCCATCAGCCAATATGTGCTGGCCCAGAAATAAAACTGTATCGTGTGCGAAAACAAAATCACCAAAAAGATCAAGATGGTGATGCGTAATGGGTTTTGAAAGTCGCTGTTTTGCGCCTTGGAATATTTGTGTAGTCTTTTAATCAAGGTTAGGAGCACCCAGATATGCCAAATTGCACAGATACATAGTGCAATACTGCCCAGTATTATTTGTGAGACGGCTGACATTTATTGAGAGTGTTCTGGCATGATTATCCCAGTTCCCTTTCGGATGTTTTGACGCGGAAAAAGATTGCATAAAGGGCTGGGATTACGACTAAGGTTAAAACCGTTGCAAAGCTAAGGCCGTAGATCAGCACCACTGCGAGAGATCTGAAAAATGCATCTGACAGCAGGGGGGTGACGCCTAGAATGGTGGTGATTGCCCCTAGCATAACGGGGCGTACCCTGCTGGCGGCCGAATCTACAATGGCGTCAAAGCGCGGTTTGCCGTTGCGGATTTCTAAATCCATTTGATCGACCAGAACAATTGCGTTTTTCAGCATCAGCCCTGATAGCGATAGCACGCCGATAATTGCCATGAATTCCATCGGTGTGCCCATGACTAACAGGCCAAACACCACGCCGATGATTGCGAGCGGTAATGTCAGGAAAATCAGTAAGGGTTGGCGGATGGCGTTGAATAGCATCAAGACAACCAAAACCATTGCGGCCAGCCCCATGGGTATGGTGGAGGCAAGATCGCCGTTGGCTTCGGCACTGTCGCCAAATTCGCCCTCCCATTTCAGTTTGTAGCCTGTGGGCAGTGGGATGGCCTCAATCTGTGGACGCAGGCGTGTAAACAGGTCGCTAGAGAGTATGTGTGGCCCTGGATCGGCCTTGGCTGTAATCGCCCACACTCTGTTGACCCGCAGTAATTTGCCATCGCGCCAAACGGTTTTAAATCCGTCGACAAGCTGGCTTAGAGGGACGGTTTTGCCTGAAATTTGACTGGGGACTTGGATGGTTCCAATGGCATCAACGCCGAGCCGTTCGCTGGCGGGGGCGCGTTGGATGATGGGGATCAGGCTGTCTTGTTCGCGGAAAATCCCGACCGTGCGGCCTGAAAAGTTGATGTTGAGTGCCGAGGATACATCTTCGCGGGTGATGCCTAGGCGCCGTGCGCGGGTTTCATTCAAGACTGGTTCAATGATGCGTACAGGCTGACGCCAATTATCTTTGATTGAGATTGTATCAGGGTCTTTGGCCATGATGGCTTTGGCCTGTCGGGCGAGATCCCGCAAGACGACAGGGTCAGCACCTGTAAATCTGACCGCAATTTTTGAACCCCCGCCTGGCCCAAGCTGGAAACGCCAGACTTTGGCCTGTGCATCGGGGAAATTGGCATCAATATAGGATTGAATGTCAGGGATCATGCCGTCGATCATGGCGTAATCTTCGACTTTGAGCAGAAATTGACCGTAGGAAGAGGTCGAGGATTCTGGGCTGTAGACCAACATGTAACGCAAAGTCCCGCCGCCAACCAAAGTGTTGACGGTTGTAACGCCATCCAGTGTGCGCAATTTATCTTCGATGATCCGCATATCCGCGTTGGTTTGATCCAAGCTGGTTCCTTCGGGCAAGGCGTAATCGACCACGATTTGCGGTGTTGTTGAGGCTGGGAAAAACCCAGGTTTAACGTATGAAAAACCAACGACCGAGACGGCAAATAGGCCGACCATAAGGGCAACAACCAGATAACGGGTTTTAATCACCCCGCGGATCAGGTTTTTATAGGCTTTGATGAAAATCCCATCGGGTTTTGCGGCCTCTATTGTGCCTGAGGGCTCTTTGAACAAGATATCTGCAAACAACGGCGCGGCGGTTATGGCGAATATCCAGCTAAAGGATAGGGATATTAAAATCACCCAGAATAATGCGCCTGTAAATTCGGCAGTTGCCCCCGGCGCCAAGCCAATCGGGGCAAAGGCGATGATACCCACTATGGTGCCGCCAATGAGCGGCAACCATGTGCGTCTGACAATATCGGCGGCGACGTCGATTTTGCGCTGGCCTTGTTTGACGCCAATTAGAATACCGTCAGTGACGACGATGGCATTATCAACCAGCATTCCCAATGCAATAATCAGTGCACCAAGCGATATGCGGTGCATTGGAATGCCTGTCATTTGCATAACAGCTAATGTGGCCGCGATGGTCAAAACCAGGACGCCACCAATCACAAGCGAGGCTTTCAGACCCATAAACAGGGTTAAGACAACCAGCACGATGACGAGGGCGATCAATACATTGATGGCAAAGTCTTGAACCGAGGTTTCGACGATTTCGCCTTGGTTATAGAAACTCTCAATTTCCAATCCTAGGGGACGGCTATTTTCGAGCTCTGCCAAACGTTTGGAAATTAATTTGCCAATCCGTACAACGTTTTCAGTTGTGATAACCGATACGCCGATGCCAAGGGCGGGGCGGCCATTATAGCGCATGATGAGTTGCGGTGGGTCTTGGTATCCGCGCGTTACGGTGGCGATGTCGCGCAGACGGATGACCCGTCCTGATGACCCAACCGAAATAACGGTGTTTTCCAGTGCGGCCACGGTTTCTTGTGTCGGTGGGAGCTGTACGATTAAGCGCTGGTTGCCCAGTGTGACTGAACCAGAAGGCGTGACCGAATTTTGCTTGGTAAGCTGGTCGAATATTTGGTTAATAGAGGCACCAGATTCCGCAATTTGTTCTTGGGACAGCTCAATGTAGATTGCTTCGGATAAAACGTCGTTGATGGCAACTTTGCCAACGCCTTGGATGGTGAGTAATTCGGTTTTGACCAATTTGGCGTAATCTGACATTTCACGCGGGCTGAAACCATCGCCTGTCAGGGCGTAATAAATGCCGTATACGTCGCCAAAATCGGAGTTCACAAGAGGTTGCCCTGCGTTCGGGGGCATTTGTGCGCCTGCTTCGGAGACTTTGTTGCGCAATTTTGTCCAAATACCCGCGAGGGATTTTTTGTCAGGTGAAAATGCGAATTTTATTTCGACCTGAATAATAGAAAGCCCTGCGGTTGAGGTCGAACGGATCTCTTTTACTTCGGGCATTTGCTGGATGGCGGTTTCAATTTTATCGGTGACTTCATTGGCCACTTCAAGCGGGGTTGCGCCTGGGTATTGGGTGATAACCTGTGCAATTCTGATGGTGAAATCAGGGTCTTCGAGACGGGGCATTGTTTCATAGGCTTTCCAGCCCCCAAACAAGCAAATCAGGATGACAATCGTGCAGATTAGACGGTTTTTAATAGAGAGTATCGCGATGTTCATGTCTGTGCCCTACTGTTCAAAACGGCGGATTATCATGCCTTCATGCAGGTAAGACGCCCCCGCACCAACGATTGTATCGCCTGCCTGTAGGCCCGCTGARACGGGGAGCATATCGCCAATGGCATCGTTTAATGTGATTTTGGTTTTGGATACTGTCATTGTGKCSGTGTCGACGCGCCAAACATATGGGTTTGTGCCGTCATATAGCACTGAGGCCAATGGAATTTGAATGGTGAGCGCGGCGGCCGCGTCGCCTGTTGCGCGTAATGTTGAGTGTAGCTCMCCTGTCATGCCGTCTAGAACSASCAAYCCGTCTGGGGCGCTAAAGTTAAACCGTACTTCATATGTTTGGGTTGTTGGGTCTGCTTGTGGGGCAATTTGTTTGAAGGTCACAGGAATAGAGATGGAAGGCAGGGCATCGAGAATGATTGAGGTTTGTTCTACCTCTATATTGTTCGAATTGGCGATCATTTTCGCGGGTATATTTACGATGGCTTCAAATTGGGATTTGCTTTGGATTGTGACAAGRGCCGTAGAAGGAGAAATTGTTTGGAATTGGTTGACGTTAACTTTTGCGATTACGCCGTCGAACGGGGCATAAAGTGTTGCATGTTCAAGTTGGGTTTTGGCGGCGTCTGTTTCCAGCTTTGCCAAATCACGCGCTGATTTTCGTTGGTCGTAGACGGTTTTTGAAAGGGCTTTTCGTTTTACCAAAGTTTCCGCACGTTTGAATTCTATCTGGGCATTTTCATACTGTGCTTACGCCTGATCGACTGCGTTTTGCAATGTGACCGTGTCGAGCTGGGCAATAAGCGCGCCTTTGGCGATGCTTTGACCTTCTTGGACGGGGAGGTCTTTTAAGACCCCGCCAACAAGCATGGTAAGATCGGCGGTGACGCTTGGTGCAATAATTGAAGGTAGGGAAATTTTCGTCACGGGGTCTATCGCCGCGATATCAATTAATTTTGCAGGACGGGCAGGGGGCGCATTGGTTTCTTGGGCAAGGGATGCTCCGACAAGTAAATGACTTAGTCCTAAAACGGTGGCTAATATTCCAAATTTAATCATGAGGGTATCCCTTTAAATATGCATAATATGTCGCAGGGTATCGTGAGTGGTTATGGAGCGCAACAAATAGATTTTTGAATGAAAAACATCTTTAGATTGACTGCGTTTAAATGTATCTTTGGGTATCAGTCAAGACCGCTCAAGTATTGGACTTTGCCCCTGCGTTTCTAGCATTGTCGTTTTATGGACGATAAAACTGCGGACGGGTATAGTGGCTAAAATTGATAAAATCAGTACGTGTATTTTGGATTTACCGACGATCCGTGGCCATGTTTTATCGATGGCGACAATGGTTCAACAGTCGATTGTTTTGGTGGAAATCAAATTTAGCGATGGCTCGGTTGGTCTGGGCGAAGGCACCACGATTGGCGGGCTGAGTTATGGGGCTGAAAGTCCTGAAAGCATTCAATCCGCAATCGATACCTATATGACGCCGCTATTGCTGGGGCGCGATGGCGATAATATTAACGCTGCAATGTGCCAGATTGATCGGGCTGTTTGCGGGAATTCGATTGCACGTTGTGCCGTTGAAACCGCACTGTGGGACGGTTTGGGAAAGCGGCAAAATATGTCAGTGGCCCAGCTTTTTGGCGGTGTTGTGCACCGCGCCATGCCTGTTGCGTGGACGCTTGCCAGTGGCAACAGCTCAACAGATATCGAAGAAGCGCAAGAGATGATCGAGATCGGGCGGCACAATATATTTAAGCTGAAGATTGGCAAAGGTAGTGTACGCCAAGATATTGCCCATGTGGCCGCGATTACACATGCGGTCGGGGATCGGGCGAGTATTCGTGTTGATGTTAATCAGGCGTGGAGCCTGACCGATGCGCGTTGGGGAATTGCGGGTCTTGAAGACATTGGTGTTGATCTGGTGGAGCAACCTGTTGTTGGTACTGCGGTGGCGGCTTTGCGGAGCCTCACCAACAATCATAAAATTGCGATTATGGCCGATGAAGCTTTGCAAGGGCCACAAACGGCTTTGGCCTGTGTCGATGCCGCAGATGTGTTTGCGATCAAGATTGCCCAATCGGGTGGCTTGCAACGGGCGCGTGAAGTGATCTCGATTGCGCAAGCCGGCGGTGTTGGTCTCTATGCTGGCACGATGCTTGAGGCGGGTGTCGGCACGGCGGCGGCGTTACAGCTTTTTGCAACGGTGCCAGATTTGGCATGGGGCGGCGAGCTTTTCGGGCCGCTTTTATTTACCGACGAGATATTGCAAACGCCGATTGAGTACCGTGATTTCTGCGTGCATTTGCCTGACGGGCACGGGATTGGTGCGACGCTCGATCAAGATAAGGTTGCGTTTTATCAACGGGGACGCAGTGCTAAAGTTTAAATCGTATGGCGCGCCACGGATTGCGCAATTGTGATGAAATTCCGAATGTGTAGGCTTTGTTCATCAATGCGGTAATTGAGCGATAGTTCGGTTTTATCTAACTCTGGTATAATTTTTAGAAACCTGACGCCGTTGCGTTGTGCTGAACTGACTGAGGCAGGCACGACGCAAACACCTTCACCAATTGCCACAAGGCTGAGGGCGGTTTGTAGATCCATGGTAAAGACACGGTTGACGATTTCGATGCCTTTGTCGCGACAACTATCGAGTACAAAATCAGCGTAGCTGGGGCGGGGATATTCGGGGTAGAGGATAAAGTTTTCAGCGGTCAATGTGTTGAGATCAATGGTGCCGTGTTTGTGGCCTTCAAGTGTATCTGGCGCGGCTAACATTAGCGGCTCTTCACCCAATGTGCGGGTGATAAATTCACTGTCTTTTAGCGCAGGTCGGGCGAATGCAACGTCGATTTCACGGCGTACCAATGAGCGGTGTAATTGGGCGTTATTCATCGGAATAAGACTAAGAACCACATCTGCATAATTGGCGCGAAACGATTTAATAATGTTGGGGAGCAGGCCAAAGGTTGAGGATCCGACAAAGCCAATGCGCAAGCGCCCTTCGGCACCTTGACCGATGCGGCGGGCTTCGATTTTGGCCTCGGAGATTTGTTGCAAGATGCTTTGGGCGCGTTCAAACAACCGCTCGCCTGCTTGGGTTAGGGTGATTGCATTGCGGCCACGATTAAACAGTAACGCACCGATGTTTTCTTCGATTTGTTTTATTTGTCGGCTCAGGGGCGGTTGCGCCATGCCAAGGCGTTCTGCGGCGCGACCGAAGTGTAATTCTTCTGCCACGGCAACAAAATATGTCAGTTGTTTGAAGTTCATAGGCTGTCCCTTGCGATTGCGCCTAGTATGCCTGAAAATGACGGCAATCCAATGAAAAAGCCCCTAGATCACTAGAGGCTTTTATGTGGGTGGTATTATTAGCCGTTTGTTTTTAGCACGAAATCAAACTTAATATGCAGATCGGTGTCATGCTCGTTGGTTTTGTGGAAATGTCCAATCAAGCTTTCTTTGACGGCAAAAACGGAATCGTCATCCAGCCAATCGCTTTCTGCATCATAAATCTGGCTGACCAACGTGCGGTAACCATCTTTTGAGAGAATAAAGTGCATGTGCCCAGGACGGTTTGGGTGATGACCCATGCCGCGCAACAACTCGCCTGCAGTTTCATTGTCGGGGATCGGGTAGGGAACGGGGCGCACGGCGTTAAAGGCATAGTGACCGTTTTCATCGGTGGTAAAGCGTCCGCGCAGATTGTAATCTGGCTGATCTGCGTCGTGGTTTTCATACAGACCATTTGGTGCGTCCTCCCAGACGTCCATGACCACATCTGCCACGGGCGCACCCGATGCATCGCGCACATAGCCTTCAAAATAGGCGGTTTCTTCATTATCATAATGCTTTTTGATAATGGATGCACCCTTTGGCAAGACGGGCGGGTTTTCACGGTAGAATGGCCCCAATACAGTGGATTCACTCTCAGTGCCTTCAACGGGATACGATAGCATATCGACGAGAACCTCGACGCCCAAAATATCGCCCAACAGAATAAACTCTTGGCGTTTATCATCACAAGTCTGGCCCGCGCGTGCGAGATAATCGCAGGCAAACAAAAACTCATCATGTTGGATGTTCACATCTTTGCAGAACCCATGCAGGTGCGTGATTAGGGATGTCAGAACTTCGCGTTGACGCTCACCTATGGTGCCATTTTTCCCAAGTGAGCCGATGACAACATCGGTTACGTTATCAATGGTTACATTTCGCATATCAAAAACTCCTCCTCATCGGGCTACAGAGCATCCTTATCATGCTCGTCACTCCGGTTGTTTGATACAATGAATGTTTCGTAATTTTCGGCCGTGTCCAATGCCTGCCACAGTATCGCTCGATACTTTGGCGACTGCTTGCTTGGGTATGGGGGGATACCCTTCACGATATTGCCGCGCGACGATTGTCAGGACAGTTTGGGGGCAGGTAGCTAATCTGTTTGCTGCCGTAAAGGAGAGTTATGTTTCTGAAATTCCAAGCAATGAGCGAAACCCTTGCAACCCAGCCGCATTTACAGCGCCTTGGTCGTTTGTTCAGCGAAACGGTTTTAATCAAAATCGACGGGGATGAGTTTTATCTTACCTTTGATAAAGGCGCTCTTGTGGATGTGACCCAAGGCCCTAGCCGTAAAACGCCGTGGCGGTTTTCTTATTGTGTGGATCGCGCGGCACTGGATGAATTTTGGGCGCCGATCCCGAAGGCTGGATTTCATGATATTTTTGGATTGGTCAAAATTGGCCGTGCGCAAATCGACGGTGATATTTTGATGCTGGTTAAAAATCTGCGCTTTTTCAAAGAATTTTTAGCGCTTGGGCGTCGTGGGGTGGCACAATGACTGTTGCTTTGGACCCTATTGTTGGGCGTTACGTTACGATTGAAATCGCGGATGTTTCATACCGTATTTATTTTGAGCAAGCAGGCGAGGGACGGCCTGTTTTATGTCTGCACACGGCGGGGGCCGATACGCGGCAATGGCGTCATTTGATGAATGATGCGGAGATTACCAAGGATAACTGCTTGATTGCGTTTGATATGCCACGGCACGGAAAATCATTGCCGCCTGTTGGGTTTGAGGCCGATGAATATTTGCTGACAACCTCGTTTTATATCGATGTTATTCGCGCGCTTTGTGCTGCCCTTGATCTGAATAAACCTGTGTTGGCGGGCTGTTCTATGGGCGGGCGCATTGCGTTACAATTGGCCGCGTTACACGGTGATGAGTTTGCAGGGTTCATTGCGATAGAGGCCAGTGATTTTCAGCCTGCATGGTATGATATCGACTGGTTTGACCGTCCAGATTCCCATGGTGGGGAAATGGGTGCGGCGCTGGTATCGGCAAATATTTCGCCCCATGCACCGAATGAAGAACGCTGGAATACGCTGTGGATGTTCATGCAATCAGGTCCTGGTGTGTTTCGTGGGGATCTTAGTTTTTACACCATTGATGACAGTTTGATTGGTCGCCTTGACCAGATTGATACCCGTAAAACGCCCGTGCATATGATYGTMGGRGCCTATGATCTGACCTGTACGCCAGAAGATGCACAGCGCACTGCCGATGCAATTTCTGGTGCCACCCYWAGCGTGATGGACAAATTGGGGCATTTCCCCATGAGCGAACATCCGAAGGGTTTTAAACCTTATTTCACTGAAGCCTTGGCAAAAATGCCAACGATTTAAACTCATTGGGGAGGAAACCAAATGACACTTAAAACGAAACATGTGACACGTCGACAGTTCACAAAAGGTGCGGCCATTGTGGCGGGCACGGCAGCGATGCCCGTGCGTGCTTTTGCTGGCACCGATACGATCAAGATCGGGTTTGTGACACCGCAAACGGGGCCGCTTGCGGTGTTTGCTGAATCCGATGCTTATGTTTTGGAACAGTTCCGCACGAGCCTAGCCGATGGTCTTGAGATTAATGGCAAGACCTACAATATTGAGATCATTGTTAAGGATAGCCAATCAAGTTCAAACCGCGCGGCGGGCGTTGCGCAAGAGTTGATTTTGGATGATGAAGTTCACATGATCCTTGCGACATCAACGCCAGATACAACAAACCCCGTTGCCGATCAGGCTGAATTAAATGAGGTTCCTTGTATTACAAATGACACCCCATGGCAGCCGCATTTCTTTGGTCGCCAAGGCGATCCTAAGGTTGGTTTTGATTGGACGTTCCATTTCTTCTGGGGTTTGGAAGACGTGATTTCTGTCTTTACGGGTATTTGGGAAAAAGCGGATACCAATAAGGTTGTTGGCGCATTGTGGCCAAATGATCCTGATGGCAATGGCTGGAGCGATCCGAATTTAGGCTTCCCGCCTGTGCTCGATAAACTGGGTTACACGCTGGTTGACCCTGGTCGTTATCAAGTGATGAGCGATGATTTTAGTGCGCAGATTTCTGCCTTTAAATCGGCTGGTGTTGAAATTGTAACGGGTGTGGTTCCGCCACCAGATTTTGCAACATTCTGGCTACAAGCTGCCCAACAAGATTTTCATCCTAAGGTTGTGACAGTTGGTAAGGCGCTAGAATTCCCGCAGGTGATTAGCTCCCTTGGGGATCGCGGTGCGGGACTTACGGTTGAAGTTTGGTGGACGCCTGAGCATCCGTATTCATCGGGATTTTCTGGTCAAAGTTCTGCTGAATTGGCAGCTGATTATGAAGCGGCCACGGGCAATCCGTGGACAATGCCGTTGGCGTTTAAACACTCGTTGTTTGAGGTTGCTATTGATGCGCTGAAACGCACCAAAGATCCGATGGATCCTGCGTCTATTCGCGATGCAATTCGTACTACAGATTATGCCTCTATTGTGGGTCCTGTGAATTTCCAAACAGGCCCTGTTCCGAACATTTCCAAAACCCCGCTTGTGGGCGGGCAATGGGAAATCAAGGATGGCAAACCTGTTTTGAAAATCATTGAAAATGGTGATCATGCGGCAATTCCGACGACTGGGAAAATCAGTCTGATTGAAGGTTAAACACTGATTGGTGCCGCGTTGAATGCGCGGCACCAATTTATTCTAGGGGGATAYGCATGGGGTCGCTTTTACAGGTCACAGGTCTGTGTAAAAATTTTGGCGCGCTGACGGCAACGGATAATGTGAATTTAACGTTGGAGACAGGGGCGGCATTGGGCATTATTGGACCTAATGGGGCGGGCAAATCAACGTTGTTTAATTTGATCGCAGGGACGTTTCCCGCCACAAGTGGCAAGGTTTATTTGGATGGTAAGGATGTGTCCTCTTTATCTGCCGCCGCGCGGTGCCGTATGGGTATCGGGCGTACGTACCAAATTCCGAAACCCTTTACGCATTTGACTGTGTTGGAAAACCTGCTGGTTGCGGCCTGTTTTGGTGGGCAAAAAAGTGAACGTGTGGCGCGGGTTGAGTGTTTGGAAATTCTCGAAAACCTTGGCCTTGGCGCACTTGTAAATAAGCCTGCGGGGCAGTTGCGACTGTTAGAGCGCAAGCGTCTTGAGATGGCACGGGCTTTGGCGACAAATCCACGCTTGTTGTTACTCGATGAAATTGCAGGGGGGCTGACGGAACCCGAATGTGACAGCTTGATTGCGGCCATTCGCAATATCCAAGCCCAAGGCGTGACGATCATTTGGATTGAGCATGTTGTGCACGCATTACTGGCGGTTGTTGACCAGTTGGCGGTGATTAATTTTGGTGCGAAAATCATTCAAGGGGATCCTACTGAAACGTTTGAAAGCCGTCTTGTGCAAGATATTTATTTGGGGATTGAAGCATGACCCGCATTCTTTCGGTTGAAAATCTGGACGCGTTTTATGATGATTTTCAGGCGCTGTTTGGCGTTGATTTTTACGTTGATGATGGTGAAGCCGTGGCGCTTGTCGGGGCGAATGGGGCGGGTAAATCTACCTTTTTGAAAACCCTGACGGGTTTGCTGGCAACGTCTGGCCAGACAATTATGTTCGCGGGGGATAATATCGCGGGGCTGGCGTCACATATAATTGCCCGCCAAGGCATGGCGATGTCGCCTGAAGGGCGGCGGTTGTTTCCATCTTTGAATGTTGAAGAAAACCTGATCCTTGGCGCGAATGTTGGCCGAAGTGGACAGTGGAATTTAGTGACAGTTTATGAATTGTTTCCCGTGCTTGAAGAAAAACGCGCAGTGCCTGCAACGCTTTTGTCAGGCGGGCAACAACAGATGGTGGCGATTGGGCGGGCTTTGATGTCGAACCCATCGCTTTTACTGCTCGATGAGGTCAGTCTTGGGCTGGCACCTGTGATTGTGCGCGACATTTATAATGCCCTGCCGCGCATTCGTGCGGGCGGCACATCGGTGGTGATGGTTGAGCAAGATATCAGCATGGCGATGAAAGTATCTGACCGTATTTATTGTTTGCAAGAAGGGCGCGTAAGTCTTGAAGGGCGTTCATCTGACATGACGCGCGACGCAATTTCAGCCGCCTACTTTGGCCGTAAAAAGGAGGCCGTATAATGGATTGGCTGAACGCAATTATTCAAGGTATTTTACTGGGCGGGCTTTATGCGCTGTTTGCGGCGGGGCTGTCGTTAATGTTTGGCGTAATGCGCTTTGTCAATTTGGCGCATGGTGATTTTATTATCGCGGCGGCTTTCGGTGCGATGGCGGCAGTTGAAATCGCGGGTATTCATCCACTTTTGGCATTGTTTGCAGTGGTGCCTGTTATGGCAATCGCGGGCTATGTTGGGCAACGGGTGGTGTTAAATCGGATCGTTGGCGGTGATTTATTACCGCCCATCTTGGTGACATTTGGCCTGTCGGTGATCTTGCAAAACCTGATGCTAGAATTGTTTAGCGCTGACAGCCGCCGTTTGTCGGCGGGGGCGTTGGATACCGCGTCATTCTCAGTGGGTGGTTTGTCAATTGGCGCGGTTCCATTGTTGATGTTCGTTGTTGCCGTTGCTGTTTTGGGCGCGCTAAATTGGATATTTGCGAACACCAATACAGGTCGTCTACTGCGGGCAGTTTCTGATGATGCGTCAATTATTGGCTTGATGGGCGCGGACCGCAAGCACCTGTTTGGCATTGCGCTGAGCCTTGCCAGTGCTGTGGCGGGGATCGCGGGGGTTTTGCTGGCAATTAAAACTAATTTTGACCCTGCCGCTGGCCCCATCCGTTTGTTGTTTGCCTTTGAGGCTGTGATTATTGGCGGGCTTGGGTC
>NVSA01000009.1 GCA_002401045.1 Paracoccaceae bacterium
AGCCTCTCTTGATGGACTTGAAGGCGGTGTTGCAGGTCAGTCCAATTGGGAACACAAGCTTTGGAATTTAACGTTAGTAAAAAATGTTCAAAACAACACTCTTGAGCCCAAATACTATTATCAGTTAGAGCACCAAATGCTTGTTAGTGGTGGCAATCAGACAATTTTCACTTGCTCAGACGGAACCGACGAAAAGAAAGTTTCGATGATTTATTCCTCTGTTCCAGAGCGCCGCAAGCAATTGATTGCAGGATGGAAATCATTCTTAAAGGATTTGGAAACGCACGAAATAAAAGCCAAGCAAGAAGTTGTTGTTGCTCAGAAGGCCACGATGCCTGTTTTTACATGGGAGGTGTCCGGTACCGATATTTCGACAAATATTGCTACTTGCCTAAATCAGATTAAAGACCTTGCTGAAACTGAAATGGCGAAAAAGCTTGATAGTGATCAAGACTTTGCTGATAAAGACCAGTTAAACAAGGACGTTAAGAAGGCTAGGGATGCCCTCAAACTAACGCTTTCAAATGTAGAGGGTAAGTTCGTTAGCTTCTCAGAGTTCGCCGCAGTAGCCAAGGAAATGGACGCAGTGCTACAGAAAATGCAAAGCGCTGGTGAAAAGCAAGTCAAGCAAGCCAAGGAGGCCAAGAAGAAAGCTATTGAAGATGGCGGTTATAAGGAGCTGACCGGTTACATTCGCTCTCTCAATGAGAAAATAGCCCCCATGTATCTGGCGAACATTGTTAACAACATTAACCCGGACCTCAAATCAGCAATGAAGGGTAAGCGCACGATTGAATCGCTGCAAAATGCTGTTGATGCCGAAATCAGCAACGTGAAGCTGGCAGTTGATGAAGCAATGGTTCGCATAGTGCCTAACCTTGCTTATCTTCGAGCGCATGCAGAGGAGTACAAATTCCTTTTTCCTGACGCTGAGCAACTTGTTAATCAAACCGAAGAATCATTTCAAGCCATTGTTAATTCTCGCATTACTGACCACAAGGCAGCCGAAACAAAGCGCCTTGAAGCCGAAGCGGAAAAAACAGCCGAAGCAGCACGCGAGAAGATTCGCAAGGAAGAAGAGAAAAAGGCAGCTGATAAAGTTAAGGCTGATGCGGCGGAAAAAGAACGGAAAGCTAGAATTGAGGCCAGTGATATTGCCTCTCAGGCTGTCAGGGAGGCAAGCGAGAAAACCGCTGAAAAGATGATTGAAATTGACCAGGCATTTGAGCCGGAAGAAGTTAAGGCGGTTATTCAGGACGCCGTTTCAACTGGTGTCGGTGTATCTGTTGGTGGCAAGCGAGTAGCGCCGGAGGATGTGTATATTGAACCGGTAACCTTTGAAGATGCCCTTGGAGCATGGCAAGAAAGACACAGTATTAGCGGGAAAGCAATCGAAGAGCTTGGATCACTTATAAACAAATACCGATAACTAACAGGCGGTGAAAGCCGCCAAACTCAACCAAGAAAGCCAGGGAAAGAAAATGTTAATACTTCCATTTGATACAGAAACAACGGGAAAGCCTATTTGGAAAGATCGTTCGGGAGATAAGGACCAACCACACATGGTGCAACTTGCCACCATACTTTGTGATGGTAAAACAGGTGAAGTTGTAGAAACATATGAAGCCATCGTTAAGCCTGATGGGTGGATTATTCCACAAGAGACAATTGATATTCATGGTATTACTAATGAACAGGCAATGGATGAAGGTGKNNCKCTGAMSWTKARKCTCTAGAGGGGTTTCTTGCTCTGTATGACCGTTGTGGCTTGCGAGTTGCGCACAATACAACGTTTGATAATCGCATAATCAGAATAGCATTGAAGCGCTACCTTCCTGATTTGATCCCTGATGAGGTGTGGAAAGATAGGGATCTTTATTTTTGCACGCTAATGAAGGCAAAGAAGATCATGGGCGGCAAGAAAGGTCATACCCTTGAAGAGGCCTACAATTATTTTACCGGCAACGAGCTTGAAGGCGCTCATAGTGCAATGCCTGACGCTAGGGCTTGTATGGAAATCTACTTCGCCATGAAAAAGCTGGAAGAAATCACCGAAGAAGCACCTGTTTTTTAGAAATCAGAAGCATAAACAATAACGCCCACTACGGTGGGCTATCAGGGGTCATCATGAAATACGCAGCAAAGAAGCTCTTGGAAGAGTCCGGTTTTCTATTCCATAAAGGTAATGGTGGGATGATGAATCAGCGAGTTAGGAAACTAACGGATTTTCTGGAGGCTAACTGTACCGGGATTGATGACGTCATGGAGCGGGTAAAGATCGAAACAAACAACAGCAATGTTACCTGTTCTAAACATAAGACGGCCTTTGATTTCGAGAATTTAGGTAGCTCTTCAGGAAAATATCAGATTTGGGCGGTTATAAGGCAAGGGGAAATCAAGGTGCGAATAAGTGAAGCCAAGCATTCAGAATTATACAAAGCTATAAGTGGGCCAATAATGGACATACGCATAGAAAATTGTACTGGCATGACCGGCAAGGAAATGGATGAAAAGCTATTCAAGTTAGAGATTGAAATTTACAACCGTATTAATAAAACGCTAAACCTAACCAAATCGAAGTAATCATTAGAGTTGGCTGCGGTATGCGGTCGGCGTTTTCTACATGCAATTATAGGATGGCAACCCTAAGGAAATATCGGCTTGATGAGCATGGAAACGTCAATGATGGCCGCATACCGGAGCCAATTCAGCTCTGAATTATTAACTTAACAGGAAAATGTAATGAAAAAGTTTAAAAGCCACAAAGAAGTAACCGCCACACCAATGAACCACCTTGATTATAATGTTTATCGAGGCTGGGAATTGCCGTCAGATGAAAATGGCGAAGATGACGGTTATCTTGTCGAGTATCTTGATGGGGGTGAATCAAACCACCCTGACCACAAAGGCTATATTTCATGGTCACCAAAGCGCCAGTTTGATGAGGGTTATACTAGAGTACTTCCCGATTATCAGCAGCGTGTTGTTGATGAAATGAATGAATTGGCTGATAAGACCAATAAACTCATGGCTTTTTTGAAAAGCGAAAAGTCTCAAGAGCTTGCTGCCGAAGATTTCAAACTTATGAAAGATCAGTGGATTGCTATGGGTTCTTATGTCTTTATCCTAAGTTCTCGAATCGATAGATTTTAGTCATGGGTTGGGCAATAAAGGTGTCGTTCATCCCAGAAATGGCGMCACCTTACGCTAAGCCTCTGGAATATATCGTAAAAACAGAGCATTACGGTATTGCACACAAAACAGCCAAAAAACGGCTTATACTCAAAGGCATTGACCCTAGCCAATACAAGAGCGTTGTAATGGCGGAAATTTTGATATTAGAGGCGGAAGACGATGGGTAATCTAACTACGAACATATCAAGACATGAGCTGGAATGTAATTGTGGTGAATGCGACGTTAACATTCAGGACCACGAGCCAATAATTCAAGTTGTTCAGAATGTGTGTGATGTTTTTGCGGAGATTTTTGGCGTAAAAAAAGTTGTCTTGATTATTACTAGTCCCGCTCGGTGTTACGAGTACAACCGGATACCGGTAGCCGAGGGCGGGCCAGGGAGTGACGACCAAAGCCAGCACCCTCGCTGTAACGCCATAGATTTCATAATCCTTGTTAATGGCAAGCAGGTAAACCCGGAAAGGATTCATGCCTATCTTTGCACTCGACACCCCCATAAATATGGATTTGGTCTGTATAAGGGCAAGGGTAAAAGTAAGGGTTTCAATCATGCCGATACTCGTGCCGCTGAAGCAAGATGGGTTGCTTCGTGAGCTGGGCGAAGGTTGGGAACTTTCTAAAAAGCTCACTTCCCATTTTGGGAACTGCTATAGGAGGTCCGGCAGGTGGTATAGCTGGCAAGTTGATATCGGTTGCCCTTGGTACTGATGGCAGCCCCGAATCAGCTCTCAAGGTGCTGCAACAGGATCCTGATGCAATACTGAAATACAAGCTGGCAGAACTTGAGACTAATCGTGACGTGGTTGTTGCTAGCTATGAAGCTCAACAAGCAATAATTGAAACTGTTAACCAGACAATTCGCAGCGAGCATAATTCACATGACCCATTTGTTAGGCGTTGGCGCCCATTCTACGGCTATGCTATCGCAATATCGTGGTTTATCCAGATGACCGGATTTACCATCATGTTTGTTTACGTCGCTATAACTGAACCAAAATCCTTGGCGGCACTTGTACAACAATTCGCAGTATTGTCAGGATCATTACTGACTCTTTGGGGTGTTGCCTTGGCTGTTTTGGGGGTGAGCGTTCACAAAAGAAGTCAGGACAAACAACAAAACCTTGAATCTAATGGTTTCTTTAATAAACTGATGGGTAAGTAACGCAATCACTAAGGAAAAATCATGCCTCAGCTAGCCAAATCAAATGGAACACCAAAAAGCGCAAAAACAGACAAAGAGAAAGACGAGGAGGAGCGCAAGCGAAAAGCTGCACAAAAGAAAAAACAGGCGCAAGCAGCGAAGAAACGCAAAATCATTCGAGCGGCTAAAAATAGGAAAAAATTAGGTAAATAATGGACATTATGATTTTCTTATTAATCGTTCTTGTCTTCATTTTCCATTCTGATGAAGTAAATAAGAAAGCCATATTTTTGTATGGTGTTGTATTCGCTATGGTTTTCCCTTTTCATGAATACCTAGAGCCAACACCATATATATTTCTAATAAACATAGTGAGCGAAGTGGCGCTTTGTTACCTGATAGTAATGAGGTGCAAAAAAGCGACGCTATTAATAGTCCTTCTAGTCCTAACCGAGTTCGCTTTATCTTTGTGTAACGGTTTTCTGTATTTGTCTTATAATTACCTTGGGGATACTGTGTATAAAAAAGCGTTAACAATGACTGATATTGTTATCTTTTTCCAATGGTCTGTCTTATGGATTCGAGATGCTAGAACTATTAGGGTTAATGTCACAGATTTTTTTCAACGGATTGGCTCAAATATTCGCAGCCATGGAAATACTACTGTCTCCTGATATTATGTTAATATTAAGCGGAATTATTAGCGTAGGTCGGTTGGCTTTCTACATGACAAAGAAACTAGTTCATAAAATCATTGAAGAATCAAAAGCTGAACATAAGCCTAAGCTACCGAGCAGTAACGGTATAGACCGAAGGAAAAAGGGTAAATAATGGCAAATGAAGCCACAAATGCAGCTATAAGTCTTATTGATGGCAAAACAATAGCTGGGGGCGGAGTTGCTGGTGGGAGTTACATTATCGAGTTAATGGAATGGGGGGAGATTGTCGGCGAAATGCTCCCACACCTTGTTATGTTCGCAACTTTTGTTTACGTCTGCCTTGGTATACGTAATAGAATCCAAGATCACAAAAACAATTCAAAACATTGAGCAGGTGATATATGGCTAACGCTATTTATGATTTAGGACGGGCTGCGTTTGGCAACGCCGAAATTGACTGGCTAGGCGATACAATAAAGGCCATTTTAGTTGATGCTGCAGATTATACCGTCAATTTAGCGACCGATAACGACCTTGCTGACATTCCCGCGGGTGCTCGTGTAGCGACTTCTTCAGCGCTAACTTCCAAGACGAACGTTGCCGGTGTCATGGATGCCGACGATGTTACCTGGAGTTCTGTAACTGGTGATCAGTCTGAGGCTGTTGTTATTTATTTGGATAGCGGAGTAGAAGCCACTTCCCTGCTGATTGCGTATATCGACAGTGCAACAAACTTACCAGTAACGCCAAACGGCGGTGATATCACTGTTGCTTGGGATAACGGCGCAAACAAGATCTTCAAGCTATAGGTGCAATTATGTGGGAATCATTCAAGTTCATGCTGAAAATCAGCAAGCTAGAAAGAATCGAGCGCAAAAAACAAAAATTAACGCGTAAACGGCAAGCTATTTCATCCAAGCAAAAAGCTCTTGTTGTGGAATATGAAGCTTTAAAAATTGAATGTGATAAAGCCTCAACCGTCAAATAACTAGTTGGTTTTTAAATGGCTGTCGAATTTTTAGTTAAAGCAAGAGCGCGGAAAATATATAACAAGGGCGCTATAGGTCAGACCGTAAAAGAGTCCCCGGCAGTATGGGGAGGGAAAGAACGGCTGCCTGACTTTCTGATATTTCGCGTTTCTGATGCAACAAAAGCTGATATTGATAAATACAATCGCATTTGGGTGGAAGAGTTCACGGTAACCGAAGAGGATACCTATTTTTTCGTGCGACACACTGAGCAGAATAAGGCTAATCGGCCAACATTAACTCAGGCCAAGCGCAACAGATTTAAAAATAACCTCAAATCTCTAGGTGTAACCTCCGATGACGTCACTATTTCGGGCGGCGGCGTTAGAATCGCTAAGGTTATCCCTCTGCAATGGCTTAACTCCGTAGTCAATGACACTCTCAGGGTTTCTCACAAGCACAGGCAATATCACATCCGAACTAACGGAATAGATAATCTCGTAGCTCAAGGCAATGATTTGGTTGAAATGACGTTAGCCCAGTTCGAATCTAATCTTGTGGACGGGTTCGATTAATGGCGGCCATTAGCGTACAGGAGGATGGGGGTGGTGATTACACTTCCTGGGAAGCTGCTGTAGAGAATGCTTCAACAGCTGACGGCGATGTAATAACGATATCAGAAACCTGGAACGCAACTACCGGGGCCGAAGATACACAAATAACGGTCGCTGACGCTTTGACCATGCAGGCTACAGGCAGCTCCAAACACATTGGTCGGCCCTGGTCTTCAGGTGAAACGACTTTCAGGCATAGAAATAGCTCATCAGGTCATTCAATCACGATAACAGACACTGGCTCAGTAACATTCATTGGCCTTGATATTCAAAACGAGTCGACTGGAACATCGGATGAGGTATTCAGGAATAACGTAGCAAATACATTTTTAGCGCAAAATTGTTTATTAGGGTTTGATTCACGAAATTCTGAGCAAGATATTTTTTATACTGAAGCGGCAAATGACACTACTTTCGAGCAGTGCCATTTCTATAACGTACTCCGCGGCGTTGTTGACATGACCGGGTCAGCTAGCGGCACTATCAACATGAACAGCAACACTGCTTATGATATCGGCTTTTCAGACTCACAGACAAGCAGATCAGGGCTCATAGGAAAAAACACTAGCGGAACAGTAACGGTCAATATGTACAATAATATTGTGCATATGAACAGCGCCAGCTATCCAGTATGCACAAACAGCACAACGGCAAATACCACGGCGAATATTGAACGGTTAATAACGAATAGTACAGTCGCTCCAATGGCGAACGTGCCAGCGACAGCTAACTACGCTGATAATGTCGAAGATGCAGTAATCAATGATACGGATTCTTCCGGTAATTACATATTATTAGACACAACCACAAGCCCGTATGATTTAAGGCTATTCGATAACGCCACGAATAACGCAGCCCAAGACGTGCACGCGACGGCTACCGCGGCTAATCTGACAATACCATCTACTGATATCGTTGGAACAAGCAGGCCACAGAATACCAATTTTGATCTGGGCGCGTTTGAGATAGACGCTGGTGGTGGCACCACTCTTTCACCCACCGGAATTGCCTCTTTAGAGGCGTTTGGTACTGCCGTAATATCTACGGGTGGCGTTACAGTTTCGCCAACATCCATTTCATCATTGGAAGCTTTTGGTACCGCTACCATAACTGTTGGGGGTGTAACACTAAGCCCGAGCTCCATAAATTCCCTGGAGGCATTCGGCACTGCAACAATTACAACCGGAATAGTTCAACTCCAGCCATCAGCCATACCATCAGCCGAAGCATTTGGAACCCCTGTAATTACCGTAGGGGCTGTTATACTTCAACCTAACGGGATAGTGTCCGGGGAAGCTTTCGGCGTTGCTGTCATAACTGGAGGAACTCCACCAGCTATATTGGATGGTTTAACGAGAGAATTAACCTTTGATTTGACGGTATCACTAACAAGAGACGCAACAGGGGCTTAAAATGGCAACGAAAAAAGTATTAACATTTACCGCTGATGAGGCCCAAATAGCCAGCATCGGAAGACCTTCGAACGTTGTTATTGAAGGCAACTTTGGTGGCGGAACAGTTACCCATACAGTGACCGGAACAGTGACACCAATCAGAACACCAGCTACAGCAGCAGACACCTATCAATGCCTTGCTTATGTGACCACCTTTACGCTATCCGGCTCAACAACCCCCAACTTATCAATAACGATAGAACCAGTGAGAGACTAATTGCATTATGATTAATAGCCCTCTATGGTTAAAACGTTCCTTACTGGTTTGGAACTACCCGACTAGACAAAGATTTCTCCCTGGAGGTGGTCCCCGTCTGGCAATGACCGTCATTCGTGGCGGTTTTTGTCGTTTTGGGTATCCAGTGTTAAGGTTTATGCTATGACTGACGTAATAAACGAAATAATTGATCAAGCAATAAGCGCTCTGGTAAATGATTCGCCAGAGAAAAGCGCGGAATCTCTTGAAGAGTTAGCCCATGTTTTTGCCAGAGGCGGCCAGCCACTTCAAAGCTTTCTAAATATGCGAACATACATCATCACTCAAGCATCTGAGCAAACAAGCGCCCTCTTCATTCAGGAGAAGGTAAAGGTTCAGGAGCAAATACTAAGGGAAAAACGCAATGCCAGTCGAAAAATCATCATCCACTAAGAAGACAAACAAAGTAACCAAGGCCCCCAGTTCGGACCCAATGAAAGGCCCAGCCAAGGAGGCAAGCACAAAGACTTTTACAATCCCACCTGAAACAGAAAAGCTAGTGGATCTTAATGCTGAAATTGATTGTGCTGATGAGAATGGTGTTGTTGATCACACGGATTTACTAGCCATTCCTGATCCTATCAAACGGCCTGATTCACCCCTTGTTGCTGATGAAGAGCCTGAACTCGTTGATGTAAGCACTGAAGATAAGCGCAGGATACTAGATCTTGAATGTCAAGTGGCTGAGCTTAATGCTGGAGTGAGCGTCTTAATGGATGCAATCTCAAAGTTCGCGGTATTATCAGGGCATGGTAATCACCTGAAAGGATTTGGCATAAAGCGATGGGAACCCGGCCAAAGAGACATGACAAAATTTGGTTAATCACCATATAAGCTACCCGAAAGGATACTAGCATGATTAGATTAAAAAACAGCCACTTGATTGGTGAACGTAAGTGACTGATTCCAAAGGGAAATCCAAAGATAGCATTCGTGTAAAGGCAGTAAAGGCAGCTACACATGATGCTATGCGCGCTAAAATGTCATTTCACAAAGCAATCAAAGCCATTGGTGATGCTGAACAATTTCTCGTTGATGCCATCAATAAAACAGAAACCCAAGATGAAAAAGGATTGTCCAATGCAAAGATTGGAGCTATCCGAACACTCATTGATTCCAAGTGGAAACGAATAGATAAACTCTTGCCAAGCCTTAAAGCCGTTGAATTATCTGGTGATATCGGAATTCGTAACGTTGTTAGGATTGTTCACTTGGATGGGGAGCAGGGTGAAGATGATGAATAAGGTCTTAATTTTCTTTCTTTGTAGGGGTTTAACTACTCTGATTATGTCTAAAAATGCCAGTAACTGAGTACCGCACAAAGGCCCAAGGAAAGGTTCTTAGAGCGTACAAGGATTGCTGGGAAAGAGTTCCTGCCATTATGGGCCCATTGGGCTCTGGTAAAACTGTTGAGAGCTGTCAAAAGCTCTTTGCTGCTATGTGCAATCAGAAGCCTAACGCTGATGATATTCGGCCCAGTCGTTTTGTTGCTGTGCGAAACACTTACCCGGACCTAACTTCCACCACTATCAAAGATTGGAAAGAGCTGTATCTTCAATTGGGGCGTTATGTAGGTGGGGGGTTAGAGCCTCCTACCCACCACTTAGATTTTGACCTTGAAGACGGAACCACTGTTAACAGTGAATTAATCTTCTTGGCGCTAGATAGACCTGATGCGGTTAAGAAGCTGCGCGGGTATCAGGTAACAGGTTTTTGGCTCAATGAGATGAAAGAGCTATCTAAGGCCGTTGTTGATATGGCTGACTTGAGACACGGCCGTTACCCATCAATGGCTGCTGGTAGAGTCAAACCTACTTGGCACGGAATGATAGGAGACACCAACGCACCTGATGAAGATCATTGGTATTACGAGCTAGCCGAAGAAACCAAGCCAAAAGGATGGGTTTTCCATAAGCAGCCTGGGGGCGTACTCTGCGCCGGTGATGATGAGACTTTTGTACTCAATCCAAAGGCTGAGAACTTAGGGAATCTTCCTGATGGTTACTATGAAAAGGGCATGGAGGGCAAGAAGTACGATTGGATCAAGGTCAATCTAGCCAATGAGTATGGTTTTGTGGCTGATGGTAAGCCAGTTTATGAGGAATACGTTGATTCTGTTCACTGCCTAAAACAGGAATACGTACCAAACCCAGCCTATCCCATCATATTGGGGGTGGATTTTGGAAGAACGCCGGCATGTGCCTTCCTCCAATTTATACCGGGGATTGGTCGCTATGTTGGATTTGACGAGTTTGTCACTGAAGATATGAGCGCGGCTTTGTTTGCACCACAACTAAAGATCTACATTGCTCAAAACTATCCCAATTTCAAGATATCAAGAAGTGGAGGCGACCCATCTGGTGACAGTGGCGGTCAGGCTACTGAGGAAACACCGTTCTCGATATTGCGGGCCCACGGTATCAAGATGGTATTCCCTACCGCGACCAATGACCCTCTAATCAGGAGAGCATCAATCATCAACCCAATGACTCGACTTTGTATGGATGGCAAGCCAGCATTCATGATCAGCCCCAAGGCTAAACAATGGCGCAAGGGTTTGATGGGTGGTTTCTGCTACAAGAGGATTCAGGTTGTTGGTGATGACAAGTTTCATGATCAGCCAGATAAGAACAAATATTCGCATATCTGTGAAGCTGGAGAATATGGATTACAGCAAGCAGGCGAAGGAATAGCGGTAATAACACCTAGCAACGATACATGGACGGCACCTGTTACGGCTGCTGAATGGTCGCCCTTTGATTGAGTCAGAATGCAACATTCGTGTGTGGCATGTGGTGTTTTGCAAAGCAACAATTAACCATTGGCTTCTGGATAGGCTAAAATATGGGCATGTGTACGCAATGCGCCTTAGTCCTGGCAAGCAGTATTGGACGGTAATCGATCCAACCACCAGCTGCATTGATGCCACAACGGTTCCTATAGAGCTATACTCAAACCCAATGGACTACAAAGAAACAGCGCTTAAATCGGTTCGTGTTATAGTGAAACCAAAGGAAATAAGCCGTTTTTCTGCTGGTGTTGATGTTTTTAGCTGCGTTTCAGTGGTCAAGCACTTGTTAGGCATATCGAGCAGGCGCATATTGACACCTAATCAGTTGTTGAAATATTTGGAGCAAAACAAACATGGCTGAACAATTAACTAAAGTTACGAGCGCTGTAGAGAAAACTAATCCAATTTTCGGGGCCGTTAAGAAATCAGGGGGCAGCTTCCTAAGTGATGCTTTTGAAAGTACCGCTGAGTTTGCCAAATCAGATAGAGAAAGAATAAAAAAGCAAGAGGCGCAATTTGCGAGTGAGCAACAGCAAGTGGCGGCGGAGTCATTTAAACCGAAATCAGCAAAAGCGGTAAAGTCTAGAAGGGCGTCTGCTGCTAAATCAAATCGGTCAGAATCACTTCTGACAAGGAAGGTATAATGGGCGACATACTTGACCAAGGCGCAAAGGATAGGGCGCGTAAAAGCGCAGATCTTCAGCAGAGACAGCTTGAAGCGCAGAAAAAAAAGGAAGATCTAGCGGCTGCTGAGTCAGAAGACGAAACAGCGAGACGAAAAGCAACAGCAAAAGGAACGGGGGCTCGCAGTAGCTTGCTAGTAACCAGCCCAACCGGCCTTTCCAAAACTTTGGGGTAGAATATGGCTTTCTCTGATTTAGGTGGCATTAATCAGCTGTTAAAGCGATTCAAAGCCGCTCAAACCGAATATGAATTATTCCGCTCTATTCATCAAGAAGCGTATGACTTCACAGCACCTCAGCGGGAAACATTCCGCTTTCGCTCTCCAGGGCAAGAAAAGAACCGGCACGTTTACGACTCAACAGCAACAGAAGGCACGGTTACCCATGTAGGGCGCATCAAGTCTGCCACCATGCCCAGCTGGAAAGAGTGGTTCAAGTTTACCGCGGGCTCAATTGTTCCAGAGGATCAAATTGCAGCAGTTAACAAAGACCTTGAAGCAGGCACAAAGACATTCTTTAACGCGTTGAATCATTCGAATTTTGATACCGAGATAGATCCCTCGCTAACTGATTGGACTGTTGGAACCGGTGCCATCATCATGGATTCAGGGGAGCTTTCAGGGCGCGACCTGTTCCGATTCACCAATGTGCCATTGGCTGAGCTGTACCCTGAGAAGGCAGTTAAAGGCCGTGTTCGTTCAGGGTGGAGAAAGCAAAAGTTGCCGGTTGGCCACATAAAACAGCTTTGGCCTAAAGCCAAGTTGACAGATAAACTTGTCAAGATGATCGCAAAGAATCCCGAAACTGAGATTGACGTTCTCAATGGTTACCTTTTCAACACGAAGGATAAGCTTTATTACAATGTCGTTATTCGTGAGAGCGAAAAACATATTTTATTCGAGCAATCATTTAACACTCAGCGACTTATCATCTTTCGGGCTGATGTAATACCTGGCGAAACGTTTGGACGTGGCCCATCAATCAGGCTGTTGCCTGATATACGCTCACTAAACAAGATTGTTGAGTTTGATTTGAGGGCCTTGGCTCTTAATGTTGGCGGCATTTTCACGGGGGTTAATGATGGAATTTTTAATCCAAACACTGTCAGGCTTGCCCCGCAAACTATTATCCCTGTTGCTAGCAATAGCACTACGAACCCTACTCTTGCTAGCGTTTTTTCTGGTGGTAATGCTGCTGATGTTGAAGTTCGCGTTAAGGATCTGCGAGAGCGAATAGATAAGGCGTATTTTGCCAACCCTATGGGTGATATATCCGACTCCGTTAGAACGCTTGGCGAACAAATGGCACGATTACAGGACATGCTTAAACAGCGTGGTGCATCATTAGGCCGTCTTCGCTCTGAGCTCATCGATCGCATTGCTGAAACTGGCGTGGATATTCTTCAGGAGCTTGGCAAATTCCCAAAAATTAAGGTTGATGGCGAACAGGTAACCCTTAAGCACACAAGCCCATTAGCACAAGCTGAAGACTTGGATGATTTTGAAGCAATCCAAACATGGGCTAGCGCCAATATTGCTATAGTTGGACCAGAGGTATTCATGGGAACCGCCAAGGTTGAAGACTTCCCCAAGGTAACGGCAAGACAGCTTGGCATACCAGCTGATCTAATTAGATCTGATGCAGAGCGTAAGCTTATCGGTGAGGCGGCAGCACAAGCAGCGCAAAGCCAGTTGGGAGGTCAGCCAAGTGAAGGGTAATCATTTTGACCAGCTAGGCGCTACACCAGAGTATTCCGATGAAATGAAGGCTCAGTTTGATAAGCGTGATGAGCTTATTCACCGAGTTTTTGAGCAATCAGAAGCCGGAAGGGATTTGCTTATAATGTGGCAGGACGCGCTAATCATGACGCCAACCGCTCAGCCTGGTGATGACCTGCTAACAGTTGGACTGAACGAAGGTAAGAAAAGCTTTATTCGCAACATAATCACAACAATCAGAAAGGTAGAGACATGACAGATGAAACCACGATCACAGATGAATCTTTGCTTAGCCAAGCGACGGATGGCGCGACGCCGCCAGCGTCGGGAGATGCGCCAAATCCAGAGGGAAGCGCTCCACCAGCAGAAGGATCCAGACACGAGTTCGTCCTTGACAAATACCGAGCAGAAGGAAGAACAGAAGATCAAGCCTTAGCAGAGCAGGCCAAAGGTTATGGTGAGCTTCAGACTAAGTTTGGCTCGTTCACTGGCTCACCTGAAGCCTACGAGGTCAATCTCTCTGATGATATTGTGGAAAAAGGCATAGAGATTAATTCAGAAGACCCGCTATTGGTTCGTGCAATGGAGTTTGCCAAAGCATCCAATATGAGTCAGGAAGGATTTAACCAAATGGTTAACCTTCACGTTGAAAACCAACTGGCTGAGCAGCAGGCTCTTACCGAGAATAAAGACAGCGAATTCAAAGGCTTAGGCAGTAATGCGCAAAGCAGAATCGATTCTGTCAACTCGTTTATTAGCGCTAATTTTGACGCTGAAACCGTATCTGCAATACAGGGCATGGCAAACAGTGCTGAGAGTATCACAGCAATTGAAGCTCTTATTGCTAAAGGTAGAACCGCACCTATTGACGGCGAAGGCGCTGAAGGTGACGCTATTGGTGTTACAGCTGATGACATTAAAGCAATGCAGTTTGAGACGGATGATAACGGAAACCGCCGCATTCATACCGATAAAGCTTTTGCTGCTGAGTTCAGGAAAAAACAGGCTCTACTATATGGCTCCGACCCCTTCCGACAGCAGATAGGTTGAATTTGCACAGAAATCAAACTATTATCTAAACATATCCCACCGATACCCTCATTGAGGCCGGAAAAAAAGGATGATCTTTGTTCTACGATCAAACCATTTTCCGGCACCTTGATCTAGAGCCATACTAGATACTCAAAGAGGGACATAAAATGTCTAAGTTTCTAACAAACGCAGCCGTTATCGAGTTTGACAGTGAAGTCAAGCACGAGTACCAAGGCTCAGGTAAGCTACGTAATACTATTTCCATTCGAACCGGCGTTGTTGGTGAATCTTATAAGTTCACACGCATGGGTAAAGGCGTAGCCAACCAGAAAGCAAGTCAAGCCGACGTTACACCAATGGATATCAGCCATGATCGTCAAACGGCTAATATGGCCAACTGGCTTGCCCCTGAATACACCGATATCTTCGACCAGGCAGAAGTCAACTTTGAAGAGAAGCAGGAATTGGCGCAAACAATCGCCAAAGCCATTTCTCGACGAGAAGACCAAATCATCATTGATGCAATTGCCGCTATCTCTTTTGTTTCCACAAACGATGAAGATGCAGATACAGGCAGAGTCTTTGATGATTCAGCCACAACCAACTTCACGCTTGATCTAGTTCGAAAGGCCGCCGGTCATTTGGACGATATTGAATCAGATGAAGATAACCGTCACATTGTTTTACGCGCCTTGGCTCTTCAAAAGTTGCTAGAGGATCCTGAAGTTACGAGCTCTGATTTTGCAACAGTGAAAGCTCTGGTGAATGGAACTTTGGATTCCTACATGGGGTTTAAATTCCACAAGATCGGTACTCGTGCCGAGGGTGGATTACCTGGCGCTGTCAATGACCGTACAGCCTTTGCATACCATAAAACGGCTGTTGGTATCGCTATTGGTATCGACATGAAAACAACCATTGATTGGATTGCTCAGAAAACATCATGGTTAGCTAACGGCATGTTCAAGGCTGGCGCTGTAGTTCGCGAGCCTCAAGGCATCGTTAAAATGCAGTATGACGAAGCCGTATAATCTCGGTTGATTTGGGGGTGAAAGCCCCTTTTTTACAAATAAATTTGGAGAATATATCATGGCTTTTTTAGCAACTGCATTTGTGCCAATGAGTAGCATGGCGAACAGCAATGCTCCACGGCACTTTAGTTACACAACCCCAGATTCCAAGGCCACAGTTGTGGCTTCTGGTTATTTCGATGCTGCAGCACTCACGCTAGGCTTGAAACAGGGGGATATAATCTGGTCAGTTGATGCTAATGGCGGAACGGAAACGTTCACAACCATTTTCATTGATGCGGTCAGTGGCGCTGGCGTGGTCACGGTTTTGAGTACAGTTCAAATACTGGCTTAATTTGTAGTGACTAAGAAAATAATAAAGGCGGCTGATGTCGCCTTTATTTCGAAGGAGTGAACAATGTCATTTAATCAAGCGGCATTCGCAAGCGTTGGAGCCCATTCATCCAACACCCCCAAAATCTACTCATATCAATCTAACGACACTTTAGCCCAGGTTACTGCAGACAACTATTTCATAGATAAGCGATTCCAACTATCTGATGGTGATTGGATTTTTGCCGTGTTATCTGATGACCGGGTATTTCTGCAGGTTCAGGCTGACAGCTCAACCGCACTGAATAACGTTGGCGGGGTATTTGCAGAAACTGTAAAGGTTATCAACAGCAAATCGCAACTACCCTCCCCATCCGGTGGCGTTATAGTGCTGGACGGCAATATAAATTACGAGCTTGGGAAAGATTTATCTCTTGGCACCGATGAGCTTGACGTAAGCGCGGGAAATATTTCATGGACAAGTAAGAACCTGGCCGGACCTAAACTGACTTATACCGGTTCAGGCACGATGTTTACTGGCGTCGACGCACAATTTACAGCCAAAGACGCTAGATTTGGATGCCCCAACGGTCAGGCTTTTGACTTTTCTGACGTTGCTAGCCCAGGATCAAGCATTATATTGCTTGATACTATCCAGATTGATGATTGTGGAACCTTTGGCGTTTTTGATGACTTATTGTCAATTGTCATTGCTGACTCAAATTCACTGAATTGTGACCAAGGGGCTTTATTAAAAGGCACCAATTGGCTTATTCAGTCGTTTATAAAATTTGCACTTGTATCGACTCAGGCAACATTCAAGGGTATTGATTTTGGAACGGCGGAAACGCCAAACGTCGAGATAGCAAACTTGTTTTTTGCTGGTCCTTCAGGTGCTATTGGTGTTACCGGCGCAACAAATAGCGCCAATATAGCGACAGATGGAATCGGAACGTTTAGAGATTCTAACTTTGTCGGTGATATTACCGAAACCACCAACATCACTCCTGATGACATTAGATGGGCATTCGATCTAAATAGTGGGCTGGCTGACACTATGCCTGACGCCATGGTTTCATTGCAGGGTAACGCGGTGGAGACGGTTATCGCTAGCGCTGGCGTAGCTGTTCAGATACCAGGAACATGGGTGGTTGAAAGGCAATCGCTATTCATTGCTCTAACGGACGGTTCTATTCAATATAAAGGGGAGAGACCATTAACAACCCCTATTGATTTCGTGACCACAGAAAAGTCAGCAAGCGGAACCAATAAAGATACAACTACATATGTAGCACTGAATGGGTCAATAATTACAAACAGCGGAAGATCAAACGAAGTGGGGCAGAACAATCCACAACCAAACGCAGGAATATGGCAACTAACATTAGTTAAAGACGATATTTTAACATTGTGGCACGCCAACAACACAGATACAGTCAATCTCGTGGTCGTTGATGGAATAAGTAGAGTTCGTTAATAGGTGAAAAAATGGAATATGCTGAACTAGAAAATCTCGTAAGAAAAATGATGGCTTTGCAATGTACTTGTGTCGCCAAACAAAAGGATTTCAAGAAGAGAGAGCTTTTTGACTTAATGGAGCAATCACAAGGCGAGGCTCTAGGCATTGGTAAGTGCATATCATTGCTTGGTGAGATATATCCAGAAGAAATAAAAACGATAACTCACTGCGAAGAAGTAAGTTAAAGGGGTTTAATTATGGCAAACAGCGAAATTGACATAGCATCCAACGCCCTTATATTAATCGGTGACGAGCCAATCAGTAGCTTCACTGATCCGGGCGCCGGGGCTACCGCTGCTGCCAATTTATACCAAGGAATAAAAGAGGCTGTATTGTCAGCATACCCATGGCCTTGGGCGCTAAAAGAGCAGTCACTTTCCAGGCTGTCAGCAGAGCCCGACAGTAGAGTCAACTTCAAGTACCAATTTCAAAAGCCAACTGATTACCTGAGAATTTGGCAAGTTATGCCCCATCATTATTACGAAGAGGTTGGTAGCCTTATTTACTCGAATGAACCAGCGCTATTCATGCGTTATATTTTTGATGCACCTGAGACAATAATGACGCCTGGTTTCGTAAAAGCGCTTGAGTATCAGCTTGCCTCTGAATTTGCAATGCCTGTGACTGAGGATGAAAAGAAAGCGGCGTTTTATGAAAAAAAGGCAATCAGGCAAATAGCAATTGCATCGAACATTGATAGCCAGGGACACCCGCAAAAATCAATTGTGGATAGTCCATTTATTGACGCTAGAAGCAGCGGAAGCGGGAGGTTTTAAAAGTGGGACTTTGGACTGCACAAACATCTTTCACTCGCGGCGAGCTAGATCCCAAGCTTGCTGGCAGAACTGACCTTGAGAGCTACTATAAAGGCGCTTTTGAACTAACTAATGTACTTTCTATACCGCAAGGTGGGGCGCAAAAACGACCAGGCATGGAGCACTTGGGCGATGCCATCAATGATGGTCGGTTGGAGAATTTCAGCTTTAACGTTGAGCAAAACTATTTGTTGGTATTCTCTGCCTTGCGTATGGAAATATACAAATCTGGAGTTTTACAAACCAACATCAATGGATCTGGCAATGATTATTTGGTTACAACGCTAACCCTTTCCCAGATTCAAACGATGGATTATATCCAGTCAGCAGACACGATAATAATCACACATGAAGATGTTGAAACGCAGATAATACAAAGAACCTCTGATACTAGTTGGACAATTGCGGCTGTCACCTTTGTCAATATTCCTCAATTTGATTTTGATGACGGGTCAAGCCCAACGCCAGTGGATGAGGTTCAGCGAATAATCCTTCTAAATATTGAGCAGGGTGCAACAATAAGGCTTGGGCTGGAAGGCATACTGACTGAAGCTTTTAGTTATGAAGGCTCGAATTCCGAAATGGCCACGTCAATACAGGAACAAATCCAGGCTTTGCCAAACACTGCCGCAACTGGAGTATCAGTTGTGGTGTTAGGTGGAGGCAGCGAATTAAATGCCACTTTCGATGTCACTTTTTCGGGTGCGTCCGCTAAAGATTGGCGACTTTTGACAGGGCTTGTTGTTCAAGGTGATGTAGGGGCTGATGGATCCATAAACTCATCCAGAACAGCGACAGGAACATCAAGAAAAGAAGATACGTGGAGTAGCGCTCGTGGCTGGCCTAGAACAGCGACTTTTCACGAGTCACGACTTTGGTTCGGTGGCTCCAAATCTAGACCGTCCACGGTTTGGGGTAGCAATGTAAATCAGCTGTTCAACTTTGATGCAGGACGCTCGCTTGATGATCAAGCAATTGAGGCAACATTATCAACTGATCAAGTTAACGCAATCAATGGGATTATATCGAATCGCACGCTACAGGTGTTTACCTCTGGAGCTGAGTTTTATGTGCCAGCATCACCTATTACCCCCGAAAATATAGCGGTCAAGGCGCAAACAAACCTAGGCTCAAAGAGATTGCGTCCGATAGTCCTTGAGGGAACCACGATATTTATGCAAAGAACTGGAAAAGCTTTGTTTCAGTTCCAATTTATCGATGCTTTCCAGTCAAATGAATCAAGAAGCGTATCAATACTTGCGCCCCATTTAATTAATGATCCCGTTCAGATGGCTATTAGGAAAGGCGCTGCCACTTCTGACGCGAACTATTTGTATTTAGTGGGTGACGATGGAAAGCTTACCGTTTTTAACTCCAACGCAATAGAGGGCGTGCAGGCATTTACAAGATGGGAGAATGACGGCTTTATAGTATCGGTTTCAGTGGTTGACGATCAGGTTTATACACTTACAAAACGAACAATAAACAGCGTTATTGTTTATCATATAGAGCGTGAAAACCTTAACCTTTTCATGGACTCGGGTGTGTATGACGCCTCGTTCACTGGCACTGTCTTTACGGGTCTTGGTCATTTAGAGGGAGAAACCGTTGAGCTTAAGATAAATGGAGCGGTTCAATCTGACAAAGTGGTTTCTAGCGGTCAAATAACAGTTAGTGACGATTCGTTGACCAATGCTATAGTTGAAGTGGGGCTTAGTTTTAGACCCAGGATAGAAACAATGCCCTGGAACATAAATCTCGAAAATGGGCCAACAGCTGCACAGAAAAAAAGAATACTTAGGGTGGCGGTACATTTGTTTGAATCGAACGGCGTTGAGGTCAATGGAGCATTGTTGGCTGATAAAACCATAGGTCAGGATCAATTTGACTCGCCGTCACCACAAACAGGGTTTAAGAGAATATTCGGCCTTGGTTGGAGCTTAGAGGCTTCGGTTGTAATCACTCAGGCAACACCCATGCCATTCACGATTTTGTCACTTTTGATGGAGGTGAAAACATAACATGGCAGCCGCATTACCATTAATCTTAGCTGGTGGGTCGACGCTACTTAGCGCCTCACAGCAGGCCAGCGCCGGTCAAATTGCTCAACTTGAATCAAACGTCAAGTCAAAGCAGATAGAAACCGCCGCGGCACAAAGGGAAGCTGACAGAAAAGCCGGATTAGCTGAAGCAGCAGCAAGCCAGGTTTCAGCAGCTGGCGCTTCTGGCATTCAATTTGAAGGCTCGCCATTATCCATACTGGAAGAAGATATTCGCAAAGAAGAACAGGCTTCTCAGCGCGACATATTCCAAGCGAGAATAGGGGCGCAAGCAGAGCAGGCGCGTGGATCTGTTGCCCGTAGGATTGCCACTGGTAAAGCTCTCACAGGGCTACTTCAGTCTGGTCAGAAATTTGCGGGGATTGTTTAATGGCTAAGCGATTTACAGCAACTACGCAACTCGGAACGCCAAACCTAGGAACAGGCGCGGCCTCTGGTCTTATGGCGCTCGGTGATAAATTTGCGCAGTTTGGACAACAACAACTGCAGCAAGCAGAGCAGGAAGTCATTGAAAAGGCTACGGAATTAGGGAGGGCGGCTTTCACTGAAGGCGAAGCACCGGAATTTCAAGAAGAGCACTTTATCGGTGGCGTCAAGTCACAAGCTTTCAATAAAGGATTAAAGCACTCATATTTGTCTTCACTTTCCAATGATCTGCGTCAAGATTTAGCAGGCGCCGAAAGAGACAGTCCTGATAATGTAATGGAATTCGACACCAAAACTGTTGGCTTACGAGCAGCCCTTGAATCTGAAGTTGATCCATTGGTTCGTCTTGATGTTCTGCAGGGGTTTGATGAACAAACAACGATGGCGCGAATTCGCATACAAAATAAACAGGCCGTTAGAATTAGAGGTGAACAGGTAGCCAATGCCAATGGCGAGCTATCCACTATCTCAGATAGCGCCCAAAGTCATGCCAGGGAAGGCGACCTTAGAAACTCTGCTGTTGATATTCAGTCATATAACGAGAGTATTGACGCTGCCGTTGAAGCTGAGATATTCGACGTTTCAACTGCTGTAGCAATGAAGTCTAGTAATTCCCAATCAGTTCAGGAGCAACGCTTCATTGGTGACATAGAGCGGAGCGCTGACGTTGACGGGTTCCCGGTAGCATTTCAGGCCATTGAAGATTTACCACAGGCACCCCCAAATGRTGACTTTACCCAAAAAGAGTGGGATACCTTCAAGGGCCAAGCCACCACAGCATTGACCAAAAAACAGACTTTAGCGATTAAGTCAGAATCTGAACAATCTATAAAATTATCCCGTGAGATTTCCGACATTCAAATTCAAGCCCGAACCGGTACAGGGAACCCTGAAGCCATTGTTAAGCGGGTAGAGCAGTTATTTGAATCTGGTGATGTGACGGAGCAGGAAAGAACCTCAATTTTCACCAATTTAATTAACAAGGAAAAGTCAGCTAGAAAGCAAGCTACTGATTTAAGTGGTGTTGCCAAGAGACTTGCGGGAAATGACGCCATTGTCCTTGATGATAAATCGGTCAACAAATACTACTCTGATATCCTTATGCCTTCACTAGAGGGGGTTTCAAGCATAGAGCAGGACGTTCAAAAAGCTCATTTTGTAGACAGAATGAAGCGAGTCCCTTCGGCCTTAAAAGCTGAGGTTATGACATTCCTTCAGTCAGAAAACAGGGATTTGATAGTACGGGGCTCTCAGCTTATTGATCGATTTGACAATACCCCGGGGCTTTCAGAGAGAGAATTTAGCAATACAGAGCGCGCATTTGCTGAGCAGGTCGTTAGTTTGTCGGCAAACATGGAGCCAGAACAGGCAGTCACCTTGGCTCGACAGCTAACGGATCCAACCAACAAAGCTCGGATTGAATCAAGGACCACCGAATTAGCCGAAGACAAAAAAGGGTTTCGCCCTGTTGATTATCGTGACGTGGTAGACGATCACTTTGACCCAATTTTTGGATCCACAAGGGTTGGTGATATTGCTGGCGATCAGTTGGCGAAAGAATACGGCGATCAATACGAGGCTCTTTTTAAATCAGGCATGAGCAAAGAGGCGGCAAATGAAAAGTCTCTGCAGCTTATTGGGCGCAATTGGGCTGTTTCTGAGGTTACCAATAGGGCGATGAAATACCCTCCAGACCAGTATTATATGGTTAATGGTAGCGTTGATTATATTCGCCCTCAGCTAGCCCGTGAAATCAACGAGCAAGGCGCTTTCCCTGAAGAGATACCAGAAGACAGAATGTTTCTACAGGCCACTGAGGACACAGCCAGGAGTGCCACGGGTGGCAAGCCCGCTTACAGAGTTGTGATCCTTGATGATGATGGAACTATTGCCCCGTTTTTTGGTGGTCTATGGTTTCCAAATCAACAGGAAGAACTTAACCGAATTGAAGCCGAGAACAAAAAGCTGTTCGAAAAGCGTGCTAAAACTCCAGAGCCATTTGCTAGAAAGGGTAATTAATGCCATTCATTGAAGACAAAAGCGTAGGATTTCTTGAAAGGGCTCAAGGGCTTGACGAAATTGACGTTGAAGAGCGCCCAGTATCATTCAGTGAAGAGTTGACCGCGGCTTATCGCCTAGAAAATACGCTTGGTTCATTCATTGCTAAGGATCCCAATCTACCCACGGCAATGAAAACCACTGATTTTGATGCATGGTCTCAGCTGACTGATGACGAAAAGCTCAACAAGAATTTTGTCGAGGCTGCAGTGGGCGTAGAAAACGAGCTAGAGCTAAATGCCGTTAGAAATCAAATGGATAGAGAGAACCGCGACCGCTCAACGTTGAAAAATTCCTATTTGGCCCCGTTCCTGATGGGGGTGAGTGATCCAATCAACTTTATCCCAACTGGTGGCGTTGCTTATAAGACCTATAAAACAGGCGGATCCATTCTCAGAAACGCTGTTGCAACTAGTTCTGTTGCCGCCGGCACAACTGCATTAACTGAGGCGGCATTACATCAAACCCAAATGACGCGAACAATGGGTGAGTCTGCAGCTAATATAACCGCAGCCGTATTCCTTGGTGGAATTCTTGGCGCTGCACCTGGAGCAATAGAAAAACTCATTCTCAAAACAGGCCGAAAGCCGCAAGAGGTATTTGATGAAATTGACCTTGTTATGGATCCTGAGAAAGCCATTGCTGACGGTGGTAATCCTACTATGTTTGATCGCTCCATTGGTGCCGCTGAAGTTAATAACGACGCCAAAGTTCGCGGGAAGTTGGCCAGAGCCGCAACCAAGTTTATTGGTTTTGATCCCTGGTCAGCAACTGCCACTTCTGACGCAAAGGCAACTCGATCTGCCGTCAATTCCTTGGCTGAGTCCCCGCTCGACATGGATAGGCCCCTTGGTCAAGCTGTTGAAACCGCCATAAAGCTGCATGATGGGAAATTTTTTGATGCTGTTGACGGACACATGAACACCTTCAAGGCCTACAAAGAAGGCGGAGGTGAGTTGACCCGTAGAGAATTTGGCGAAGCTGTTGGGAAGGCTGTTAGAAATGGCTCTGATGACCCACACATTCAAGGCGCTGCTGATTCTTGGAACACAAAATTATACGAGCCCTTGAAGAAGGATTTCGTTGAAGTTGGGCTTTTGCCTGCTGATGTCGATGTAAAAACGGCCGCTGGATACTTAAACAGAATCTGGAGTAAGCCAAAGGTTGCTGGTAATTTGTCCAGCTTTGTTGAGAAAACCAAGGGCTGGCTTGATGAGCAAAACACAAAAAAGCTAGCTGTACAGTCTGATGTTGAAAGGCTCAGCACCTCAATGATGGAGAGCCAAACCAAAGCCCGATCATTAAGAGGGCAGCTTGATAGCAAAAATGCACAAATAACCAAAGCAAGCAAACAGTTAGAAGAGGTTCAAAGGGCTGAAAAGGCCAGCATACAACGAGCCTTTAAGACCAAAGACAAAGGTATTACCGGAAAAGAAGGTCGACGCAAAGAATTATCAATAGCAGAATCCAGGCAGCGTACACGATCAAATGAGCTGCAAGATAGGATTTCAGGGTTAAAGCATTCCATCGATGAATTGGAAACAAGAATTTCCAAACTAGATGAAGATGCCCTTGCCAGAGTTAATGACCTTGAAGTTGCCGTTGCTGATTGGCCCGGTAAGTCAGGAAACAAGGTTCGTGCAGCAATTCGAAGCCGTGACAGCGTATTGGCAAGCAAAGCAAGCAAAGAGCTTTTGGCCGCTGTTAGAAAGCTAAACAATATCGATATCGATGCGATTGATACAGAGTCATTGGCCATGGAGATAGCTGGACGCATTATGGGAACCCCTGATGGGCGATTGCCATATGATTACAAGATAGGGGAAAACTCGTCTGGTGGTGTCAGTAACAACCTATCAGGACCATTCCAAAAGCGCTCTTTTGCTATTCCTGATGAGCTAATGGAGGAGTTTTTAGAAAATGATATTGAGGTTTTAGGGGCTCGATACATTAAAAGCACTGCGCCAGATTTGGAGCTCATGCGTCGATATGATGATGTTGAAATGAAATCAGAACTCAAGGATATTGAACAAGAATGGCTTAAGCGCATCAAGGATGAGCCTGATTCTAAGAAAGCGCTGAAACTCGAGAAACAGAAAGACAAGGATATAAAGAACATTTCAGCTATGAGAGACCGCCTTAGAGGCACTTTTGGTCAAGTTGATCATACAAATCCTTGGGTACGGGCCGCTCGAGTCGCCAGGGATCTTAACTACATGCGTTTATTGGGCGGTGTTGTGGCTTCCTCGTTCTCTGATGTGGCGAGAATTGTTGCAGCAGAAGGAATACAGAACACATTCAAAAACGCCTTGGTTCCAATGGTCACCAAAATGGGAACTTTCAAAATTGCAGCTCACGAGGCCAAGCTTTGGGGTGTCGGTACTGATTCGCTAATGGGTGGTAGAGCTGAGATATTGGCTGATGTGGCTGATTATGCCGCTGGCGGAAACGCCTTTGAGCGTGGCGTTAGATCAGCAGCAACAAAGTTTTCAAGCATCAACCTGATGAACCAGTGGACGGGTGGTATGAAACAGCTTCACGCCGTAGCCATGCAAACCCGGATTATTCCAGAGCTGAGAGCCGGAAAGATTGACCGCCGATTGAATCAGCTTGGAATTGATGATGCTAACGCCAAAAATATTGCCTTAGAACTGAAGAATCACGCCGAAGAAATAGACGGTGTTTGGATAGCGAATGCTCGAGCATGGGAAAACCAAGAGCTAGCAATGATGTGGGCTGGAGCGGTGCGCAAAGAATCTGACCGAGTAATCATTATACCAGGACAAGAGAAGCCGCTGTTCATGTCAACCGAATTAGGCAAGACGATTGGCCAGTTCAAAACTTTCATGTTTTCAGCAACACAAAGGATATTACTTTCAACGCTCCAGCAGCAAGATAGCCATTATATTCAAGGCGTCATGAGCATGCTAAGCCTTGGAATGATGACCTATGCATTTAAGCAATGGGATGCAGGGCGGGAACTTTCAGATGACCCAGCCGTTTGGATTGCTGAAGGCATAGACCGCTCTGGCATGATTGGCATACTGATGGAGGCTAATAACACCATTGAGAAGGTTTCACAGAATAGCATGGGCATTAGGCCGCTATTAGGTATAAACGCTCCAGCGTCACGCTACGCATCCAGAAGCATATTAGATTCAATGGCGGGGCCAACGTTTGGATTAATGGGAACGGTTGCGCAAGTTGCTGGCGGAATATCAGGTGAGCGCGAATGGGATAAATCGGATACAAGAGCTTTGAGGCGTTTGCTACCTGGGCAAAATCTGTCAATACTTAGGCAAGGATTAGACAAAATAGAAGAGGCTGCACGATGACTGTAACTGTTAACGATTCAAGAAATGAATATACTGCTTCGGCAGCTCAAACAGTGTTCAACCACACTTTTAGAATTTATACGGCTAACGATTTAAACGTATACATCACCCCGGCAGGCCAAGAATGCTCTGATTCTGATCTAACGACTGATTACGTTGTCAACACTGCCACCATTAATGATCCTGCAGGCGGATTTATTACGCTAAATGTTGGCGCGACTGCTGGCGACTTGGTAACAATCAACTCAGCAATCACCCAAAACAGGACAACGGACTACCAAACGAACGGTGATTTTATACCGGAAACGGTTAACGCCGATTTTGATAGAGTTGTTTCTCTTGTTAAGCAGTTGGAAACGAACATTGGCAGAGCACCAAAATTCTCAGAATGTCAGCAACAATCTTCTGACTTGTCATTGTCGCAACCAGAGGCATTAAAATTAATTAGATATAATGCCGCCGCTGATGGCTTTGACAATGTAAATATTAGCGAAATTGATTCCAGTTTAATCGTTGCGCAAGACATATTGCTGCAAAGATCCTCGCTTTCTGCTGCGAAGGCTGATGATTCTTTGTCTGGGAATATAGGTGGGTCAGTCTCCACATTGGGCTATGACTCAGCAGGTGACGGTGGGGCTGGATTATATGAGATTGTAGCGGCAGGCACAGGCACAGAGGATGGAGGAAACTTTGTTAACTCTGACTCTGCTGGATTATTCCAATTAAGGCTTATCGCCACAGAAACAAATGTAATGCAATGGGGCGCAGTCAATAACGGTGGGGCATCTGATGACGCTTCGATTGTTGCGGCTGTTGCGTCAATCACCACAAATCAAGGTGGTGAGATTGTATTTCCTCAAAGTGTTTTTAAATACACAACTGATTTACAGCTTAGCCAAAACGGAATTAGGCTTAGAGGCCATTGCTGGAGGAGGACAATTCTTTGGTATGCGGGGACCGTTGACGCTTTAACGATCAACAACCCTGCGTGTGAGGTTGATCACATGCACATTACTTCTCTTGATCCAGCTACATCAAACCATCTGGTGGGCGATAACGCTGGCACCGGAACGGGTACGGTTGGAATCAAGCTTAAACACGTTGATTCACACATTCATCATTGTACAATTTCATATTTTAATGACGCAACAAAATTCGYCAATGCAATTGAGACTGATGGCGGTGTTTGTTTCAGTAATACGATTGATAAATGCTATATTCGATATTGCTGGGGTGGAATATCGCTAGAAGATACAGTTACCGATACCACTGTTTCGCATTGCAGCATACTTGATTGTGAAAAATTCGGTATATCTCAAGGGTACGATTGGAGCGCCGCCGCACAGACTTCTTTTACGGGTGATAACGTAAGAATCTGGGCAAACCTTATAAACAACGTGAACAAAAACAAATCTCCTGGTGGTGGGGTTGGTGATGGTTTTGGTATCACGATAAGGCGCGGGTCAACAATAGATATTCGCGGCAATTATCTTGAAGATTATGACGCAGCCGTTGGCTCAACTGCCTATGGAATACATCTCGATGGTATTACGGATGGATCGTTTTTATTGGAAGTAGAAATTAATGGGAACAATGCCATATCTAATACAGTAGAGACTACTTTTAGTCTATTTTTAGAAAACTGCTGGTATGGTGGAGGACGCGGGAATCACTTTGCTGGTGGTACTGGCTCAGTCACTCAGCAATCAACCTCTAGATGGTTTGATTTTGGCGTCAACTTCTTCACTGGTTCACCTGCTACTCCATATGTATTAAACGGTGTTCATTCGTTTGCATGGGATCCAGTAAACGCCAAATGGTTAGGAAGTACAGATGCACGTAAAGAGCTAGCCTTTGATGTTAAGTTCTTAGATAGACACTGGGATGATGTAAAGACATTTGCAGATCTTGATCAAACCCCAAATGTGTCTGGTGGCAATCGTTTCAATACTTTCACTAATGC
>NVSA01000010.1 GCA_002401045.1 Paracoccaceae bacterium
GTTGATATTCAACGGCGTTTTGGCATTAAGCGCGCCGTTCCCCAAAATGTTAGACCTCATATGGGATCGCAGTGGTGGTGCTTAACTGCAAAAACATTACGTAATATTGTTGAAGACCCAAAGCGTGTTGAAAATGATCGGTACTTTTCTAAAACCTGGATTCCAGATGAATCGTATTTTCAATCATTGGCGCGAAACCATACGGACCATATTCGTCCGCAATCTTTGACGTTTGCCAGCTTTGATGCGCAAGGAAAACCATTTTTATTCTACGACGATCATTTGCCTGATTTGCCCAAAACGGATGCATTCTTTATTCGTAAAGTTTGGCCTGGGGCAAATAAAATGTACAMRTTTTTRTTAAAAAATAACCGTACGAACTATCCATTGTCCGCCTCTGATAGCATCGCTTTTCGTAAGTTTTTTGATGAYGCTAGAAGTTTGTCCGAGACGGGAAACGAAGGGCGGATCTTGCAGGGGCGTTTCCCCTTAGCRCATATGCAGGCTTCGGGCGTTTCCAATCGTGACTTTGGTGTTTTGATTGGTATGGGGGCTCTGTTTCCAGACTTTTYAAACTGGGCTGATAAGCTGAACGGTGTGAATGTTTACGGTAATATATTTAGGCGCGGYTTGTCYAAATTTAAAAATGGTTCTTACATTACAATTGGTAATTTGACTGCGGATAACCGGCTTAGAAATTATAATCCAAAAGGATATCTTGCGAATTTTTTAGCGAGCAAAGAGGGTGAACAGCAGCTTGCTTTTCAGTTTGATGTAACTGATGTACAGAAAATTTTACCGCATATTACGGCTGATGATCATGCAAGCTTTGTTGTTATCCGCGAGTCTTGGTTGATACTTTTGGCCAGTAGTCAGGAAAGYTTTAAAGCTAAGCTTGCTAAGGCGCGGGTTTATCAAGGGCGTGAAATGAAAATGCTTAAGGCTTTTGAAGCGGACCAAAATGCGCGGTATACGATTTTTACGTTGGATGATGCCCTAAAGGCTCCAGGKTTAGTTTTGCAAACGGCGTTAAAAACATCAAACCCATTGGCAGTAAGCAAACCAATTGCCCTGCCTGTTTTGCGAGACACTTCAAAACTTGATTCATTTGTTCGAAAGCTTGCTAAAACTGGGTTGGATGTATCATATAAGCCCAAACGAAAGAAAAAGAAGTCACGTGCAAAGAACGTGGCAGGTGAAGTCTCGCAAGTGCGACCCTATGTTGTGAAATGATGTCAAAAAAGAAATTTAAATACTTTGTTTTGCTTGCCAATATGCGCACAGGATCAAATTTGTTTGAGGAAAATATCAACCTTTATGACAGCTTTGATTGCCATGGAGAGCTGTTTAACCCTAACTTTGTTGGATACCCAAACAAGGAAGGGTTTAGCGGCATGGATGTGGCCGAGCGTGATAAAGACCCATTCAAGCTCATCCGCAAAATGATTGCTGGCAGTGACGATACAATCCCTGGATTTCGTTTGTTTTCAGATCATGATCCACGTGTCTTGGATTTTGTTTTAGAAGATGAAAATTGCGCTAAGATTGTTTTGACCCGCAATCCATTAGACAGTTTCGTTTCACATGCTATTGCGCGCAAGACGGATCAGTGGAAATTGACGGATTTACATAAGCGCAAAACTGCAAAAATTGATTTTGATATTGCAGGGTTTAAAGCTTACATTAATTCCTTGTCAGGTTTTGCGCGACATATTCGCAAGGCGTTACAGGTTAATGGTCAGGCGGCATATAACCTAACATTTAAAGAGCTGACTTCGTTGGATGTTTTTAACGGGTTATCTGTTTATTTGGGCAGTGATGAAAAACTGGAAACGTTTAAGGAAAAAATTAAGCGGCAAAATCCTGAAAGTATGGATGAAAAAGTTAATAACTATCAAGAGATGGTTGATCAGGTTCGTAACATTAATTTTTTGGAAAGCGGTGTGCCAGAGTTTCATGAACCAGAGCGTCATGCGGCAGCAAAAAACTTTGTTTTAGCGGGGGCTAGTCCGCTTGTTTACCAGCCAATTAGCAGCTTTGGGCTGCCTGTATTTAATCGCTGGCTTGATAGCCATGCCCATCATGCAAATTCAAATGCGGAAACGGGCTTGAATCAAAAGAAAATTTTTAATTGGCTAGAACGAATGCCGACTCGCATTTCATTTGCGTTCTTGGCCCATCCTGTTGAGCGTGCGCATCATGCTTTTAACCGYCATATTTTTCAGACGGGTGATAATGGATACCCATGGATTCGGCGTGTTTTAGTGGATCAGTACAATGTTAAATTGCCAGATGAGGCGATTTGCGAAACCATTAACCGTGGTGCGTTAGAGAGCATCGGTTATGATGTTGAAGATTATCGTTTGGCTTTTAAGAAGTTTTTGAAGTTTTTGAATGGTAATTTAAAGGGTCAAACGCGTGCGCGAATTGATCATTCTTGGGCGAGCCAAACGGCAATTTTAGGCGGCTAYACCAAGGTTCTATTTCCAGATTATCTACTACGTATTGAAACATATAAAGCGATGGTTGCGGATATTGAGACGCAATTGGGTCTGCCGCATGTACCAATTGAAGATATTAMWKCNTTMGNNATKCRKMYYWWSATTTGGCGCAGGTATATGACGAAGAAATCGAGCTGCTAACAAGAAAAGCATATAGTCGTGATTATTTGACTTTTGGATTTAAGGGCTGGCGCCTTTAAGCTGCTTTTACTGTTTTCGTTTCTGTTAGGATTGAAAAAATAGATTGCGCATCATGGTTTGATCTAAGCTTTGTGCAGGTTTCAGCGTTGCGTAACGTGCGCGATACCAAGGCCAATGCTTTCAAATGCTCTGCCCCACTGTTTTCAGGGGCTAAAAGTGTAAAGACAATATCGACAGCTTGGCGGTCGGTTGAGCCATAATCCATTGGCTTTTCTAAGCGGGTAAACAGACCAACAACATGATCAAGCTTTGCAAAGCGTGCATGTGGAATGGCAACACCGCGCCCGACGCCTGTTGCGCCTAATTCTTCACGGGCGTTTAAAGCAGCAAATATGTCTGACGCTTCTAGGTCATATAGATTTGCTGCTTTTTCAGAAATATCTTGAAAAAGACGCTTCTTGCTGGTTTCTTTTTGTGTGTAATACACGGCATCCAAAGAAAGAATTTTTGTCAGTTCCATCGTATTTCAAAGAGTGATCAGCCGCCCTATTCTAAATTGGTAGGGTCAATCCAGCCGATGTTTCCATCTTTCCTTTTGTAAACGACACTTAGTCGTTTGTGTCCTTCGTTTCGAAACACCAACACAGATTCGTCTGCCAATTCCATTTGCATTACTGCTTCGCCGACTGATAAAGACCGTATTTTGGTTTTCATTTCAGCAATAATTACAGGCTGCAAACTTTCAGGTTCTTCTGCGCTTTCTTCGTTTTCGTTGGCGAGGATATACGACGAAGCACCAATAACTTCAACTGGTGTTGAGCGATCTTTATGGTGATCCTTTAGGCGACGCTTGTAACGCCTAAGCTGTTTGTCCAGTTTCTCGCGACATTTCTCAAAAGAATCATAGATTTCCGTGCTTTTACCCTCGGCGGCTACAATTAAACCAGTGGATAGATGGATGGTGGCTTCGCTTCGATATTGWTGCGCATCTTTTGAAAAAGTAACATGTGCTTCGGTTGGCCTGCCCGCGTATTTTTCTGCGAGCGCGTTTATTTCAGTCTCTACGTGCCCTCTAAGTGATTCGCCTACATCTATTTGTTTTCCGCTGATTTGGTATCGCATGGAAGCTCCTTATTGTTTCGGTTTTGAACTTTCCGCACAGCAATAGCCGCTGATTGCAATATCAACAGTTTTTATGATTGCTATTTGGTGGGTTCATACATTGAGCCTAGGCCGTGAGGCCGAGTCGTGCAAGTCATTCTGTTGTGATGATTTAAAATTAGCGGTTGTGCGCGCTAGATTTTAAAGTTGCTACCTAGGTAAACGCTACGGACATTTTTGTCGGCAATGACTTCTGCGGGCGTGCCGCTCATCAATACGCGGCCGCCGTGCAAGATATAGGCACGGTCTACGATTTCGAGTGTTTCGCGCACATTGTGGTCTGTGATTAGGACGCCAATACCACGACTTTTAAGTTGGGCTACAAGATCGCGAATATCGCCAACTGCGATGGGATCAACGCCCGCAAAGGGTTCATCAAGTAATACATATTTTGGGTCACTTGCCAAACAACGCGCGATTTCGACCCGCCGACGTTCACCGCCTGATAAGGCCAGCGCAGGAGATTTTCGAATATGGGTGATGGAAAATTCTTCGAGCAGTTGTTCTAGCTTGATGCGCTGTTCAGCTTTGTTTGGCTCGCAAATTTCCAAAATAGACAGGATATTTTGTTCCACATTAAGACCGCGAAAAATACTGGCTTCTTGGGGCAAGTAGCCAATACCTAGCTGTGCGCGACGATACATTGGTAGTTCGGTTGCATTACGCCCGTTTACGCTAACGGTGCCAGAATCTGGGCGAATAAGCCCGACAATTGAATAAAAACATGTTGTTTTACCTGCTCCGTTTGGACCAAGTAGGGCAACAACTTCGCCTTGTCCCAAATGCAGGCTAACGTCGGTTAAAACAACACGTTGTTTAAAGGACTTTTTGATGTTTTGAACGCTCAGCCCTGCGGTGCCGTTCAAGTTATCTGTTGTGTTTTCAGGCATCTGCTAATTCGGCTTATAAACGGTTTTTACATGACCAGACATTTTGCTTTTGTTGGTCTTGATATTATAGGTTAGGCGGTCACCTGTTAAAATGATGCGAGGCTGTTTTAGCACAACATTGCCCGTGAATACGATCACTTGAGTGTCTACATTAAATTGGGCTGATTGGGCTTTGGCCGTTTCCYGACCGTTGCTATATTTAACATTTCCGCKGGCTTGTACGAATTTAATATCCTCTGCGGCCGTGTCAAATTTTACTGTTATTACATTGGCCGTCAAATTCAATTTACCTTGTACAATGCGAGCATTTCCAGAAAATAYGGCGGTGTTATTTTCACTGTTAATTTCTAGATCGTTCGCTGTCGCCTCAACGGGTAATGTTGATTGCGCGGCGGCGGTGGCGGTTAGTGCCGCGCTTATGCATATGCTAATTAAAATGTGTTTCACGCTGGCCAACCTATTCGTCTTTCTTGTTGGGATAATATACCAATTTTACACCATTGCCAAAGCGAAGTATTGCTTTGCCTGAAAAACCTTCTTCATGCAGGTTTTGTGTTAGCTCCATGCTGCCTGCAGAAATATGACCCATGGGTCCTGTTACCTGGACTGAATTTGGGCTGGAGGCATTTCCCGTGTAAAAATCCATGATAAATTTTTCTGCTTTTGCAGAGTAATTATCTGRTGTGGTTAAAGCAACGGCGCCAGATAGAATGGCCTTTTGCGTGTCAAGTTGTAGGCGTCCCGTTTCAGAGTGGGCACGGACCTCAAAGCCGTTAGCAAAATTTAATGTTGCGCTGGGGGCTATTAGATCAATCTGGTCTGGTTTTGGTGCATTTGGAAGAGCGGCTTTAGCTGAGATTGAAAAGGCATCCCCTGATCGTGTGACGCCTGAATAATGCGGATTGGTAATTTTTTGACCAACCGCAAGCTGGGCAAGCTTTTTGTCGGGGATTATTAAGCCATCACGTAAGGCGTTTGATTTGGTGAAAACAAACACGCTTGCAAACATAAAAATAGCCAGCACAGGAAGTGCGAATTTCGCAACCCTGATGAAACTGGAATAGCTGTCTTTTTGCGCTTTGCTCATAGATGGTAAATGGCCTTGCGAGGGGCATAGGTCAATAGCCGCAAAAAATCATGTTTTTAGGAATGCGCAAAAATATCCGTATCTGGCCAACCTGCTAGATCAAGGGCTGCCCGTGTTGGCAAGAAGTCAAAACAAGCTTGTGCAATATCCATCCGGCCTTCGCGCTTAAGGCGAATGTCCAACTCATCTTTGAGCGCATGCAAGTATAGAACATCGGAAGCAGCATAGTCCTGCTGTTCTTTTGTTAATTCTTCCGCACCCCAATCAGAACTTTGTTGTTGTTTGGAGATGTCTTTTTTTAACAATTCTTGCAGCAGGTTTTTCAACCCGTGGCGATCTGTATAGGTGCGTATAAGTTTTGATGCGATTTTGGTGCAATAAACAGGGGCTGTAACCACGTCAAAACGGTTTTGTAATGCGGCTATATCAAACCGACCGTAGTGGAACATTTTTAAAACCTTTGGATCAGCCAGCATCGCGCAAAGGTTTGGCGCTTGGGTTTGTGTTTGATTGATTTGCACCAAGTGTGCGTTACCATCACCGCTGGAAAGCTGCACCAGGCATAAACGGTCACGATGGGGGTTCAGCCCCATGGTTTCGCAATCAATTGCAATGCTTGAACCAAGGTCGAGGTGGTCAGGCAAATCGCCCTTATAAATATAATTTGTCATGGTCACATCCTACGCCCAATCATGAGGGCTGAAAAGAGTAGGATTGYTATGCTGAAACACTGATTGCGGAATTTTCTGGAAAACTGTGCAAAAATGCCTAAGCTGAAGTTACTCATTTGGGAGGATGGTATTATGGAGACACTAAAGACAACTGAAGTAAGAGATATTATTGAAAGTATAGGCGCAGAATCTGCTACAATTACTGTTTTAAAGGGTAATGGAACAACGCGTTCTATTACGGGGGTTTTTAAACCTACTAGCGGTTTTGAGCTTGATGAAACGCTACAAAAAGAGGGGCGTATCCCGATTTATTGCTTAGCCGAAAATGCGTGGAAGAGCTTTAAAGAAAACCGTGTTTTGGCGATAAGTTAAACCTTTGTGCGTGCCTTGACTACTTTCCTTTAAAAACAGGTTTTTGTTTGGCCTGAAATGCACTTAGCGCCTGTGCGGCATCATCACTATTTAAAACCGTATCGAGCTTAAGGGACGTGTCGTAGAATGTTTGAATGGGCACTTGGCCTGCGGCGTCTAGGCTCATACGTTTGATCATGTGAATAACAAGTGGTGCATTTTGTGCCAGCTGTTGCGCCATTTTGCGCGCTTTTATAATGTGCTGACCTTCAGGGACAACGGCGTTGATCATGCCTGTTTCATAGGCACGCTGAGCGCCAAGGGGTTCCCCGAACATCATCAATTCCATTGCGATGCGTAGAGGTGCGCGCTTTACAAGGGCAGTCATTGCTCCCTTGTCGATACCAAGCTTGGCCTCTGGATATAGTAATGTCGCGCCTTCAGTCATGATGACAAAATCACACATCATAGCCAGTATAAGCCCTGCGCCAATTGCCTTGCCACTGATCGCCGCAATGATGGGTTTATCGCAATGAAAGCCTAGCTCAGGTACCGCTTGCCAAAACAGTTCTGGTGGATCTGTCAGATCGGCACCTGCGCAAAAGATTGCATCGTCGCTTGATTTTAAGATTGCGACACGTGCTTCACTTTGGGCAAAACGATCAAAACAATCTCGCAATTCTTTGCACATTTGTGGGGTGAGCGCGTTTCTTTTTTCGGGGCGGTTCAGTGTGATTTCGACAATATCATTTGTCACTTGGTATTGAATTTTTTGAGAAGACATTTTTCACCACTATAAAATAGAGTCATTAAACTGTGATTTGCTATGTAATAGGTATATAAGTGTTTTGTAAATCAAACTTGTAGCACCCGCTACAACCCTGTATCCAGATGTGGATATTCAGGCTTATAAGGGATTAACATGTCTAGCTCTCCTAAACTCGTCACAATTTTTGGTGGTTCTGGCTTTTTGGGCCGCTACATTGCGCGTCGTATGGCAAAGCAAGGCTGGCGTGTGCGCGTTGCTGTGCGTCGTCCGAATGAAGCGATTTTCGTGAAACCTTATGGTGCTGTGGGACAAGTAGAACCCATTTTAGCAAATATACGCGATGATGCATCGGTTGCGGCGGCAATGGCTGGTGCTGATGCGGTTGTGAATTGTGTTGGTACGTTTGATAAAGCCGGCCGTAATAATTTCAACGCAGTTCATGCCGAAGGCGCGGAACGTATCGCTCGGTTGGCAAAGGCGAATAAGGTTTCGCAGTTGGTACATATTTCTGCGATTGGCGCAGATGTTGATAGCGATAGTTTATATGCACAAAGCAATGGTGCTGGTGAGGTGTTTGTTAAGAAACATTTCCCACGCGCTGTAATTTTGCGCCCATCTGTGATGTTTGGGTCTGATGATCGGTTCTTTAATCGATTTGCCCAGCTGGCTAAAATTTCACCGATTATGCCTTTGATTGGTGCCGATACAAAATTCCAACCTGTTTTTGTGGATGATGTGGCACAAGCCGCTGTTGTTGCCGCTCTAGGGAATGCAAAAGCCGGCGTTTATGAATTGGGTGGCCCCGATGTTGAAACGATGGAAGGGCTTATTTCTCGTATTCTGCCAATTATTCGCCGCCGCCGTTTGAAAGTTAAAGTGCCATTCTTTGTTGCGGCGCTAAAAGGCAAGGCGCTGGATATTGCTTCATCTTTGACATTGGGCTTGTTTAAAAATAAGATTTTAACGGCTGATCAGGTTAAGCAATTGCGCGTTGATAATGTGGTTGCGCCAAGGGCAAAAACATTTGCCACTTTGGATATTGAACCTAAATCAATGGATGCGCTCTTAGAGAGCTATCTCTATGCACATCGCCCATATGGTCAGTACACCGAGCTAACGGAATCGGGTAAAAACCTGTCTGCTTAGCTGTAAGCAATCCATAATAAGACAACGCCCAATACAATGCGGTAAATCACGTAAGGCGTGAAGCTGATTGTTTTGAGTAGTTTCATCATTAACGACAGTGCAAAAAGTGCGGCTATAAAAGCAAAAACTGCCGCTATTGCGCTGTCTTTTGCCATTTGCATATCGGCGGTTGAAATGACTTCGGCACCCAATAGAACTGCGGATGCGATAATGGTTGGGATTGACATCAACATTGCAATACGTGCGCCGTCTTCGCGGGAATAACCAAGCTGTCGTGCAGCTGTGATTGTAATCCCGGATCGTGATGTCCCGGGGATGAGGGCGAGAGTTTGCCATAGGCCCATTTTGATAGCGTCTGCTAGATTCCAATCGCCTGATTGTTTTGATTGCGCGCCTTTTTGGTCTGCGAAATATAGCACAATACCAAAAATTAGCATCGCCCAGCCGATGACTTTTATGGATCGCATGGCCTCGGAATAACCTGTTATTTTCAAGATAAGGCCAGCGATAATTACGGGGATTGTTGCAATAATGAGCAGGGTTGCAAAGCGGGCGGCTCGGGTGCGAAATTTACCCGTTAGAATATCCAGGCAGCCTTTAAGGGCTACTTTTACATCTTTCCAAAAATATAAAATTACCGCACCTAATGTGCCGATATGAACGGCCACATCAATGGCTTGGCCTTGATCTGGCTGCCCTGTTAAAAGGGGCACGAGTATTAGGTGTCCAGAAGAGGATACAGGTAGGAACTCTGTAAGCCCCTGAATAATTGCTAGAATTAGAAGATGTATCAGAGACATGATTCGAACCAGTTATGTTGAAAATGCAGTGTATTTCGAGACGACAGAAAAGAAAATCATCAATGTAAGACAGAAAGGCTTACCTTTGYTCCCYGCTGTCTGAGTGGATTTTGCACAAAAAACAGCCCTTTCAGCAATAAAGGTCAGTATTRTTGACTTTTATGTTGGTGGGTTTTTGTGTAGAANTTTTTTTCGGGGTTTGAATACCTATTATGATTTTTTGGTTTGGGTTCGCCCAATCGTCAAAATTCAGCAAAGCCAAATTAAAGCCAGCGAGATAATCGATGCCTGAGAACAAAATGTTAAAATTTGTAAAAGTCGCCCGCGACATGCCAGATAAGCGTGTACCTGACTTGCGCACTAAGGACTATGGTGAAATCTACCGTGAATATGCGGCGAATAAGGCCGAAGAACAAGCATCGCGGTGTTCGCAATGTGGTGTTCCGTATTGCCAAACCCATTGTCCATTGCACAATAATATTCCTGATTGGTTGCGCTTAACGGCTGAGGGTCGTTTGCAAGAGGCGTATGAAGTAAGCCAAGCAACGAATACGTTCCCAGAAATCTGTGGACGCATCTGCCCGCAAGACCGCTTGTGCGAAGGCAATTGCGTAATTGAGCAGTCAGGTCACGGTACGGTGACGATTGGTTCCGTGGAAAAATATATTACAGATACCGCATGGGACAAGGGTTGGGTTAAAAAAATCATACCACATGCAGAACGTACCGAGAGCGTTGGTATTATTGGTGCAGGCCCTGCTGGTTTGGCGGCGGCGGATCGTTTGCGCCGTCAAGGCGTTCAGGTCACCATTTATGATCGTTATGATCGCGCGGGTGGTTTGCTGACATATGGTATCCCTAGCTTTAAGCTGGAAAAAGATGTTGTTATGCGTCGCAATAAACTGCTGGCAGATGGCGGTGTGACGTTTGTCCTAAATACAGATATCGGTGTTGATATTACGTTCGCTGATTTACGCAAAAAACATGATGCGATTTTAATYGGTACGGGTGTTTACAAGTCACGTGATTTGGCAGGGCCAGGTTCTGGCAATGCRGGTATCGTTAAGGCGATTGATTATTTAACGGCCTCAAACAGATTGAATTTTGGTGACACAGTTCCCGAAATTGAAAGCGGTGAGCTATTTGCCGAAGGTAAAAATGTTGTGGTTATTGGCGGTGGTGATACGGCTATGGATTGTGTGCGTACAGCGATCCGCCAAGGGGCAAAATCGGTGAAGTGCTTATATCGCCGCGATCGTAAAAACATGCCTGGTTCCGTTCGTGAAACAACAAATGCCGAAGAAGAAGGTGTGGAATTTGTATGGCTTGCTGCACCAAAAGGCTTCACAGGTGAGCGTGATGTTTCTGGCGTTATTGTTTCAAAAATGCGCTTGGGCGCACCAGAYRCMTCGGGSCGKCAAAGTCCTGAAGAAATTCCAAATGCAGATTACACAGAAGACGCAGATTTGGTCATTAAAGCATTAGGCTTTAGCCCCGAAGATTTGCCAACTTTGTGGGATACRCCTGAATTAGAAGTTACGCGCTGGGGAACGGTTACGGCTGATTTTACCACCAAACAAACCTCACTTGAGGGTGTGTTTGCGGCRGGTGATATTGTGCGYGGTGCCAGCTTGGTTGTTTGGGCAATTCGGGATGGCCGTGACGCGGCTGATAGTATTATGACGCATCTGAATGCCAAGGCATCGGTTGCGGCAGAATGATCTTAACCTTGGTTAATGTGGTGGAAAAGACGCTGGCATTAACGAATTGAGTTTAAAAGTTAATGGGTTGGCTCTGCTGATCCGTTCGCAAAGGTAGTCGTGTTTAGCGCAATACCTTTGCAGAAGTAGGAGATGATGATGACTAAATTCGACGCAAAATGGAAAGCAAACCAAGAAGCGAAACGTGCGTATATGGCCAAAAACGGAATGTACCGCGAAGAAGACGAGCACAGTTCTTGTGGTGTGGGTTTGATCGTTGCAATTGACGGAAAAAAATCCCGTAAAGTTGTTGAAAACGCCATCAAGGCTTTGAAGGCTATTTGGCACCGTGGTGCTGTTGATGCAGACGGAAAAACGGGCGATGGCGCCGGTATCCACGTCCAAATCCCTGTGCCATTCTTCTATGACCAAATTGAACGTACAGGGCATACGCCACGTGTGGATGAACTTGTCGCTGTTGGGCAAGTATTTTTGCCACGCACAGATTTTGGCGCGCAAGAGCAGTGCCGTACCATTGTTGAGACTGAAGTTCTGCGCGAAGGGTATTACATTTACGGTTGGCGCCATGTGCCCGTAGATGTTTCTTGCTTGGGGGATAAAGCCAACGCAACGCGCCCTGAAATTGAGCAGATTTTGATTTCAAACTCTAAAGGTGTGGATGAAGAAACATTCGAGCGTGACCTTTATGTTATTCGTCGTCGTATTGAAAAAGCTGTGAACGCAGCCACAATCAAGGACTTTTATATTTGTTCACTATCGTGTCGTTCTATTATCTACAAAGGCATGATGTTGGCGGAACAAGTTGCAGTGTTTTATCCAGATTTGCGTGACGTGCGGTTTGAGTCATCTTTTGCAATTTATCATCAACGCTATTCTACCAATACATTCCCGCAGTGGTGGCTGGCACAGCCGTTCCGTATGCTGGCGCATAATGGTGAAATTAATACGCTTAAAGGCAATGTGAACTGGATGAAAAGCCATGAAATTCGCATGGCCTCAACTAATTTTGGTGACAGTGCAGAAGATATTAAACCGATTATCGCAAGCGGGTCGTCAGATTCTGCGGCACTTGATGCCGTGTTTGAAGTTTTTGTGCGTGCGGGTCGTTCTGCGCCTATGGCAAAAACAATGTTGGTACCTGAAAGCGCCAATTCTGTAGACATGAAGGATACGTGGAAAGACATGTATACTTATTGTAATGCAGTGATGGAGCCTTGGGATGGGCCTGCAGCCTTGGCAATGACGGATGGTCGTTGGGTTTGTGCGGGYCTGGATCGCAATGGTCTGCGCCCAATGCGTTATGTTATTACGGGTGATAATCTTTTGATTGCGGGTTCCGAGGTTGGCATGGTTCCAACCGATGAGATGACCGTGTTGGAAAAAGGTGCATTAGGGCCAGGTCAAATGATTGCCGTCGATATGGTTGAAGGCCGTTTGTATCATGACGAAGAAATGAAGGATAAATTGGTATCCGAGCGTGATTTTTCAAAGCTTGTGAAGTCTATTCGGCATCTTGATCAAGAGGATACGGTTCTTACTGAGGTGACAAAGTATACTGGTTCTGAGTTGCGTAAACGTCAAATTGCGGCGGGCTATTCGATTGAAGAGCTGGAGATGATCCTGCATCCGATGGCTGAAGATGCCAAGGAGACATTGGCCTCTATGGGCGATGATACACCGTCTGCGGTTTTGTCTGAAAAGTACCGTCCTTTGTCACATTTCTTTCGTCAAAACTTTTCACAGGTAACCAACCCGCCGATTGATAGTTTACGTGAACATCGTGTGATGTCTTTGCGTACGCGTTTTGGGAATTTGCGCAATGTGTTGAACGAAGACAATGAGCAAACGGGCGTTCTATCGTTGGAGAGCCCGTTTATATCTAACGCGCAATATGATTTTCTGATCTCTGAATTTGGCGATACTGTTGCTACAATTGATTGTACTTTTGACAGTGAAAATGATGGSGGTTTGCGTGAAGCATTAAGTCGTATTCGTGCGGAGGCAGAGGATGCCGTTCGTTCCGGTGCTGCACATTTGGTTTTGACCGAAGAGGATCAGGATGAAGATAAAACGCCGATTCCGATGATCTTGGCAACGTCTGCGGTTCATGCATGGTTAACAGAGAAGGGTTTGCGGACTTTTACATCTATTAACGTGCGTTGTGCTGAGTGTATTGATCCGCATTACTTTGCCGTTTTGATTGGGTCTGGCGCTACGACTGTGAACGCTTATTTGGCGCAAGACAGTTTGGCGGATCSCATTGAGCGCGGGCTTTTGGATCAGACTTTGGAACAAGCGGTGGCGCGTTACAAAGAGGCGATTAATCAAGGTTTGTTGAAAATTATGGCGAAGATGGGGATTTCGGTGATTTCTTCTTATCGTGGCGGTTTGAATTTTGAGGCTGTCGGTCTAAGCCGTGCTTTGGTCGCTGAATTCTTYCCAGGTATGTTGAGCCGTATTTCTGGCATTGGTCTTATTGGCATTCAAAAAAGCGTAAGCGGTGTGCATACGCTGGGCTGGAAAAGTGGCCAAGATGTTTTGCCGATTGGTGGTTTTTATAAGGCGCGTCATTCAGGAGAGACCCATGCGTGGCAGGCGCAAAATATGCATATTTTGCAATCTGCTTGTGATCGTGGATCCTATGAACTTTGGAAGCARTATAGCGCTAAGATGCAATCGAACCCACCGATTGCGTTRCGGGATTTGATGGATTTCAAATCTGTTGCAAAGCCAATTTCTGTGGAAGAAGTTGAAAGTATTACATCAATTCGTAAGCGCTTTGTGACCCYGGGTATGTCGTTGGGGGCGTTGTCGCCAGAAGCGCATAAAACATTGAATGTTGCGATGAACCGTATTGGGGCGAAATCYGATAGTGGCGARGGYGGYGAAGACCCKGCRCAYTTYSWSCCRGAACCTAAYGGKGACAATCCRTCKGCGAARATYAARCAGGTGGCMTCWGGYCGWTTTGGKGTKACRGCGGAATATYTGAACCARTGYGAAGAGYTRGARATCAAGGTKGCCCAAGGKGCSAARCCYGGTGARGGTGGGCARTTRCCRGGSATGAAAGTSACKGAAYTGATTGCGCGKYTKCGYCATTCRACRCCYGGYGTGATGTTRATYWSYCCGCCKCCGCAYCACGAYATYTATTCRATCGAAGACTTGGCACAGCTGATTTATGATCTGAAACAGATTAATCCGCGTGCGAAAGTAACCGTGAAATTGGTGGCCTCATCTGGGGTTGGCACGATTGCAGCTGGTGTTGCGAAGGCAATGGCGGATGTGATCTTGATCTCTGGCCATAATGGCGGCACAGGTGCGTCGCCTGCGACGTCGATTAAATATGCAGGTCTGCCATGGGAAATGGGCCTGACCGAAGCGCATCAAGTTTTGGCGATGAACAATCTGCGTGACCGTGTGACATTGCGTACAGACGGTGGTCTGCGTACGGGGCGTGATATTGTTATGGCGGCAATGCTGGGGGCCGAAGAATACGGTATCGGTACTGCGGCGCTTATTGCGATGGGCTGTATTATGGTGCGTCAGTGTCAGTCAAATACGTGTCCCGTCGGCGTTTGCGTCCAAGACGAAGAGTTGCGCAAAAAGTTTACGGGTACTGCGGATAAGGTGGTCAATTTGATTACATTTTATGCGCAAGAAGTTCGTGAAATTTTGGCCAGTCTTGGGGTGCGTTCTTTGGAGGAAATCATTGGTCGTGCTGATATGTTGGCACAGGTTAGCCGTGGGTCGGCGCATCTGGATGATCTGGATTTGAACCCATTGTTGATTAGTGTCGATGATGCGGACACTATTGTTTATAATCGTGACAAAGACCGCCAATCAGTGCCTGATACATTGGATGCTGAAATCCTGAAAGATGCACAGCCGTTCTTTAAAGACGGTGAAAAAATGCAACTGTCTTATGCTGTGCAAAACACGCACCGTACCATTGGTACGCGGGTATCTAGCCATATTGTGCAACGCTTTGGTATGCGCAATGAATTGCAAGAAAACCACTTAACGATTAAGTTGACAGGTTCTGCGGGTCAGTCTTTGGGCGCGTTTTCACCCCCTGGATTGAAAATTGAAGTTTCAGGCGATGCCAATGACTATGTTGGCAAAGGGTTGTCTGGTGGTTTGATCGTTGTGCGTCCGCCAAAGAATAGCCCGCTGATCGCTGCTGAAAATACGATTATCGGAAATACAGTCTTATATGGTGCGACGGATGGTAAATTATTTGCAAATGGTCGTGCAGGTGAGCGGTTCTGTGTGCGTAATTCTGGTGCGCAAGTTGTGGTTGAAGGCTGTGGTTCAAACGGCTGTGAATATATGACGGGTGGCGTTACTGTTATTCTGGGTCGTGTTGGTGCTAACTTTGGTGCAGGCATGTCAGGCGGTATGGCTTATGTTTACGACCCTAAAAAGACATTTGGAAAATATGTAAATGCAGAAAGTTTGATTTTGACACCTGTTGTGGTTGCGCATTGGGAAGCACAACTGAAAGGTTTGATTGAACAACATGTTGCTGAAACGGATAGTCCAAAAGCCCGTGAGATTTTGCATCGTTGGGAAGATGAGTTGAAAAACTTTGTTCAAATTTGTCCAAAAGAAATGCTGAAACGTATTCCACACCCGTTGTCTAACGAGAGCGGTAAAAAATCAGCCTAATAAATTTCCTGCGTTCGTGTCTGGGCGCAGGAAAGCATGTCTTTGCGTATCCACGATTTCCTCTTATGCTGAGGAAAGATTAATGGGTATTGGGATATGGCGCGTAAAACGAACACCGAAAATATTGCCAAAAAGCCACCACGGGATATAACCGCGTGGTTGGCGGGGCGATGGCGTAAACTTTGCCGCGCTGTCTTTAAGGTATTTATTATCTTTGTGTTAATTAGTGCATTTGTTGTTTTGTTGTTTCGGTTTATCAATCCGCCTACCAATGCATATATTGTATCTGAACGCTGGCGTTTGGGGGCGGTAAAACGCGAATGGATTGATATCAGTGTACTTCCCAAACATGTCCCCCGTTCAATTGTTGCGGCAGAAGATGCAAATTTTTGCACTCATTATGGATTTGATTTTGATCAAATTCGTTCTGCGTTAAGTTCAACCGGTCGAAAGCGAGGGGCATCAACAATCAGCCAGCAAGTCGCAAAAAATGTGTTTTTGTGGCAGGGACGCAGTTGGGTGCGCAAAGGTTTCGAAGTAGGTTTTACCGTGTTGATTGAATTGCTGTGGAGCAAAGAGAGAATCATTGAGGTTTATATCAATGTTGCCGAGTTTGATGAGGGGGTTTTTGGCGTTGGCGCGGCGGCGCAACATTATTTTGGGGTAAAACCTGAAAGGATTACACGGCTTCAAGCCGCGCGTTTGGCGGCTATTYTACCCAACCCTAAAAAGAGATCAGCAATTCGCCCAAGTGCGTACACACGCAAGCGCACAGGGCAAATATTATCGGGTGAAGAAACCATCGCGGCGGACGGGCGCGCATCTTGTTTTTTGTAGCGCTTGAATTGTTTTTCAGTTCAGGGCAAAAGCAGAGAATACTAAATAGAAGCATCGGTTGAAATGTACAGGCTATATCACTTCCCCCTATCCCCGTTTTCACGAAAAGTTCGCTTGGTTYTGGCCGAGAAGAAGCTTGAGGTTGAATTGGTTGAGGAACGTTATTGGGAGAAACGCCCAGAATTTTTGCGCCTTAATCCAAGTGGTAARGTRCCMGTATTGAAAAGCGAAAAGATTACGCTGGGTGAAAGCAATGCTATTTGCGAATACTTAGAAGAAYTSTATCCAGAACCTGCGTTGATGCCWACCAGYCCTGAGCGCCGCGCTGAAGTGCGCCGTATGGTGCARTGGTTTGACGATAAGTTTTACCGAGATGTAACGCTAAACTTATTGGGCGAACGTTTGCAGAAAAAGCTTATGGGCGGCGGTTTTCCTGAAAGTAAAAACGTTAAAGCTGGTGCTAAAAACATTAAGTTTCATCTAAAGTATATGGCCTATCTTTTGGATCGGCGGCGCTGGCTGGCGGGGGATCGTTTAACATTGGCAGATTTTTCTGCCGCTGCACAAATTTCATGTTTGGATTATATTTCCGATGTAGATTGGAACAGCCATGAATTGGTCAAAGAATGGTACGCTAAAATCAAGTCGCGTCCTGCATTTCGATCTTTATTGGCGGATCAATTGCCAGGGTTCCCACAGCCCGCACATTATTCTGATTTGGATTTTTGATGGCAAAAGGGACCAGTGCCCTGCTTGAAGCATTGCGCGATCGTGCAATCTTTGAAGGTTTTGCTACGATGGGTATTTGCAGGCCAGACGCGGTTCCGGGTATTGCTGCGCGTCTAGACGAATATGTAGCCGAGGGTCGTCACGGTCAAATGACGTGGATGGCACAGCGTATGCATTGGCGCGGTAACCCTGCTGAGCTGTGGCGTGATGCGCGATCTGTTATTATGTTGGCTGAACCCTATACGCCGACGCATGMTCCTTTGGCGGTTYTAGAGCAACCTGATCGTGCGGCGATTTCAGTTTATGCGCAAAACCGTGATTACCATGATTTGGTTAAAAAACGCCTAAAACGGTTGGGGCGTTGGCTGATYGAGCAGGCGGATGATGTGCAAATTAAGGTTTTTGTAGATACCGCCCCAGTGATGGAAAAACCCTTGGGGGCGGCGGCTGGTTTGGGCTGGCAAGGCAAGCATACCAATCTTGTGTCAGCAGAGTTGGGAAGTTGGTTTTTTTTGGGGGCAATTTTTACGACTGTTGAATTTGAGACGGATGAAATTGGTGTGGACCATTGTGGGTCGTGTCGGGCTTGTTTGGATATATGCCCGACAAAGGCGTTTCCTGCGCCGTATCAATTGGATGCGCGCAAGTGCATTTCATATTTGACGATTGAGCATGATGGCCCTGTTGATGAAGATTTACGCGCATTAATGGGCAATCGTATCTATGGCTGCGATGATTGCTTGGCGGTCTGTCCGTGGAATAAATTTGCCGTAGAGGCGCGTGAAATTGGCTATCATGCACGCGCTGAATTAATAGCGCCTGAGCTGGTTAAGTTGGTTGCCTTGGATGATGCTGCGTTTCGGGCATTGTTCTCAAAGTCACCCGTTAAGCGCATTGGGCGCAATCGGTTTGTTCGTAATGTGCTGTATGCGATCGGGAACTCGAAGGATTTATCGTTGCTTTCGGCGGCGCAGAATTTGTTGAATGACAGTGATGATACGGTGGTAGATGCGGCACGTTGGGCGGTTGAAAGGTTGAATAGATGACGGGACGATTATTGAGTTTTGGGCACGGGTATTCGGCGCGCGGCGTTGCGCAATTGTTGGTGTCTGATGGCTGGGATGTGTTGGGGACAACGCGCAGTCGGGATAATTTTGAAATGATCCGCGCGTCTGGTGTCAGCCCGCTGCTTTTTACGAAGAATGATTTATCGGGTGTGCTAGAGGGCGTCACACATTTGTTGATATCTGCGGCACCTGATGCGGACGGGGACCCTGTTCTTAATTTGCTAGGTGATGAAATTGCAAAGCGTCGCGGGCAATTTGAATGGGTTGGTTATTTATCGACCACGGGGGTTTATGGCGATCATCAAGGCGGTTGGGTGGATGAGGCGACACCCCTGACGCCCAGTACTATGCGTGGAAAATATCGTGTTGCGGCAGAAATTGCTTGGCAAGAAATGGGCCTGCCTCTGCATATTTTCCGACTTGCAGGGATTTATGGGCCTGGTCGGGGTCCGTTTTCAAAGGTGAAGTCGGGTAAGGCTCGACGGATCATTAAAGAGGGGCAGGTTTTTAGCCGTATTCATGTGGCAGATATTGCGCAAACTATTCTGGCATCGATCGATAAACCTAATGCTGGGGCAGTTTATAATGTTTGCGATAATTTTGCAGCACCACCAGAAGATGTGATTGCTTATGCCGCAGAGTTGCTTGGTTTGCCTGTTCCTAAAGATGACGATTTTGAAACGGCTGATATGACGCCTATGGCGCGAAGTTTTTATTCTGAATCGAAGCGGGTCAAAAATGACCGCGTTAAAAACGATTTGGGAATTTCGCTAATATATCCAGATTATAAGGCTGGGTTACGGGCATTGTTGGCGGATGCCACATAAAAAAGGATGCTACGAATAATTCGTAACATCCTTTGAAACTTTGATTGCTTCTGAAAATTCAGAAACGTAACGACTGACTAGTCGTTAGCAGCAATAACTGCACCAACTGCTACAAGCAGAAGGATTGGCAAGATAGCGCCGCCTGAAGAACCAGTTGAGCTGGCTGAAGAGCCGTCTACTGCTGCTTCGATCGGTGCTTCTACGATTGGTTCTGAAACGTTGCCAGCGAATGCTGTTGTTGCTGCAAGTGTAAGAGCAGCTGCTAATGCGATAGATTTCATAAGAAAATCCTCCAAATATATAAAGTTCATCGTATTAATGGGGAAAGGTAGATGACCCCACGATGAACACCCAAGACTGTACCTCGTGAGGCTTTTTAATCAGCAAAATTTACCCATTGCAACAATAACATGGCATAAATCTGCCTTTCTGCACGTAARTGTCGCTAAATTAGCAACACTTGCGTGCCGACCTTGGTCAAACTGAACAGTTCTTCGATATGTTCATTAAATAAACCAATGCAGCCGTTGGACGACCTGCGGCCAATCTTACGTGTGTCATGGGTTCCGTGGATGCGGTAATACTTCCACGATAAGTATAAAGCGTGGGTCCCCAAGGGGTTTTCAGGGCCTGGCGGAATGTAAGCTGGCCAATCAGGGTTTCTTTTCAGCATACTAGGTGTTGGTCGCCAATCTGGCCCCACACGCTTTCGAATAACGGATGTACGCCCCAAACGGGTTAAGTCGGCTGTTTCTGGTACACTTGATGGGTACAGTTTATATATTGTTTGATCTTCAGACCAAAAATGCAGGGCACGTGACCGCGTATCAACCAACACCGCACCTTTTTTCAGATTAGAGAAATATGGTTGCCAGCTTTTGGATTTAAAATTCGATGTGTTCCGCTTAACAGTGTTTTTTGTGGGATCTGCCATGTCTTTTGGATCAATATGATAGCGAACCTCACCTTGTGGGGTCACAACCGTCGTGATGTCGTCTTGTGTTTGTTGACCCAAGGCGGGTGTCCCAAAAAYACCTGCCGCAATTRCGGACTGTGTAAATCTACGTCTTGTCAGCTTATTTGTCATTTTTCTAACTCTTTAACCCTTGTTCTAATSTCCTAACTAGTCCCCTTGGGTGGTTTTTTCAATTCAAACAGTTGTTATGTTGCACCGACATTGCGGTTTTTCGGCGATTTCATGCGCAAAAATGACACAGAGGCTTTGCAAAGGGGTGTGGAAAGCCTAGATAAGTTCAACCTATTTGGGTGAAGAAACAGGGCAGAGTYTGATATGYTGAAAACAATAACGCTTATTTTTGCAGTTGTAYTAGGTGTGACTGCATGTACCACGCCAGAGCCAGATGACGGGACGTACCGTCCGAAAGTTTTCCGTATTTCTGCGGCCGCTACGAATAAGATTATGTTTCGTCACCTTGATACAGTCAATGAAATTCGTACAGCGAATGGTTTGCAACCTGTTGAATTGTCAGCACAATTAAATGCTGCGGCCAAAACACATTCAGTGGATATGTCGAATCAACAACGGCCATGGCATTTTGGATCAGATGGATCATCGCCGTTGGACCGTGTTGCGCGCTCTGGATATACAGGGCTGATGCTGGGTGAAAATATTTCAGAGACCTATGAAAATGATACGGAAACCCTAGAGATTTGGATGCGGGATGCTGATACGCGATCAACTATTTTGGATCAGCGCGCACGTTATCTTGGGTTTGCATGGTATCAAGAGCGTAATGGTAAAATTTGGTGGACACAGCTTATGGGTGGATAAACCACCTGCGTAATAATCGAATTTTAAGGTAAAATATCAATCTGTGTGCCATTTTCAACCATGGCATAGATGGTGCGCATTTCTTTATTGCTGACAGAAATACACCCTGCCGTCCAATCTGGCTGATTCTTATTGGCTGATAAGACAGCACCRCCGTGAATGAAAATATCTCCGCCAGCTGTTTTACCGTTCGCACGGGCATAGGCTTTATCTTTTGCATTGGGGTATGAAATGCCAAGGCTTAGGAAAAACTTGCTTTTGGGATTGCGGCGGTTGATGAAATAACTGCCCTCRGGGGTTTTACCGTCACCTTCAAACTGTTTGTGACCGCGTGGGGCAAAGCCGAGATCGACTTTATAGGTTTTCAAGACGCGCTTGTTATGCATCAGCCACATTTTGCGTTTGGACTTTTGAACGACAACGCGGGTTACTTGCGGGCCGTYGTAGCTTTTAAATTTACTAGAACAACTGGCGATAAAGCTTGTTGCTAATGCTAGCGTTATAAATGCCCGCCGTTTCATATTATAATCCTGTCTCTGCCGCGATCCGTTTCGCTGACTTTCTTTGTCGTTCTGTAGCGCTTTTTAGCTGACCACATGCGGCCATGATATCTTCACCGCGTGGGGTTCGTACAGGGCTAGCGTAGCCCGCTTGGTTCACAATGTCGGCAAATGCTTCRATKCKTTCCCAGYYWGARCGCTCATARGGRSWGCCSGGCCATGGATTGAAGGGGATCAAGTTGATTTTGGCGGGAATGCCTGCGATGAGTCTGACCAAACGCCGTGCATCGGCGTCGCTGTCATTGATGTCTTTAAGCATGACATATTCAAAGGTGATGCGTTCCGAGTTGGAAAGGCGGGGGTAGTCTCGGCAAGCTTGTAGAAGTTCCGCAATGTTATGTTTGCGGTTAATCGGCACCAACTTATCGCGCACTTCATCCGTTGTGGCGTGAAAGCTGATGGCCAGCATACAGCCGATTTCATTGCCTGCGCGAATGATTTCGGGGACAACGCCGCTGGTTGAAAGTGTGATACGGCGGCGTGATAAGGAGATGCCTTCGTTATCCATTGCGATCAGCATGGCATCGCGGACGTTGTCGGTGTTGTACAAAGGTTCGCCCATGCCCATCAGAACGATGTTGCTGACCAAACGCTTAGCGCCAGGATCTTTGTTCCATTCGTCTAAATCATCGCGGGCAATTAAAATTTGGCCAACAATTTCGGCGACCGTTAGGTTGCGTACTAATTTTTGGGTGCCTGTATGGCAAAAAGGACAGGTGAGTGTACAGCCGACTTGGGATGAAATGCACAGGGTTCCACGATTGCTTTCAGGAATGTACACGGCTTCGACTTCATGCCCGCCTGCGATGCGCAAAAGATATTTGCGGGTGCCGTCTTGCGATACTTGTTTGGTGACGATTTCAGGGCGGGCAATTTGAAAGTTCTCGGCCAAAGATGCGCGAATACCCTTGGACAGGTTGGTCATTTGGCCAAAATCTTGCACGCCTTTTTGGTACAGCCATATCCAGACCTGACCGACGCGCATTTTGAGTTGTTTTTCAGGGATGCCGATGCTGAGGAATGCATCGCGCAAAGCGTCGCGCTGCATGCCGATTAAATTCGGTAAAGCATCCGCATCCGTTTTACGCGGAATGGTGAGTACATCTTGTGTAATTGGCGCAGTTGCAGTCATGACTTCCTATCCAAAAAGGCCCAACCCAGTGGGTTGAGCGCTCTTATACCACATAGGGTGATAATAGAAGTGTTTACTTACAGCGTTTTTCGGCTTCGGCCAAAGCGGCGGTGAAGCCAACCAGTGAAAACGTGTCTTGGGTAACTGTGCCGCGCGCACTTTGTGCTTTTAACGTTGCCGCTGATCCGCGCTTCATGGAGGATCGAATTTGATTGTCTATGGCACGGGATTCAGGCCAAGCATATTCACCGTCTACATAGAAGTCGTATTTTGAGGAACCAATGCTCATGACGACCTTGCTGTCTGGCTTGAAGGGGTAGCCGCCTGTGAACGACACTTCACCCTGGACGCCTTGACCCGGTAGAAATGTGACGAAAAACCGAATGTCACTGCGGTTTACGACAACAGGTTTGCCGCCGCGTGTGTTCACGGTTTTGGTCGGTTTTGAGACGATCCAGCACCGTTTTGGACTAGGTTCTACAAAAACAGACCAATCCGATTTGGAATCAACAACTTTGTCTGATGTTTGGGCAAAAAGAGACGTGGAACCAAAGGATACTGCTAGGGTCAGGCCACATGCCAACGCGAAGAATTTATTCATACTGCCTTACAGCCTCCAAGCTGTTTATCGTTTATTTTTTCAATCCTGATTAGGACATAAATGTGGTGATCTTGTGGCGTCATATTAAAATTGGATCGTAACTTTTTACCAGCATTGCATGTGAATACTGGAAAATCGGCGGATTTTTGAACTTTATTTGCTAAAACTACCGCCGATTGTGCTGATTAAGGCAAAACTATGGCGGGTTAGGCGGGGCTGGTTTCTTCATTCGGTGCCAGTATCACCCATAAGGCACGCCCTAGAAAAATGCCTGCGGCAAAGCTGGTTATGATTGCAAAGAGGGCATGAAATGTGGGGCTGGCATAAAGGGTCGGTGAGATAGATTTAATCATGCCTGTTGCAAAGTTCATCCAGAACAAGGCCATCATCAGGAATAATGTTGTAGGTTCACCGCGCAAGGTGATCCGACGGCCTGTTTTTTCAAGTAGGATTGAACGTTGATACCAGTGTCCAAACCAAATGCCGATTGCGTAGAAGGCAATGAAAATTGCCCAGATATAAGGGGCGCTGGGAAGTCTGCTGATTGCGGAGATTGTTAAGAACCCTAATGCAGGTTGCAGGTATATTAAAAAGCTGGGCGCGTTTCGCCTTTTTAAGGCTTTGACACCTGCAAAGACCAGTGCTGCAAGCAGTGGCCAGACCCAATAGGGTGCGCCTGAGAGGATTTTATAAATCATAATGTTTCCTTTGGTTTACATGCCATTCACAATAGAAAGACAGTTTTCCAAAGACAGATGCGTTTCGCGAAACTAGATGAATTTTACGCGGTTCAACATAAAATACATTTCACGATACGTGAGTTGTTGCGTTAATCTTTAGCGGGCTTGTCGGAAAACCTGCGGGTGGTTTCTATTTCCAAATCGGGGGCTGGCACTATTGTGATTTCGCGGCGTGGATAGGGGATCGCGATGTTGTTTTCTTTTAGAACATCCCACAATGCTAAATATACGTTGCCGCGAATGTTGGTGAGGCCTTTGTTTGGGTCGCGAATCCAGAACCGTAAGATAAAGTCGATAGAACTGTCGCCAAAATTTACGACATGGCATACGGGTTTTGGGTTTGAGACAACGCGGTCAACGCTTAACGGGGCTGTGCTGGCGACGCGCTTAACCTCATGTGGGTCGCTCTTGTAATCGACGCCAAAAAAGATATCGAGCCGGACAAAATCAGATGAATGTGACCAGTTAACCACTTGGTTGGTGATAAAGTCTTCGTTGGGGATGAGATGTTCACGCCCGTCACGCGTGGTGACAGATGCGTAACGCGCGCCCAATTGGGTGATCCAGCCAAAAGTACCTTGCAATGAAATGACGTCACCGGGTTTAATGGATTTATCCAATAAAATGATGATGCCTGAAATTAGGTTTGAGACAATTTTTTGCAAACCAAAGCCGATACCCAGACCGATTGCACCTGATAGGACGGCGAGGCTGGTTAGATCAAAACCAACAGCTTTCAGTCCCAGTAAAAATGCCGTTGTATAAAGCCCGATTTGTAGGGTTTTGGTTAGCAACACTTTGAGGGACGGTGACATGTCTTGGATCTTGTGGATCCGTTTACTGCCTGCTTTGGAAATTAGGCTGGCCATGATGAAAAGCGCGACCAGTGAAAAGAGGGCGATAAGAACCATTAGAATAGAAAGACGGGTGTTGCCCAGTTCAATAGCCGCGCTGTCTAACAGGTTTTGGGTCGGTATTAAAAAGCCYGTTAAATGMAGGGTTGCGACGAYCCAACCGATCCAAGTGACTAAAGCACGTAGCGTGCGGTTTTTTATGAAGGCTGTGATGATTGAAATGGCTAACCAAATCAAAGCGAGTTCTGCGGAAAGTTTGATAAAAAATGATCGGCTTGGCCAYGTCAKKAAGCGSATGATTGYAACRGYWGAATAGGCAAGCGGGACATARAATGCGAGKGGMACGCGTTTTTTTACATCCATTAAGACACGAATGGCACCTTGGGATAGGCTATTTGAGCTTTCTAACCACTGTGCGATTCGAGGGCGTAAAATGCGGGCTATAATGATTGCGAGAAACGCTAACCCGATGATGATTGCGATTTGATACAGGGTCCAAGTTTGGGTTAGGCGAATGCCAAGTTTGGAAATTTCGCCCCAAAACTCTTGTGCTGAAGTTAGCACCTCGGTTTGATTTTCAGTTTCCATGCTCAATCTTGCCCCATCTCTATACTTAAACCTAGTAAATTGTTGCCGCTAATAAAAGGTGCTTTGGGTCTTTATTCGTTGGGCTTGCGACTGGAAGGATTCGTAGATAAAGAAGGAGTATGAAAACCTTTTTTGATATGGATGATAAAGCACGGTTGCCTTGGCGCTTTTTTGGCGAACAAGCATCCCTGCTTAGTGACCTATAGCCAACCCATATCTGTTGTAGCCCTAAAAGCAAAAATCTAGCGGAGGAGACATTCATGTCCGCATCTAAAACACTATATGATAAAATCTGGGACGCTCATGTAGCGGACGAGACAGAAGACGGCACCTGCCTGCTGTATATCGACCGTCACCTGGTGCATGAAGTCACCAGCCCCCAGGCCTTTGAAGGTCTGCGCATGGCGGGCCGCAAAGTACACGC
>NVSA01000011.1 GCA_002401045.1 Paracoccaceae bacterium
CTTGTAATATTTCAGTGGCATGGTTTTCTGTGTCGGCAATAACCACGCCCTGTTTTTGGCGCCCTTGTGCAGAATATGCGGTGTAGCGGTAAGCTTTCACGCCATATCTCCAACAACCCGCAGGGTTTCGGCCAAGGTTGTTTGACCCGCAGCAACTGCGTTTAGCCCCTGCCCTAACAATGTTAATTCAGATGATAATGCTAAAGTTTTTAGTTTTGTTTCCGAAGCGCCTTGGTCAATTGCTCCGCGTAAAACCTCGCCGACTTCAACGATTTCAAAAATACCAACACGCCCTGCATAGCCTGTTTCACCGCAACTTTCGCATCCTTTTGCCCGCGATATTCTATCTGGTACGGTGATGTTTTGTGCCGTGAAATAGGCGCTTTCTTGGGCGGTTGGTGTATGGGTTTCACAACATTTTTGGCAAAGACGCCGCAACAAACGCTGGGCAATAATACCACGCAGTGTTGCGGCAATTAAAAAATCATCTAGTCCTAAATCACGCAACCGCACCACAGCCCCAGCTGAGCCGTTCGCGTGCAAAGACGAGAACACCAGATGACCCGTTAAAGCCGCCTGCGCCGCGACACTTGCGGTTTCAGTATCACGCACCTCACCCACCAAAATGACATCGGGATCTTGGCGTAATGTGGCGCGTAAACCAGCCGCAAAGGTCATACCAATGTCGCTGTTGATCTGGCTTTGCGACACGCCTGACAGATCATATTCAATCGGGTCTTCCACCGTCACAATATTGCGCGCATCACGATTAGCCAGTTGTAACAGTGAATATAATGTTGTGGTCTTCCCACTGCCTGTAGGCCCCGTCGCTAAAATAATGCCATTAGGATAGGCCGAAAGCCGTTCAAGAAGGGCAATTTGGTCTGGCTTCAATCCCAAATTTTCTAGCGGCATCAAGCCTGCTGAACGATCCAAAATCCGTAGGACAATCCGTTCGCCGTAATTCCCTGGCAAGGTTGAAATCCGTGTATCAATCGCCCGTCCGCCCATGCGCAAAGCAATCCGCCCATCTTGGGGCAGCCGTGTTTCGGCAATATCAAGGCTGGCCATAACTTTAAGCCGTGAGATCACCCGTTTAACAGGCACATCCGAGCGATCTAGAACGGTTTGCAAAAAGCCATCAATCCGCATTCTAACGCGCAAGCCTGCTTCATGGGGTTCAATATGTAGATCGGACGCCCCCGCACTGACTGCACGTCGCAATAATTGATTAACCAGTTGCACAACAGGCGCCTCGGTTGCATCTTCGAGCAAGTCCCGTGGCCCTGACATTTCATCTATGTTTTCCAAATCAAACATTAAATCGACATGCTGATCTGTTTCGGTATCGTTTTGATACAGCGTTGCAACGGTTGTTGAAAACACATCTTGCGTCACGCCAACCAGTTGTAATGTTGCGGGATCAGCGGTCATGCGTTGACGGCGACGTGCTTCACGTAGCCCAAAAACTGTCGCTTCTGGCCCATAGATTAAGCGGACGCCATCCAAGACAACTTGGTGGTCGCGCGTGAATGAAAATGGCAACCGTGTGTATGTCGAATCTGCGGTCATACCCGCAGGCTACTTGAATTTTAGGCGTGAAGGCAACGGTGGAAAATTCCGAGATTGCGCGGCACCATCAACAAAACCATTGTCAAAAGGCTGGTTCAAATCTGCCCCGTCAAACGGAAAGCTTCCTGTTGGGGTTGCGGGATATTGCCCATCATTAACAGGTTGGATTGCCAAACTGGCACGTTTAATTTTCTGCGAAACCTCACGCGTTGCGCGTTGTGCTTGGGCATCTGATTTAATCACGGTTGGGCGGATCATTACCAGTAGAACACGCTGGTTTTTACTGGCGTTTTTACCGCGGAATAAACTTCCTAAAATAGGGATGTCGCTCAGCCCTGGAACCTTTTGCGAAACCGACCCCGACCCGTTTTCAAGCAGGCCACCGAGCATAATTACATTACGGTCACGTACTAAAACATTGGTGTTGATTGTCCGTTTAGAGGTAATCTCGCCGCCTGCTTGCGACGATGAATTTGTTAGGTTTGAAATCTCTTGATGAATACGCATCATCACGGTGTTTTCGGCGGTAATCTGTGGTGTAACTTTTAAGGTTAGACCAACATCTTTACGCTCAATTGTTTGGAACGGTGTTTCAGGTAGCGTTGTGTTGCCAACCGTTGCAAAGCTGCCCGTTACAAACGGCACATTTTGGGCAACAATAATTTCAGCTTCTTGGTTGTTGAGCGTCATAATTGAGGGCATCGACAGTAATCGGGTGCTGTTTTTAGTTGCGACAGCAGATAAAAAGCCCGCGATCCCATGTTTTGCACTGTAACCGCCAAGCACCCCGCCATTCCCAAGACCCAAATCTGTCCCCGCCTGCGMCGCACTAACCACAGAGCTTAGAGTTGCGCGGCCCTTCAATGAAAATTGTACGCCTCCTGCAACAGCATCGCCCAAAAGAGCCCCGAACTGGACGGACAGGTCGGCAAAGTTTTCAACGGACATCTCAAAGATCACGGCCTCGATCAGCACTTGTGCGGGACGCCGATCCAAAGAGCGGATAGATGAAATAATTCCGCGCATTTGATCTCGGGGGGCTGTAATTAATAACGTATTCGAGCGTGGTTCTGACACGATACTCACATTTTGCGTCGCCGTATCATTGTTTTGTGCCGCAAACGTACTTTGAAWAATTTCCGCCAAGGATGCCGCGTTGGCATAGCTGAGTTCGACCACCGACGTTGCCATTGCGCGTTGCGGCACGTCTAATTCATTAACAATGTCCCGAATACGGCCGCGAAACTGTTCTGGCCCTGATACAATCAAAGCATTCACACGGCGATCCGCAGACAGGCTGGCACCAACGGGTGTAACTTCCAAAGACTGGATGACTTGTAGCAACTCAGATGCATTGGCATTGCGCATACGAATTGTTTCAATCGGCTGACTGCGCGGTTTATCCAACTGCTTAACCAAGGCGGCAATCCGCACCTGATTATCCTGCCTATCCGACAGAATAATAAGCCCCGCCCCAGGTACTGTTGATAGAACGGCTTCTTGTGGCAATAGAGGTCGAATAACTTCCGTGATTTCTGACAGCGGCACATTTTGCACGGTAATTATCCGCGTCTCATAACCGCCCCCAACGCCTGCCCCTGCGGCTCTTGGAGCCAATTCACGTGCAACTCCGATCGGTACAATCCTGTCCGCCGCAGCACCTTTGACGATTGTTAGTCGGTTCAATTCTAAAACGTTTAAGAAGATTTCGTAGATTGCATCGGCGCTGACTTCATTGGGTGCCAAGACAGTCACACTGCCATTAACCTGTGGATCAAGGATGAAATTACGCCCTGTTGAAGACGATACGATTTCAATAAAGCTTTTTAAATCTGCGTTTCGCAAATCCAATTTTACTTGCGCTAAAACGGAATTAGAAAAAGTGATGGCCAACAAAATCGTTGCAACCAATCCACGTACAAGATTACTGTATGACATCTGCCTACACCCGCCCAATTGCCTCTGCCACTTTAATTGTTTGCATCTTTTTGGGTCTTAGTTGCCCGTGCATCATCGGTGACTATTTGCGCGCAGTATCCCCTGAAACCCCTAAAAACGCAATTGATTTGTGGGATGTTGGATAAATTTCCCTAACGGCAAGTATACTAGTCTACAAAGCCGATCAGTTCTTGCCCTTGCGGTGTTTCAATCCAGACCCCGTCTGCATCAATTGTGCTGACTTCTATGTCTTGTGACAATGTATCACCGACACGTACTAAAAAATCACCCTTAGAATCCGCCAAGATTGCCCAGCTTGCCTGTGGACTGGCGAACAGTCCTTTTAAGATATAATCGTGATCAAAAGGCGGGCTGTTTTCTTGGGTTAGTGTATCTCTTGAGGGTGGGCTTGCTTCCGCGGTGCCAAAAATATCCACCCATGCAAGCACCTGCTTTTGGGGTCTGTTAGATATCGGATTACCCGCAGCATTCTGACTTAAAGCTATCTGTTGCGGCACGTCATTTTGCGCCTGTAATACGACATAAAGATGCCAGCTGGCAAACCCAACGGCACCAATTGAGGCAATCCCTAACAGTCTAGCAAGTGCAATAATGGTGTGTCTCCTTTATGACAGGCCACAGAATTTTTCAGTGGAATCAAGCTCAAGCGTAGACGTAAATTATCACGCCATGATATGTAAGCCTATAAAAATAAGGCCTACAAAGGGTCATCGAGGCAAAAAATGCAGTTAAAACGGATCATAACAGGGGTTATGCTGGGAACAGCTATGTTGTTACCAACCGCCTGCCAAGAAGTTCAAACAAGCAAACGCTCAACCTTTAAAGGGCAATATTTTGCGGCACGTGGCGCGCTGGAAAGCGGCGAATACACCCGTGCTAGCCGCAGTTATAAAGCGCTACTCGCAAAATCAGGTCCTCTGTCTACCCGCCTACGACTGGAATATGCACATAGCTTATTGCGTGAAAACAAATTCAAAGCCGCTGCCCAAGAAGCCCGCATTATCAGTGAAACTGAAATAGGGGATGCCCGCATCGCGGCGCTAGCTGTTCGGGGCACTGCGGAACATGAAATCGCCCGCACAGCTATGGCGCGCGGCAGCCGTGATGAGACCACACGCAACACTTTGAAATCCGCCGCACGCGCATTGGATGAGGTGATTAAACAAGGCAAAAGCTTTGATCCGCTAGGCTCTATGGCAGAGCGCCGCCGTATTATTGGCCAAGAGCTGGCACAGCTTTAGTCCCGACCGATAACGCTATGGTGCGGCGGGATGTAATAAAAACTCTGCGGCAACAAAGCCCGTTTTAGCCGTGCGTTCAAAACGGTAGCGACTGATTGTATAGCCCCAGTTGCGTTCTGCAATCGACAGCCAATTTGCTAACTCGCTAAATGCGACATCTTCAAAATGCATCTCAACACCACCCGCATCGCGGCCTGTTAGCTGTGTTGCGAACTGACGCAAATTGGCACGTTTCAGGCTTTCTTCCACACCGCTAATCCCAACGGGCACCGTGTTTGTAATCGTCGTTTCATCACCCAGCCTCGCCAGCGCGGTATATTCAACGCCCCGATCTAAAACCCACTGATGTAAGATGTCCGCGACGACCGCTTGCGTTGACGCCGCTGTTTTGCTTTTCGCCAGTGGTAAAAGCCACAAAAACACTATGGCTAACGGAATAACCAGCCCAAAAACAATCGCTAAAAGCCAGCGTTCACGCGGTGTCATCTCACCTAAATATGTCACAAAACGCTCAAACATTATTGCTCCTTTGCGGCGTTCAATACCGCTAAAATTGCCTCAACCCCGCCGCCGTCAATCGAGCTAGAGCGCTCAATTTTAACGTTAAAACCTGCGTTTTTTAAAGCGTCAACAACCTGATCTAATGCAGCAAAATCAGAGAGCTTCAATGTAACCGCCAACCCTGTCGTCTCGCTGTAACTGGCCACATCGAGCGTCACCCCAGATGCATTTATAACCGCGCCTGTTGCTTTCAACAATTCTAGCGGCGAGCCTAATGTGCTGGCATTAGATGTCGCATTTTGGCGGGCAACTAATGCTTGGGTAACCTGTGCCTTAACATCCAAAATAGGGCCGTCAGGAACAAACATCGCGCGCACGGCATCAACCGTCTCCTTGCGAATTTCGGTAGTTTGCGTCGTAATTTTGGCACTGGAATAAAGCTCTGCCCCTGTCCAAAGCCCAAGGGCAAGCACCGCTAAGATCACAGGAACAGCCCATGATTTCAAGGTTTTTGCCTGAGCATTAAAAGCCGCGCGAGGATCTTTGCCCAAATCAAATAAGAGCTCGCCATTGCTAAAGGCTGGCAAAACAGAAGGAGCAATTTTTGCCAAAGCTTTCACACTATCACAAACAGGCACACCAAGCTCTGCGATCAGATCATCAATAGAATGTGCACTTGTGCCAAGCCGCAACACAGCTTTGGGCGGTGTAGCTTTTGCCAATAAGATTGCCACCATATCAATATCAGCGGAAAACCCATCTGTTTGCCCCAAACGGACACGCGCCTGATCGCCCGCCACCTCAATAACCCAAACATCTTTTGCGCAGGGCAAAGCCAGATAATCAGGTAAGATTGCCACGCAACGGGACGTGCCAACCTGAAAGGTTTCACGCCATTGCGCCACATTTTCATCGGATACAACAATCGCATGCGTCCATGGGGCGACATGGGGTTTTGACGCAAAGGGGTGCAGGCTTGTTGCTGTATTTCCCGCCAAAATACGCTGCGCAACTTTCTCTCGTGCCAAACCTTTCAACCCAGCGGGTAAATCCAGCGGCAATAAAGGCGCATCGGCACCGTTAACCAAACCGACAAACGGCTGATCTGGCAATCTATGCGCTGTCTCCAACGAAACTGTTAGATAGCCATTTTGCACCGTGGTTTTTTTCACAACGTATTCCTAATGATCTAATGGCCTTGTTATCAGCCGATATTTAACACGCGTTTTGCCTGTTTCACCAGAACGTTTGAAAACAACCCGCCGCACCATGTATGTATTATCAACCTTAGCGCTTATCTGCGCATCAAACCAACGGCTTGACGCAACAAAACGACCAATATCTACTTTTTCATAATCGTCAGGCTTAAAAACCGACTGAAACCATAATGTGATTTCTTTTCCATTCTCGAACGGTTCTGCCGTGCGCGCCTCTATAATACCTGTCCCAATACTTGGCGGCAGAGCAGATAAAAAGGCGCGTAGAACAGGTAGCGAAGCGGTGTTGATGTTAAGACCTTCTTGCGGGCTATAAGCTGAAACATATGCTGAAAGTTTAGCGTAATAGCGCGGCGTCATACCCGCGACATGGCGCAGTTCATCCATCACATTAACCGCGCCACCACGGGGTATAATCCGTGGGTTGCGGTTAAGATAACGGCTCATTGCATCGGGGCCATCTTCGGACAGCCACTGCTCAATTGCCACGCGCAAGGTATCAGGCAGACCTAAATCACGCATCAACATCTTAAAGGCTTCAGGCGCGACAACCGCATCACTGGCCGTCAACCAATTCAGGTTAAACTTGGCCTGCATATCCGTCATGGTGATTTGCACCTGCCCCCGCCCCAACGCTACGGTATAATTTTTCTGCGCCCAGCTTTCCCCTAAATGATCTGCTTCGCTCGTCGCGCGATCAGCATCTAGTATAAGACGCGCCAAAGTTTCAGCCCCCTCTAAATTCGACTGTATTTGCGCCACTTGATTACTATCAGATTGCCGAACCCGCGCCCCATGTCCGCGTTGCAAAACCAAAACCGCAACCGACGATAGAGCCGCGACAATAATCAAGGCATTAATCAACGCCAAACCATATTGGCTATCCCTGCGCGGTCTCATGGATAACTCACTAACAGCCGCACAACCCCGTGGGTTTGTGTGCTCAGGCTAACTTCAACAGCTTTGGGCAAGGTTGATGACACGTTCCCCGCGATCATATTTTTCCCTGCAATCCAAATGCGTTCTGGGCTTAGAATACGAAAACTCAATCGGCTGATTTTGGTTGCAACCACAACTTTCGGGGATGCAACACCGCTATCAGCAGGGTTTAATACGGGCCAACTTTGGCGCGTTAAATTTCCCGAAGCTGGGTCTAGGTGCCAAGTCACCCGCCCCAAACCGGCTGTAAACTCACCTGGTAAATCCTGCTTGCCAGAAACTGAAATCGCAAAACTATTTTGATTGGGGCTGATATCAAACGCTGATTGCGCAGCGCCATCAGAGGCATGAAACAGCAAAGGCACCCCCGCCTGTAAATCACTGCGCATTAAGGTCATCACATTCATAAGCGCCGCTGTTGATGTATCAATTTCAACCAAACGATCCCGCTGGCGTAATGTTCCTGACAAGGCTTGCAGGCCCATGATTGCGACCAGCGCGAAAACGGCCATAACCACGACCAATTCCATCAAGGAAAACCCTGCATCTTGTGGAGGCCGTCGGGTCATTGTGCTGGCTCCCATGTTATATAGACCACGCTCACAGCACCAGGGTAATCTTGTGCTAAAGCTGTCAGCGTGACCTCATACAACCCACTTTGGGTTTTTTTGGCGACTGTATCAATCTGCCATTCATAGCGCCCTTGCGCCACCCGTTCGGGCAAAGATTGTCCAAGCGCCAGCCCTAACACCCGCAGTTCTGCCGCACGGTTTTCAACAACACTTTGTGCCAGATAGCGCGGCACGGCGCCGCCAATTTGCACCCGTGATTGATCCAAAGTACGCACCGCAGCCAAAGTGCCGATCGACAGTATAAAAATTGCAATCACCAACTCTATCAGGGTAAATCCACGGTCGGTTTTTATCTGGGTTACGGGGCGCATATAACCCCCGTCCATCCGTCATTAGAACATATTAGCGACAAATCACTGTTCAAAAACCGCATCTCAAAAGAGGTCGAACGCCCATCAGGTAAAAAGATAATATCAGGAACGCGCCGTGTGCCCGCAAAACCCGTTGTATTGGTTTTGCGAAAATCAACAGAGCCGTCCCACCGAATTTGCCTGCCGCGTTCGCCCCAAATATGATGCTTTGAATCGAATGGCACAACGTGCCAACCTGAGGCGGTGATATCCACGCCTTGGGGCAATCGACGGTATATTGCATTGGATTTTAACCGCTCAAAATTAGCAATAAACGCATTGGCATCATCTGTCGCTTTGGCTTCAACCTGCCCGTAGGTCATCCCCAAACCAACCGAAACGGTCAAAATAGAGAGCACGGCAATAACGATTGCCATCTCAATCAAGGTAAAGCCCGCATCCCTAGAGGTGTTCTTTAAAGAAGTTACTTCAACGACCATGAGCCGATATCGGTATTTATATCTACCCCTCCCGCAACGCCGTCAGCGCCCAGTGTAAAGACGTCGAATTCTTCATGCACGCCAGGGGATAAATATTGATACTCCCCGCCCCATGGATCTTTGGGTAGCCGGTCAATATATCCGTTTTTAGCCCAATTTTGCACGGCAGGTTCACTAATGGGTTTAACCGTCAAAGCCTGCAGGCCTTGTTGCGTGGTTGGATAGCGAAAATTATCCAAGCGATATAGTTTTACCGCCGCAGACAATGCTGCCAAGTCAGATTTTACCCGCGCCACACGTGCTTGGTCAGGGCGATCAATCACACGCGGTAAAATGACCAGCGCCAAAATTGACATGATGACAACGACAACCATCAGCTCCAACAGGGAAAACCCAACATCTGTTTTTGTCGTTTTCTTCGATTTTAGCATGGCGGTAATCATTTCGGTTAACATCGCTCTATATTTGGATCTTCGGATACCTTAACGTCTTTAGTACCACGAAACAATTCACTTTCAACCTTGCCTTGGGCCGCCGTAATTCTGATGATTTATTTTTCCCCTATCGTTTTGTTTTTAATCCTTATCAGCCCCGCTATAGGATCCTTTATTGCCCTTTTTGCAGACCGTTATCTACGCGGCGAAGACATTATAACCAAACGATCAGCTTGTCGTAGCTGCGCCGCGCCTTTGCCAATGACAGCGTTAATCCCGTTGATTTCATATCTCTGGCAACGCGGCCAATGCCGTAACTGTGGCACCGCTATTCCCATACTCTTACCGCTTTCAGAGGTTAGCGCCCTTGGCCTGACAATCTTAGCGGTTATGAGCACTGACACAAACGCAGAACTGATACTCACCTGCTTCGTTTTGTGGTGTTTGCTGGCGCTTTTCATCTGCGATGCACAGTGGTTCCGCTTGCCAGATGTGCTAACCTTCCTCCTGCTCATTCTGGCGCTCAGCCTTGCACTTATCAGCCCAAACCTACATATTTTCGACGCCCTGATAGGCGCCATCGCAGGCAGTTTGTCATTTTGGTTGATCCGCACGGGATACTATATTTTGCGCAAACGTGAGGGCTTGGGATTGGGCGACGTCAAACTTATGGCAGGCATCGGGGCCACTGTGGGTTGGGAAAACATAGCCTTTGTCACATTGCTTGCCGCCCTCGCAGGGCTAATCTGGATGATCTTGCAAAACAAACAGCAAACCGCCGCGCTACAGGGAAAAGCCGCCCTACCCTTTGGCTGTTTCTTATGCTTTGCAGCCGTCATCGTTTGGATGTTTCCCTAACGTAAGAAACTGTTGCTTGCACACTCATCCTCTGCCATTCTGGAAAAGTTAAGATTATTTCACACAACCGTTAGAGAATTTCAAACATGCGCTCAAAACCGTTTCTTCTTCAAAGCAGTCTTTTGGCAYTGGCTCTAACTTTTGSCATTCAGTCTGTTGCGACCGCGCAAACCGTTAAAGTTGAAGCGGTATTACCCGAAGTGACTGCAGCAGTCGCGGCACAGAATTATACGGAYGCGCGCAATCTTCTGGAAACACTCGCCAAAGACCGCGATCACGCTGAACACAGCGAGGTTTTATATCGTCTCGGGAAAATGCTCCTTAACACGCGCGGCGGACCCGCTGATACCYTACGCGGCACAAAGCTGTTAAACAGCGCCGCCAAGGCCGATCATATACCAGCCATTATTTTACTGTCACAGCTTTATGCCCGTGGCGTTATTGTTAAAAAATCACCACAAACTACCGCAAAACTATTAGATCGCGCATCCCATTTAGGCAGTGCGGTGGCACAGCTTAGATTAGGGCAGATGTACCAAACTGGTTTTGGCGTTTCCAAGGCCCCAGAAACGGCAGTTAAATTATTTGAACGCGCCAGCAAGAGCGAAAATTTGCAAGCCATGTTCGAATTAAGCAAGCATTATTCACGCGGGTTAGGCGTTGAAAAAGACACCCAGAAAGCCTTTGATCTTTTAGAAAAAGCCGCCCAAGCAGGCTATAATGAAGCGCAAATGTTTATGGGGCTAAACTACCTGCAAGGTTCTGGTGTTACCAAAGATGGCGCCAAAGGTATTGACTGGATGACCCGCGCCGCGCAAGGCGGCCAAATCACAGCGCAACGCATCTTAGGTACAGCTTATCTACAAGGCGACGGTGTCGACAAAAAACCAGATGAAGCTTTGCGCTGGTTGCACAAATCCGCGCAAGCAGGCGAGGCAGGTGCCCAAAGTAATTTGGGCTATATTTATGCCAACGGGAYTGGTGCAAAGCAAGATTATGCCAAAGCATTTGAATGGTATGAAAAAGCATCTGACCAATCTTTATTACGCGCGACCACAGCCCTTGCCAGTCTTTATGAACGCGGGTTTGGCACCGACAAAAAYCTGCCGCGCGCCGCAGAACTTTATGCCCAAGCCGCGGATCAAGGTGAGCTAAATGCCCAAGCACAATTAGCCCGCCTGATTATCGCAGGATTTGCAACGAGTATTCCCGCGCACAAACGCCATATCGTTTGGGTCGCTCAAATCGGCCTTGATGGCGATGAAAATGCCCAGGCCTGGCTAGAGCAAAAAGCCGCCGCGAACAATCTAACGGCTCAGGGGCGTTTGGGACATCTATATGCCCAAAGCCAAGATGCAGATGCGAAAGCCTTTGAAATGTTATCGACTGCCGCCGCACGCGGAGATGCTTTTGGCCAATACCAATTAGGCCAACTTTACGCATCAGGAACAGGTGTCGCGCAAGACTATGTYGAGGCTTATAAATGGGCAAATCTTGCCGCCGCGCGAGGAAATCAGCCAGCGTTTAAATCTCGCGATATATATGCCAAACTGATGACACAGGATCAAATCGCTCAGGCGCAGAAACGGGCACGGGGCTATGTTGCAGAAAACTAAATCCAGACTGTTTATTGCCGCTTTATGTGTTGCAACCCTTTACCCCTTTTATGCGGCGCAAGGCCAACCGCAAACATTAGCAGATTTAACACAAGCCGCTGAAACGGGCGCCGTTTCAGCGCAATTGCAACTTGCAGAAACCTACGATCGGGGCTTGGCAGTACCACAAGATTTTAACCTTGCCGCACAATGGTATGCCAAAGCCGCCAACCAAGGAAATGCCGCCGCACAAAATCGTTTAGGGCGTTATTTGCGATCAGGTATTGGTCTGGAAAGTGACAATACGAAAGCATTTGATTGGTTATCCAAAGCCGCCAACGCAGGGAAACCTACCTTTATCTACGACTTGGCGCAAATGTATGAACAAGGCATCGGGGTCGCACAAAATTTCGCCAAAGCCGCAGATTTATATACCCAAGCCAGTTCCGCAGGGCACGTAGAGGCCGCTGTCAGCTTGGGTGTCTTATACCAAAACGGCACAGGCGTTGCCCAAGATTTCAACAAAGCCTACACGTTGTTCTTCACACAGGCCCAAGCGGGTCATCCACGGGCGCAAAATAATTTGGGGCTACTATACACCCGCGGGCAAGGCGTCGATCAAGACTACAAAGAGGCCGCAGATTGGTATCAAAGAGCCACCAATTCTGGATTAACCACCGCCATGACAAACCTTGGGGTGCTCTATGAAAACGGCTTTGGTGTTAAGCAAAGCGATGGGCGTGCCGCAGAGCTTTACCGTCGTGCAGGCCAGCACAAAGATACCTCGTTTCAGGCGCTCATTGAGCGTATTGGTTTTATCGGGGATCCTCGGCTTAAATTAGCGAATGATACAGATAGCACCCTTGCCGCCCAAGAAACCGCCGCACAGCGCGGCGACCCTGTTGCGCAATTCCTTTTGGGGCTGATAATTGTCAGCCAACCACACCCAAAAACAAATTACACCCTAGCCGCTGATCTGTTTAGCAGAGCCGCCAAAGCGGGTATTCCTGCGGCGAGATCCAACCTAGGGCTGCTCTATTTTCGCGGGCAAGGTGTACCGCAAGATTACGCCACGGGCTATATGTGGTTAAGCCTTGCGGCAGCAAATCATCAGCCCAATCTAGCCGCAATTCGGGACAGCTTTACCTACCTGCTAACCCAAGACCAAATCAAGGAAGCCCAGCAAATGGCCGCCGCTTATTGGACAGACTCTAAATAGGTTTACGTTAAGTAAATTATTTGCCTAATTCTTTGATTTAGTGTAAAATGTTAAAATTCGTTAATATTTTGTTAACAAGTTGACATNNAAKKKAAMGAWANKTNMACANSARMAWCAYSANSAWTNYWMAWCTKKKRCATAWCTANRMSKRWWTRWMTYRYTAKTYCACAWYGCCAAAATCATGGGTCTTTTCGCCCTTAGTCTTGTCCTAACGACAACAGCAGTATTCGCGAATGACCCTGTTGCGCGCACAAACACATCAACCTTGTGGTTCGAAGGCTGGGGCAGTTTGTTTAATGCAACATTGACTGTAACGGGTCCCGAAGGGGATCGGACAGAAACATTCAAAGGCAAAGGCACACCACAATTTGCGCTACGTGACATGGGCGATATCGTCGATGGGGTCTATTCCTATGAGCTAACCGCCGCGACAGATGAAATGGTCAAAATTAAAAACCCGATAAACAACGGGCGCGGTGATGCCGAAAAAACAGAAATACCTAAATCATATCAAATGACAGGCTCTTTCATCGTGTCACGCGGTGTCATCATCAAAAAAGAAGAAATTCTAGAACAATAGGCCAAGTTTAGCCTAAAAACTAAGAGGGAAAACCATGACAACAGTATCTAAAAAAACAAAATTAGGGCTGGCAACTGCTGGTCTTATCGTTGGCTTAAACGCCTCAACCGCGATGGCCGCTCAAGTTTTCACAACAGATGTCGTCATACAGGGTAGTCTCTGTGTTGGGCTTGATTGTGCGTCGGCTGAAAGCTTTGGGTTTGATACCTTGCGTCTAAAAGAAAACAATCTACGCTTTAATTTCGATGATACCAGTGCCTCTGGAAGTTTCCCCGCAAACGATTGGCGTATTGTCATCAACGACTCGTCCAACGGCGGTGCAAACTATTTTGCAGTAGAAGATTCTACAGCAGGAAGAGTGCCCTTCAAAGTTGAGGCTGGCGCTAGAGCAAATGCACTKTATRTCGACAGCGSTGGCGAYATYGGCWTTGGYACMTCGKCYCCMGTTRYYAAYRTACAYACMGTTGAYGGRRAYACGCCAACSTTRCGSTTAGARCAARATGGAKCMWSYGGMTTTACRSCACARACYTTTGATATTGCWGCCAATGAGACAAACTTTTTTATACGCGATGTYACYAACRGCWSWASAYTACCCYTMMRSATYAAACCMGGSGCSSCYASMAATGCRATSTTTATYGRMRCMRAYRGTRASRTYGGKMTYGGAACMSMWWMMCCWCARGCCGACYTAGATRTTTTTAACAGYGGTGCMGATGTMAYTTTRMTRCTGTCCAATACTGCAGGACCATCGACCAACAACTGGCAGTTTAAAAACACCCAAGCYGCGGGTCGYCTAAACATTGGCACSCAAGGCGGCACAACGCCTTTGAAAATCGATCAAGACGCCGTGACCAATCTGCTWAAAATCGGCACMAACGGYAACAACCGCATTGATATTGCRGGCGACATTGTCATGACGGGWACMATCACCACRGGCGGCAGTTGTTCGGTTGGYTGTGACCGTGTGTTTGATCCAAGCTACGCATTGCCAAGCATTTCTGAGCATAGCAAAGATATGATGGCGAACGGATATTTGCCAAATGTAGGGCCTACTATCGAAAACGGGGCTTATGATCTCAGCAATAAAGTATTGCGGATGCTTAACGAGCTAGAGCATGCACATCTATATATTGCCCAGATGCATGAACGCCTTGTAGCAAAAGATGCCCGTCTAAGCCAATTGGAAAAAGATATGCAATCGCTCAAGGCTTTGATCCAATAAGCCCCAAATACGCATCGATACAATAAATTTAACGGCCATTAGATTATTCTAGTGGCCGTTTTTCTTCTGCCCAAACCGTATTTTTTAATCTATCCTGCCCTAAGCAATTAAAGTGACTCAAAGGACTGATTGCATTGCGCGCCAATGCTTCTGATATGGAAAATTTTATCATCAAACCCTATGCAAAACGCGTTGTTTTCAGTCTGCTGTTAATCGCGGCACTGGCGGCATTGTTTTGGACACAATCACGCTATCCCGCCTTGGACGAAAAAGCCATGATGTCAGGGGCAATACAGCTCGAAGACCCGATAAGCTTTGAAGCAATCCTACCCATCACCCCTGATATGCCCTTGGTCAAACGGATTGCCTATTCGACAATAAATTGGCTCGATACAAACAAAAAAGGCATGGCTTTCGGCTTGTTGTTAGGCGCGGCGTTCCTAACGCTTTTGGGCTATGTACAGCAGCGTAGTTTTAAAAGCGGCTTTGCCAATTCACTGCTAGGGCTCTTCATTGGCGCACCTTTGGGGGTCTGCGTAAACTGTGCCGCCCCTATCGCCAAAGGACTTTATGCGGCGGGCATGCGGGCTGAAACCACATTGTCCGCAATGATCGCCTCGCCGACGCTAAACATCGTCGTCTTTACCATCATGCTCAGCCTATTGCCCCTTTATATGGTGGCGGCGAAAATCGCCCTCAGTCTATTTGTCATCTTGATTGCCGTGCCAATCATTTGTCGTTTTTTACCCCGTGAACAACTGGCCTTAAACCCGAATTCCATCCCACCAACAGGTTGGGAATTAGCAGGTGCAAACCAAATATCTGAAACCCTGCCAGCCGCTTTTATTGCTGTCCTAAAAAGCTATGCAAAGCATCTATGGTTCATCGTCAAAACCACGGTTCCCTTAATGCTATTGGCAGGTTTTCTAGGTGCCGCCGTTGCCAATATTTTACCACCTGAAATCCTGCAAGACGTACGTTTTGGCATTGCGGCAGTTTTACTCGTCGCCCTTGTTGGCACCTTTTTACCCGTCCCGATTGCCTTTGATGTCGTCGTTGCGGGTGCCTTACTTTCTGGCGGGCTGGCCCCTGGTTTTGTTATGACCCTGCTCTTTACCCTAGGCATATTCAGCGTCTATTCGTTCTTCATTGTCGCCCGATCCATTTCACTACGCGCCGCAACATATGTCAGCCTTGTGGTTGTGATCTTGGGCGTCATCGCAGGGTTCGGTGCACAAAACTATCATAATATCCAAACCGACCGCGCGTTGGAAATACTACTCAGTAAAATACCCAGCTTCAATTTTATCGGCAAAGCCTACGCAGCAGATACCCCCGCTATCACCGTGACCCCCCGCCCCTATCAGTCCAAATCCGCAGCCGCAGCCACCCTATTCACACGACTAGAAGCATGGGAAATTGGCATCGACAAACCCATCGAGTTCTCATTCCAAGATATGTGGCCACCCTTTTGGGAAGGCCGCAGTCTCGCCAGCGGTGACATAGATCAAGATGGCGACGCCGACTTGGTAATCGCCTCAACATACCAAGGGCTGTACATCTATGACAATGATGGGACGGGGCAATTCAAGCGCCGCGCAATTGATTTAGGCAAGCTTGCGGACCTCCCCGTATTCAACGCCGCCCTTGTCGATCTGAACAATGATGGCTGGCTGGATATATTCATCACGACATATTTATCTGGCAACTTTATCCTACACAGCGACCAAGGCGTATTCTCAGCCCAAAACTTAACCCCCGTCGCCAACCGTGAAAACGCAGTTTTAACCATGGCGCTCAGCTTTGGCGATATTGAAGCCGATGGAGATTTAGACGTGGCTTTGGGCRACTGGGCCGCAGGTTGGTATCGCCGTATTCCAGGAGAGGAATCGCGCAACCGCATCTTAATCAATCAAGATGGTCGCCTTGATGGGCAACACTTTATCGACCTGCCCGCACGACCRGGCGAAACCCTTTCGATCTTGTTTTCAGATTTCAACRCRGATGGCGCGCTAGATTTACTGGTCGGRAATGATTTCGAAATTCCCGATGCATTCTACAGCAATCAAGGCACAGGAAACTTACGCCTCATCACCCATGCAGACGCAATCATTCCGCATACGACCACAACCACAATGGCAATCAAAACCGCTGATTTACACAATGATAGCATCCCCGAAATCTATTTAGCCCAAATCGCAGGTCGTTCGTCTGGCGTTTCTGAAACCTTAAAAATGCAGCCCCTCGGCAAATATTGCGACGGGATCAAAAACCAACARGACCGCACGATATGCCAGCGCAATATGGCCGTTAAAGRTTGGTATAAAACAGGTAATAACTTTGATCCTACWTATGCGTCGAAATGCCAAACGCTTAACGGACGCGATAAAAATGAATGTAAAGCGATGCTGGTCAAAGACTTGGCAATCCAACAAAATGATCCGTCCATTTGCACCTTAATTCCCAAGCCCCAAGTCCTCGCCAAAGCCTTTTGCACGATCCATTTCTGGCCAAAGCGCACCACAACCGATGCAGAACGCGACGCCGCAATTGCGCAAATATTACGATCAAACGTATTGTTGCAATCCAAYGACCGCGCAACCTTTGACGATGTTGCGCAAACCCAAGGCCTCGATGTTGGCGGCTGGAGCTGGGACACAAAAATCGCGGACTTTGACAATGACGGYTGGCAAGATGTCTACATCGTCAATGGCACATGGGTTCCCAATGAGGTTAGCCCCTCAAACCTATTTTTTCACAACAACGGCGATGGCACATTCACTGAAAAATCAGGCTCCTTTGGGCTAGAGGATTATTTAATCACCGCCAGCGCCACAGCCTTTGATTTYGACCATGACGGCGATTTAGATATGGTCACACATCCTGTGAATGGCCCCGTCACCGTATTTCGAAACAACAGCCAAACAGGCCATGCAATTGGCTTTGAATTTCGCGGGGCAACTGGCAACCATTATGGCATTGGGGCGCGTATCGAAATACAGACCCAAGACGGTGCCAAACAAAGCCGCGAATTACAACTCGGCGGCGGCTACATGTCTTTTGATGCCCCCCTCATTCATTTTGGATTAGGGGCAAAACCCGCGATCACACAGGCCACTGTTTACTGGCCAGATGGCGAAACCAGCCAATTGGGTGCCCTGCCCGCTGGCGCTGTTTATCAAATCATACGGCATTAAACCTGCCTAATTTATAACCGCTTGCCCAAATGATATATACAAAGTTTAGGCAAAATCACGCGCCTTCGCCCCTGCACAAATATAAATCTGGTTAGAATCAGATAAGATGCCTATTAAGTGACTATCTGCAGTTCGAAATTTATTATAGTCGTGTTGTGTTTCGTATAGCCCATCACATAGGGCGCGATATGCAACAAAGGGGGTCATATGCCAACGGACACAACTGAGTCTGGATATTTTTACGGACACCCTTTAGCGCCTGTTACACAGGTGGCATCTCTTACATTTAGAATCTTTAAACGCGGTATTGATCTTGCCACTTCACTGTTGTTTCTACCTATAATTTTGGGCGTTTGTCTTATCGCACTTGTACTGAACCCGTTTCTAAACCGTGGAAAATTATTTTTTTCGCAAAAGCGTGTTGGTAAAGATAATAAAATCTTCTCAATCTACAAATTACGCACCATGCAAAACCAAGGTAGCGGTAATAAATTTGCCACCGAAGAAAATGCCCGCATCACACCTTTGGGTAAATTCATGCGCGACATACATATTGATGAATTACCGCAAATGATTAACGTTTTATTGGGCGATATGAGCCTGATCGGCCCGCGCCCCGAACAACCTGAATTTTTCGAAGAATACGCCCAAAGCATTCCGGGTTTTTCAACCCGTCAATCTGTACGCCCAGGTATTTCAGGGCTTGCACAGCTACGTTGGGGTTACACCGATAGCGACGTTGGCGCCCGTAAAAAACTTAGATGGGATATTGAATATATCAAGCGCCAAGGCTTTAAAATCGAGACAAAAATTTACCTCGGAACCATTGCCTATATTTTTCCCCGCATTGGCAGCCGCCTGCTTCGTTTGGTTATTTCAGCTAGAAACAGTTGACCAAACCGCTACAAGCTATATCAAAGCACAGTAAGAATGTGGAATCATGAATTCCACAACCATTTAAGGGCGAATACGAATGCTTAACAGACTATTATTAGCTTTCAGCTCGCTGATTTTAATGGTTTTCTTGTCGTCTTGCACGCTGCCAAGAGGCGCGCCAATCCAATCAGAAATCATTCATAAATCAAGAACGGCGACCCCAGATTTAGCCATTTACCCTGTCACCAAAGGTTTTTTACCCACGGTCGCACAGTGGCCGACAACAGGCACAATCAGTGCGGGGCGTTGGATCAGTCACCGTCATTCTGGTTCGGGGACAACCATTGCTTCTGGCGATAGCCTTGATTTAGTTCTCTGGGACAATGAAGACAATTCACTTTTGACCTCTCCAGAGCAAAAGGTGACTGAAATAAAGAACATCCGCGTTTCGCCAGACGGTACAATTTTTGTCCCTTATATTGAAAAAATCAAAGTGTCTGGCCTGTCTCAAGAACAGGCGCGCATAAAGGTTCAAACCGAATTAGAAAGCATTGTTCCGTCCGCCCAAGTTCAGCTAACCGTAACCGCGGGCACCAACCGATCGATCAGCTTAATCGGCGGGGTTGCAAGCCCGGGAACCTACCCGATAATGGACGCCCATTTCACAGTGCTTAATTTAATCAGCGCAGGCGGCGGGGTATCGACAAGTTTGCGCAACCCGCATGTCCGCCTAATCCGCGCAGGCCGCACGTATTCAACATCGCTAAAGGGTATTTTCAAATCACCTGCACGCGACACAATTTTACGCGGTGGCGATAAGGTGATCGTTGAAAGCGACGAGCGCTATTTTAGATCCTTAGGYGCGGCTGCAAAAGAACAATTGGTCTATTTCGAAGAAGACAAAATCAGCGCCCTTGATGCGATTGCATTAATCGGCGGCATTTCAGATACACGCGCCAACCCCAAAGGCATTTTGGTTCTACGCGAATATCCAARCAAAACTGTTCGCACAGATGGCACAGGGCCTGAAAATGAACGGGTYGTCTTTACCATCGACCTCACAACATCCGAYGGGCTGTTCAGTGCTGGAAAATTCACCATCAATTCTGAAGACACTGTTTTAGTCACAGAATCTGCGCTGAATTCAGTKAACACCATCTTYGGACTGATTGGACGTGTCTTCGGGCTYGCCAACCAARTAGACTGACCAAGYKMTTAAACGTCACATAAATCTGACCGAGTTAAAAACCGTTTGCCGCGCCCATTATCAAGGGAAAACATACCACCGCGTCCCTCAACGACATCAATAATCAAACGCGTGTGTTTCCATGCCTCATATTGGGCGCCGCCGATATAAAATGGCGCACCGCCAATTTCGCCCATCAGCACATCATGATCGGCAATAATCAAATCACCCTGTGCGTAACACATCGGCGCTGAGCCATCACAACAGCCGCCTGATTGATGGAATATAACAGGCCCATGATCCGCAATAATCTCTTTTATCAACTGCAAAGCGGCGTCGGTTGCTTCAACTTGATCTGCCATGCGTATCTACTTTCTAGTATGTAAGGGCGCACCTGAATACGCCCTTACAGTTACGTCTTAAAAGAAACCCAATTTGTTTGGACTGTAGCTGACCAAAAGGTTCTTTGTTTTCTGGTAATGGCCAAGCATCATCAGATGGTTTTCACGACCAATACCCGATTGCTTGTAACCGCCAAACGCTGCGTGCGCTGGATATGCGTGATAGCAATTTGTCCAAACACGCCCAGCCTGGATCGCGCGACCAAAACGGTAACACTTATTTGCATCACGGCTCCAGACACCCGCCCCAAGACCATAAAGCGTGTCATTGGCAATTTCCAAAGCTTCCTCATCGGTCTTAAAAGTTGTCACAGACAGAACGGGGCCAAAAATCTCTTCTTGGAAAATCCGCATGTCGTTCGTACCTTTGAACACGGTTGGCTGAATATAATAACCACCTTCCATATTGCCAGATGTCTCTGCAGGACCGCCCCCGATCAATAGCTCAGCACCTTCTTTGATACCGATATCCATATAGGATAGGATCTTCTCAAATTGTTCGCTGGATGCTTGGGCGCCGACCATTGTGTTTGGATCAAGTGGATCGCTTTGAACGATTGCCTCAATACGTTTCAAGCACCGCGCCATAAATTCATCATAGATGTCCTCATGGATCAATGCACGGCTTGGGCAGGTGCAAACCTCGCCTTGATTGAATGCAAAGAGCACAAGACCCTCAATCGCTTTATCAAAAAATGCATCATCTTCATCCATGATATCTTTGAAGAATATGTTTGGTGATTTACCGCCCAACTCCAACGTACATGGAATGATGTTCGCCGATGCGTATTGCATGATCAAACGACCCGTTGTCGTTTCGCCCGTAAAGGCAATCTTTGCGATGCGTGTACTCGAAGCAAGCGGTTTACCGGCTTCCAACCCGAAACCATTCACGATGTTTAAAACGCCGGCTGGTAACAAATCGCCGATAAGTTCAAGCAGAACCAAAATAGACGCAGGTGTTTGCTCGGCTGGTTTCAGAACAACACAGTTCCCTGCCGCAAGGGCTGGCGCCAATTTCCAAACAGCCATTAGAATTGGGAAATTCCAAGGGATGATTTGACCCACAACACCAAGCGGTTCTTGGAAGTGATATGCAACGGTATCACCGTCTAGGTCACTTAACGATCCTTCTTGGGCACGAATGACACTGCCAAAATAACGGAAATGGTCGATGGCCAGTGGAATATCAGCCGCAGTTGTTTCGCGAATTGGCTTCCCGTTGTCCCATGTTTCAGCTTCGGCAAGTACGGCCAAGTTATCTTCCATAACCTGCGCAATATTATGCAAAACTTGACTGCGCTCGGCGACACTAGTCGCACCCCAAGCATCTTTTGCAGCATGTGCCGCATCCAGAGCTAGGGTAATATCCTTATCATTAGAGCGCGGTATTTGGCACAAGACCTTACCGTTTACAGGTGTGATGTTATCGAAATATTTTCCGTCCACTGGGTCAATAAATTTACCCCCAATATAGTTTCCATATTTCTCTTTGAATTTAAAAGCCATGTTTTCCTCCCAGAATAGCTTTAACGTCCCAGAGAGGTTAGAATTACCAACGCCGTTATGTCACTATGCTGGAATTCAACTGTTCTGCTGGGGTGTATCAAGACTGTTACAGGTCGAAAAATATGTCGCAGTATTGCGACAGTTTAGGCCAGAAACTTTGGGCTTATCGAGGCTCTTACCCTGTTTGCTGTCTAATTTTCTTTAATTTACGATGCAAAGTCGCCCGACTGATTCCCATTTCACGCGCGGCCGCGCTAATATTACCGCCAGATTTTGCCAGAGATTGCTGAATAATACGGTTCTCTGACTGGGCATAATCACGCGCCAGGTTAACCGCTTTGCCTTGTAGCGTCGACAGCGGCAATGGGCTGTTCAGATCGTCATCGTTTAGACCATATAYATCGCGCGCACTGCGGGTTGCCCCGATAACAAGATCATCTCGGTTCACCGCAATAAGAGCCGCGCCATTCGTCGCATTGGATKCTTGCGGCGTCGGCGCCAAAATGATTTGCGCATCTGGGAAGCTTTGCGTGAAATGATCCGTCTCAATCCGTCGCGCGGTATCGATCACAGCCACAGAAATTAACTGTGAAAAATTGGCSGTCAAATCYGCACGACAAGACGATACATCAATGACCCCCATCAAGTTGGCATTGTGGTCAAAAATTGGCGCGGCAGTACACGAAAGCCCTGTATTCTTTGAATAAAAATGCTGATCTTTGTGAATTGTCAGCGCTCTTTTTTCAATGATACAGGTGCCGATCCCATTGGTACCTTCACTTTCTTCGCTCCAAATTGCGCCAGTCCACAGACCCCACTTATCAAAAGTTTTATCATCTTCTTGTGCGCCACGCCGCGCGATCACCACACCGTTTATRTCWGCCAGAACAACACTGCACCCGACATCACCAACCGCAAGATACAATTGATCAAGCTTCGGGTTGCTTACATTCAACAACAACCCCTGCCGTTGCTGGGCCTCATTAAGTTCCTGTTGCGTCACCCGTTCAGGCGCTGTCAATTTATTGGGGCTCAGGTCATGTAACAGGCGGGATCTTTGCCACGACGCAACCAAAGGGTAGCGCGCAGACTCGTCACGCGCGATAGCCGCCTCAATGATTGAAGCATGTTGTTTCACCTCAGGCATAGCAAAAATCCCAAATCCAAGTTTATGGCAAAAAGACTTACATACTATAGACAAGTAAACAACTTATGTCTTGGCTGGGATGTTTAGCCGAGTTCGGGATCAGGTTACCTATTTCGCGGGGGCGTTAACAGCCATGGTAGACAAACGTGGCAATATTCGCGCGACACAGATCATCGCTAACCTTAAAGTTCATCTCGCTCGGCGCCGCTGAAGTCATCCAGTCTAATAGAATGTCGGCGTCCGCTCCCATCTCGTTAATATGCCTGCGGATAGTTTTATAGATATCATCCTCTAATGGCACGGCATGCGTATTTGAAGATGCTCGGTGGAACCCTAACCTTCACGTCTGACCCCAGATTAAACGCAAAAAACCGCCCCTTTGGGCGGCAGTATTATATTTCATCGTTTGGGCGAATGGATCAGCATATAGATTAGCTAGTTATCCTTAAAAACCTGCTTCTCTATGAATTCTTCAGATGGCTTTAAAGGTTTATTTGCCAAGAGAGCCTGCAAAACTTCCATCAAAGGGAGGCCAAATACTTCTGTTAATGCCTGTCGGTTTGAACGCGCCTCTTTTTCTCGCTTAATCATTTCAGGTACATAATCAGGATTATCGAGGGTTTGAGACGCTTGCCGGATTATACTCTTAATATAAGCCGCCTCATAGTACAGCCTATCCATCAATAAAGATGTGTATTCGTAAGTGCTAAACTTATATTTCCCTTTTTCAGGTATCAGCTTTTGTTTTTCGTTGCTGAATTTACGATTTTTTGAAAGTTTAGTTGCACGGATTTTTAGTAAATTTTCGTTAGAAACAATTAAGTCAACACATCCATGAATACAATGATTTCGAATGTCGAAAAACTCATCCATCGTATAACCAAAACTATTCAAGTCTAGACGTCCTTCTGCATCTTGTACCATCAAAAGCGGTGAGTAGTGCGTAAAGCTTTGAATAAAGAATGAAATTTTTTGGTTAATCGAAAAGTGGTAGAATTTTTTAGCTCCCTTATCCATTATTAAATCATCGCAAATCCTATTTTTGCGATCAGGGAATTTTCTACAAAATTCAAAATTATACTTATCTAGTTCGAGTTCAATTGCTGATGCATCAAAGACCAATCGTCCTACATATGCATATGCCTCGCTTTGCGGGCCATTTAAGATATTTGAAGTACTAGTCATCCAACAGATATGTAACAGAAACCACGTATTCTTGGAAGAAGGAAAACATACGCTCCCCATTAAACGCAAAAAAGCCGCCCCAAAGGACGGCCATTGCTTATTTCATCGTTTATGAGAGCATTTGATCAGTATTTACTAGGTTTGGCGATGACTTACTCTCCCACGCCTTAAGACGCAGTACCATCAGCGCAACCGCACTTAACGGCCGAGTTCGAGATGGGATCGGGTGTTTTGCTGGTGCTGTGATCACCAAACCAAGAAAATACTGAACGAAGCWTCCGTACGAGGGAWRCTTCRTAACACGAGACTGTCTATCCTTTTGACTTTTGTCCGTATTAGCATACAGAAGACGCATGGTAATGCGTCCTAATCTAGCTATTACTGGATCAAATCAAGCCTATCGGGCAATTAGTACTGGTCAACTGAACGTCTTGCAACGCTTACATCTCCAGCCTATCGACGTGGTGGTCTTCCACGGCCCTCAAGGGAGACCTTGTTTCTGGGGGGGCTTCCCGCTTAGATGCCTTCAGCGGTTATCCTGTCCGAACGTAGCTACTCTGCACTGCGGCTGGCGCCACAACAGATCCACCAGTGGTTCGTTCACCCCGGTCCTCTCGTACTAGGGGCAACTCCCATCAAGTCTCCTACACCCACGGCAGATAGGGACCGAACTGTCTCACGACGTTCTAAACCCAGCTCACGTACCTCTTTAAATGGCGAACAGCC